>NZ_SMKU01000052.1 GCF_004349215.1 Actinomadura rubrisoli | reverse complement strand
GGTGTGGGGGGTCGTCCCCCCACCGGGTATCGGCCCGGTTCCCGGAGCGGAGCGCTAGCGGAGTGGAGGGGGCCGGGCCGGTCGCGGTTTCCGGGGGGTGTGGGGGGTCGTCCCCCCACCAGGAATCGGCTCGGTGGCAGGCGACCGACAGTTCGTCCCGCGCCGTGTAGTAAGGCCGGACGATCAGCTCCCCGCCGCCGGACGAGACGGTCTGGGACGGGAACGCCAGCTTGCCCTGCTTGCCGGGCGCGTCGTCCAGGAGCGTGGCGAGGCGGGCGTGGACGTCGGCGACGTCCAGCCAGAGGTCCCAGTGCACCGGGGGGCGGACGGCCGCCAGGGAGGTGAGGGGCAGCCGGGCGTGGAACTCGGTCCCGTGGATCCGCGCCGCGCCGACCGCCGTGCCGCCGCCCTCGCGCGCGAGCGCCACCAGCCGGGCCTCGCCCGACCGGGGGCCGCTGTAGGCGAGCAGGCCGCCGACCCGGATCTCGTCGTCGCGCGGATGCACGACCTCGACCTCGGCGTGCGGCACGACCTCGTGGACGCGCACCATGACGCGCCCCTCCCGCGACCGGGTGACGCGGACGGAGCGCCGGCGGGGGAACGCGGCGTAGGCGCGCAGCTCGTCGAGGGAGAACCCGGGGTCGTCGGTCAGCAACGGCCGGGTGAGGCTGCCCGCCTCCAAGTGCACCTCCCACGCGCCCGGCCCCAGCTCGCCGAGCGCGAGCACGCAGGACCGGCGGTCGCCGGCGGGGTTCGCGGCGCGCTCGTCACCGGACGAGCCGTGCCGAAGGACGATCCGCTCGCCGTCGGGCAGCGGATCCGGCCAGCGGATCAGCAGGCCGTCGTCGGCGGCCACCCTCACATGGTTCGCCACCGCGTTCACAGCAGCAAGCCTTCCTCCCAGCACTGATCGTGCGGACACTCAGCGTATCAACATGTATTGAACGCTCAATGAACTGCCCTTGGGTAGAAGGACCACTTCCGGCCCGAACCTTTAGCGCCGGGCCCTGCCGAGGCGGCGGCCGGCCGACCGGGCCAGGGCGGGCACCTTCCCGGGGACGACGTGGACCGCGAGGTTGCCGCCGCCCGTCCGGTAGTAGGCGGCCCGGCGCATCCCGAACGCCGCGCACGGGACCGCCGCCGCCTTCGGGGCGTCCGGCATGGGTACCCGCAGCCGGACGGTCTCGCCGCCGACCGTGAACGCCAGCCAGATGTCCCAGCGCCCGGCGGCCAGGCCGCGCAGGTCGGCGACCGCGGTGAACTCCATGCGGCCGTCCCCGGCCGTGAGCCGGACCTCGGCCTCGCGGCCCGTCCCCTCGCCGCGCGGCTCCACCCGGACGGCGAGGCCGACGCGCCCGGCCGCGCCGGACCCGGCGGGCACGTGGCCGCGCACGCGCAGCCGCGCGCCGCCGTCCCAGCCGATCTCCTCGACGCGCAGCAGCTTCTCCAGGGCGGCGGGGCCCGGGACGACGGTGAGGGTCAGGTTGTCGTAGGCGCGCGTGAAGAACGGGGTGACGCCCGCTCCCGCACCGTCCTCGGACGTGACGAACCGTGCCGGCGGTGCTCCGAGGTCGGGGGAGCGGTCGGCGCCGAGCCGTCCCTCCTTGGCGAGCTGGTCGCAGACGACCTCCACGTGCAGGTCCCAGGCGCCCGCCGGCAGGGGCGCGCCGGAGGCCGCCGTGCACGCGTCGATGTCCACGGTGAAGCCGCCGTCGCCGTCGGACTCGGCGGGCACCCGGTGCTCGGCGCCCGACTTCTTGTCGCGCAGCAGCATCCGGACCGACTGCCCGGCGGTGTCGACCTGGCCGAGCCGGACGGTGCCGCTGGCGCGCAGCCGGTCGCCGTCCCACCCGAGCGCCGTCATGTGCCGCTCCACCCGCAGCCGGTCGGTGACGTCGTAGTAGCTGTCGGAGATGGCGGCGCCGGGCTCCCGGAAGCCGGGGTACCGCAGGTAGGCGTGGTCCTTGTCGACCACGACCGGCACCGGCTCGGGCGCCAGGTGCGCTTGGACGATCTTGCTGAGGAGCTCCTGGTGCCCGCTGCGCGCGCAGTGGGCGAGCAGCCGGTGCCGGGGCGGCATCCGCCTGAGCACCGCCTGGCTGAGGAAGTCCTCGCAGAGGTTGCGCGCCCCGTCGCGCGTCGCCCGCCGGAGATCGGCGTCGCCCGCGAGGAACGTGCCGTTGAACCGGTGCAGGACGTCGCGCTGGAAGTGGCGGATGAGCATCCGGTCGCGGACCGGGCCCGGCTTGGTGTGCGACATGACGTTCTCCAGCAGCGGACGGGCGGCCCGGTCGAAGTACTCGGTGGGCCCGGCGCCGCCGGTCTGCATGATGCTGGTGCCGTCGTTCCGCTCCACCAGGAAGTAGCAGTCGTAGTCGGCGACGATCGACACGCCGGAGGAGTGCAGGAGCGCATGGGCGGTGAACACCTTGTCCTCGCCCGAGAGGATCCCCGCCGGGAAGCGGATCCCGTGCCGTTCCACGAGGTCCCTGCGGAACAGCTTGTGCGCGGTCAGCGACCTGCTGTAGACGTCGAAGTCGGGGTCGTCCACGGTGACGCGCGGGACGTTCTTGTCGAAGCGCGCGACGCCCCGTCCGACGCCGACGTAGTTGCCGATGGCGATGTCGGTGCCGTTCTCGTCGGCCATGGCGCACAGGCGCTCCAGGGCCTCGGGACCGAGCCGGTCGTCGGCGTCCAGGAAGAACAGGTACTCGCCGCGGGCGCGCTCGATCGCGGTGTTGCGGGGGCCGCCGGGGCCGCCCGAGTTGGGCTGGTAGACGACGCTGAGCCCGGGATGCTGGGTGGCGAGCCGGTCGAGCTCCTCACCGCTGCCGTCGGTGGACCCGTCGTCCACCGCGACCACTTCGATCAGCTCGGGGGCGAGCGTCTGCTCGAACACCGAGCGCAGCGTCCCCTCCACCGTCGTACGGCAGTTGTACACGGGAACGATGACGCTGACCTTGGGGGAAGCCATGGCGGTCCAACCGTTCAAAGAGATGACTGGAAGACTCTGTCGACCGTACGGGCGGCGGCGTTCCCGTCGTCCAGGGGGCAGAAACGCTCGACGAAGTCCTGGTACCGCGACCGGTGCCCGGCGGTGGCGTCCTCGATGTTCCCGATCGCCTCGATCAGGTCGTCGGAGGTCTCCACCAGCGGACCCGGCGCCTCGGCCTCGAAGTCGAAGTAGAAGCCGCGGAGCCGGTCCCGGTAGTCGGCCAGATCATAGGTGAAGAACAGCATGGGGCGTCCGGTGTTGGCGTAGTCGAACATCACCGACGAGTAGTCGCTGATCATCATGTCGGAGATCAGGTACAGCTCGGTGATGTCGGGGTAGAGCGACACGTCCCGGACGAAGCCGCCCGGGTCCTCGGCGATGCCGTCCACGACGTTGGTGTGCAGCCGGACCAGCAGCACGTGGTCGTCGCCGAGCGCGGCGCGGGCGCGCTCCAGGTCGAGCCGCATGTCGAACTTGTAGCGGCCCTTGCTGTAGTACTGGTCGTCGCGCCAGGTGGGCGCGTACAGCACGACCCGCTTGCCCTCGGGGATCCCGAGCCGCGTCCGGACGTCCTTGGCGACCGCCTCGGCCTCGGGGCTGTGCATCAGGTCGTTGCGCGGGTAGCCCGCCTCGATGATCTCGCCCTGGAACGCGAACGCCCGGCGGAAGATCTCCGTGCTGAACGGGTTCGGGGACAGCAGGTGGCTCCACTCGGGGATGGCCGGGCCGGTGGACTTGGCCTGCAGCGCCTTCTTCATTCCGGGCGCGTAGGCGAAGTGCACCTCCTTGATGTCCTTCCCGATCTTCTTCAGCGGGGTGCCGTGCCAGGTCTGCAGGACGATCTGGTCCGGGTGCCGCTGGAACCAGTCGCCGAGCCGGTGGTTGGTGACGATATAGCGGGAGGTGGACACCGCCTCCTGCCACTCCCGCCCGTTCAGCCGGACGGCCTCCAGCGTGCTCGGTAGCTCCACCTGCGCGTCGTTGACGACCCAGAGCTGCTCCAGGTCCGAGCCACGCCGGACGAGCTCCTGGTGGATCGCCTTCGGGCTGTCGGAGTACTGCCGCCCGTTGAAGCAGGAGAACAGCACGGCGTCGCGGAGCCCGTCCCGCTCGACCCGCCGGCGGGCCTCCTCGCGGATCTTCGGGCCCTCGCCGCGCTCCTCGCGGGACACATCGCCGGTCACCGACACGACGAGCCGCCCGTCCGCGGACTCCAGGTCGTACTCGCGCCGCGCCACCTCCAGCGCCTCGGGCAGGCCCTTCTGGGCCGGGCCGGTGAGGCGGACGGTCAGCGCCCGGCCCCCGTGGGGGCGGAACAGCACGTCCCAGCGGCCTGGGCGCAGCGGCAGCACGCCCGCCACGCTCGGCACGGCCGCCACGGGCACCTCGGCCCGCAGCGTCCCGGACCCGTCGGCGACCAGGTCGAACGCGAAGTCCTTGCGGCGGGCGCGGCCGCGCAGAACGATCTGCCCGGCCTCGTGCGCCGCGTGCGTCGCGGTCAGGGCCAGGGTCCCGTCCGGGCGCCACGCGCAGTCGGCGACGAGCAGCCGGGTCGTGGTGAGCCGGACGCGCAGGTAGCCGCTGGGGCCGCGGCCCGCGACGACCTCCAGCGCGCCGAACGGCCGCGCAACCTCCTCCACGCCCTCGGCGAGGACCAGGGACCGGCCGTCGGCGGAGATCGTCCAGTCGCGGGTGTCGTCGATCGCGTCGGGGTCGATCGGCACGTCCGCGAGCGCCGCCGGATCGACGCGGGCGCTCGGCGCCCCGCCGGCGGTGGTGACCGGGACCCGGACCCGCGTGTCGCCGAGCCGCAGCGTCAGCTCCGCGGGCGGGTCGCCCGCCGCCGTGAGCCCGATGACCAGCGCGTCGCCCTCCCAGCGCAGGGACGACGCCTTCACCCGGACCTTCTCGACCTCGACGCGCAGGTTCCCGTCCACGATCCGCGGGACGACGCGGACGTCGTCGGCGACGTAGTGGTACGGGGGGTGCGCGCCGGTGCCGGAGCCGCCGCCGCGCAGCGGCCCCTGGCGGAACACGCCGGAGTTCAGCACCGAGGCCCGCACGTCCCAGATGCCCTCGACCCACGTCCCGCGGTCGCGCAGCCTGCCCGCGTCCAGCGAGAACTCGAACCCCGACCAGGCGCCGGAGGTCTTGCCGGGCTTCGGGGTCTGCCGCGCCCGCGCGATGATCTTGCGGCGGCCCGAGCGCAGCGTCACCGTCTTCAGCGCGGTCCAGCGGCGGCGCGAGCTGACCGAGTTGATGTACGCCTCGCCGGTGACCGTCAGCCGGTCGCCCTCCCAGCGGACGGCGTGGACGCGGCCGCGCAGCTTCACCTCGTCGCGGGCGCGGTAGACCTCGCGCGGGATGTCGAGCGCGTTGTCCTTCCAGTACGGGTACACCACGTACCGGCGCACCGGGTCGCGGACGATGGACGGCGAGGACTTGCCCCGCTCGTACCGGACGACCTTCACCAGCTCGGTCGTGTGCCCGGCCGAGGCCAGGTGCCACTTCAGGCGGACCAGCGCGGGCGCCTCGGCGAACACCTTCGCGGGCACCCCGGCGGCGAACGCGGCCGCCTGGGCGACGACCTGATCGCGCTCCTCGCCCGGCAGGTCGGGCAGCACGTCCAGGAACACCCGCAGCTCGGTGGTGACGGCGGCGAGCTGGAGCGGCCGCGCGTCCCTGGCGCTGCCGTGCTCGGCGAGCCAGGTCGTTGCGAGCGTGACCGCGCCGAACCCGTCCGCGATCTCCTGCGCCTCCGTCGTCGGCGCGTACCGGGCCGGCCGGCGGTGCAGCACGACCTCGGGCAGCACGTCGATCGCCTTGGCCAGGTGCAGCGCCTGGACGGTCACGGCCAGGTCGTCGTACCTGCCGATGTCGGGGAACTCCAGCCCGCCCGCCTGCCAGAACGAGCGGCGGAACAGCTTGCCGGTGATCTGCCTGCTCAGGATGAGGTCCGGGTGGCGGCGCAGGTCGGTTCCGGTGGCCGGCGGAACCGTCGCCTTGCGGGGCTGCCACGACCACACCTGCCCGGTCCGCTTCCTGGCCGCCTCGCCGCCGAGCGCGAAGTCCGAACCGGACCTCTCCAGGGCGGACAGCAGCAGTTCCAGCGCGTCCGGGGGCAGCTCGTCGCCCCCGTCCACGAACAGCAGGAACGCGCCGCCGGCGGCCGCGACCCCGCGGCCCCGGGCCGCGCCCCGGCTGAGGGCGCCCTCCCGGACGAGCCGGAACCGGTCGTCGGGCAGCGCGATCCCGGCGGCGGCGCCGGTGCCGTCGTCCATGACGAGCACCTCCAGCTCGCCGTGGGACTGCACCGACAGGGAGGTCAGGGTGTCGGGCAGCGACTCCCCGGCTCCGTGTGAGAGGACGATGACGCTGATCCGGCTGGTGGACAAGCGACCCACTCCTTCGACCACTTGAGGACCTGGGAACCGTGGCCAGGTCGTGAGACGACGTGTTGTGAGCGGCGGGAGCCGCGGATGCGGGAGCGGGGCGGGCGGATCTACATCGGCGGGTTCGGGACCTGCTCCCCGAGGAACAGGCGGCGGACGGCGCGCTCGGCCGCGTGCCCGTCGTCCCACGGGCAGAACCGCGCCCGGAACCCGTCGCGCGCCTTGACGGCCGTGTCGCTCCACGCCGCCCGGGAGACGAACGCGTCGACCAGTTCGCTCTCCGTCGTCGCGACGACGCCGGGCGGGGTGGCGGTCAGGTCGAAGTTGACCCCGCGGGTGAGCCGGTAGGTCTCCCAGTCGTTGGCGTAGATGACGATCGGCTTGTCGAGGTTCGCGTAGTCGAACATGACCGAGGAGTAGTCCGTGAGCAGCGCGTCCGAGGCGATGCTCAGGTCCTCCACCGACGGGTGCGCCGACACGTCGATCACCCGGCCCTCGGGCCAGCCCAGATCCGCCGCCATGTTCTTGATCTTGTAGTAATAGTGCGCTCGCAGCAACAGGACGTGGTCCTGGCCGAGCTGCTCGACGAACCGGCCGATGTCGAACATCGGGCTGTAGCGGCGCTGGTAGTCGCGATGCGTCGGCGCGTAGAGGATCGCCGTCGCGCCCTCCGGAACGCCGATCTGCTCGCGCAGCCGGTCCCGCTCCGCCTCGGTGGCGGTCACGAGCCGGTCGTTGCGCGGGTACCCGATCTCCAGCATCTCGTAGTTGCACGGGAACCCGCGCTCCCACGCCTCGGACGACAGCGGGTTGGACGACAGGAGGTAGTCCCAGCGGTCCGACCGGGTGATGAGGGCCTTGAAGTCCATGTCGTTGGCGCCGACCGGGAACTCCATCTGGTCGAGCCCCATCTTCTTCAGCGGGGTCCCGTGCTGGGTCATCAGGTGCACCTGGCCGGGGCGCTTGACGAGGTGGTCGGGGAAGTTGACGTTGTTGACGAAGTACTTCGCCCGCGCGATCGTCCGGTAGTAGTCGGCCGACCCGGACACGACGTACTCCACGCCCTCCGGCATGGTCTTGCGCGCCCCCGGCTTCACCACCCACACGCCGCGGATGTGCGGGGCGAGCTCCTTGGCCTTCTCGTAGATGGCGGCCGGATTGCAGGCGTAACCGCGGTACCAGTACGCGCCGAACACGGCGAGGTTCTCGTCGATGGAAAGGCGCCGCTGCATCTGGTAGAAGCGGTCCTTGGCCATTTCCTTGGAGTACTGCACGCCGCGCTTGCGGAGGTTGTTGGCCTTGCGGCCGCGCTTCTTGGCCTTCGCCTTGACCGATCCGGGACCGAGGCGCTGGAAGCCCCGGAAGTCGTTCTTCTCGATCAGCCGGTGCTTGTCGGCCAGGCCGGGCTTGTTGTCGGGCGGGACGTGGCCTTCCGGCTTGTAGCGGTTGTAGGTCTTCGACATCTCGGCGAAGAACCGCTCGTTCTCCGACTCGTGCACCCGGTCGCCCCGCTCGATGATCACCAGCAGGTGCCAGATCGTCCGGTTGAACATCAGCTCCCGGAACGGCTCGGCCTTGGGGCCCATCTCGTCCATGAAGTCGAAGATGCGGTCGTACTGGGCGAACGCGTCGAAGTGCTTGGCGCCGGTCGTCTTGGTGATCGCGCCGCGGCGGCGCTGCCGGTAGATGTAGCAGACCCGGTCCAGAAGGCTCAGCCGCTCGGCGGCCATGAGGATCGGGTAGGTGACGTTGACGTCCTCGTAGTAGCCGCCGCTGAAACGCAGCCCGAGGTCGAGGAGGAACTCCCGGCGGATCGCCTTGTTCCACGCCGTCATCATCATCTCAAGGACGCTCGGGCGCTGTTCCAGCGTGAAGACGTCGGGCGCCGGCGGCTCGCGGAACAGGTCGTTGATGATGCTGCGCTTGACCTTGCCGTTCCAGTACGCCCGCGCGTAGTCGAAGACCAGCACGTCCGGACGAGTCTCGGCGAGCCGGTCGCAGATCGCCCGGACGGCGCCCTCGGTCGCGTAGTCGTCGCTGTCGAAGAACCAGACGTACTCGCCGGTCGCCATGTCGAGCCCGGTGTTGCGGGCATGCCCGAGCCCGACGTTCTCGGTGAGGTGGCGCACGCGCACCCGGGAGTCGCGTTCGGCGAACTCGTCGAGAATCTCTCCGCATCCGTCCGGCGAGGCGTCGTCGACCGCGATCACTTCCAGGTTCGGAAGGTCGGGGTCGAGGATGGAGTCCATGCACTGCCGGATGTAGCCCTGCACTTTGTGCACGGGCACGATGATGCTCAGGGAGATGTCGTTACCACTGCTCACGCGTCGGCCAATCAACTACTCGGTGAAAATTTGGACTATACCCGCACATGGTAGTTAGGGCTTGAGCAGCCGGCGCGCTTTGGGCTCGACGGCCCAGCGGGCGGCCCAGCGCACCGGCTCGGTCGCCAGCACCACGCCGAGCGCGAGTGCGGCGAGGGTGACCGAGACGATCCCGAGCGGGTTGTGCAGGACCGGCTCGGCGAGCACGCCGGTGTAGTCGAAGGTCTTCACGACGAGCCCGTGCAGGAGGTAGACGTACATCGTCCGCGTCCCCATCCGGGTGTACCAGGATTGCCCGCGCGGGATCGCGGCGAGGAAGGCCGCGCCGAGGACGAGTGCGAACGCGACGGCGAGGAGGCGGCCGGCCATGCCCTCCAGCGCCCCGTAGCCCATCTCCTCGTAGCCCATCGTCCACCACACGAAGCCCTTGTGGACCTTCGGGAGGACCGTGCCGCGCTCCCAGACGTAGGCGATGGGCAGCGCCGCCGCCAGGACGGCGAGGCCCGCCCAGCGGGCCCAGGAGCGCCGCAGGATCTGGACGTGCCGGGGCTCGATCGTCAGCCCGAGCACGAAGAACGGCAGCAGCCCGGCCGTCCGGCTGAGGGTCGTGTCGGCGGTGAAGGCCCAGCTGCCCCCGACCAGGGCCAGCGCCATCGACACCGCGAAGGGATGGCGCAGGTGGCCCCACAGCGGGGCGCTCAGCCGCCAGAACACCATCGCCACCAGAAACCACATCAGGAAATGCGGGCGGAAAAGCTCGTTCAATCGGAAATCAACGTCATTGACGAAGACGAGCTGCAGCCGATAGAGGACGATGAAGATGACGTACGGGACGATCAGCGTGGGAAAAATGCTGCGGAACTTGTCCGTCGAGCGGAGGAATCCGCGGGAGAAGTATCCGGAGATGAACACGAACACCGGCATGTGGAAGCCGTACAGCACCATGTACGCCGCGTGCACCGCGTTGCTGTCGTTGAACTCCGCCCAGACGTGCCCGACCACGACCAGCAGGGCCGTGAAGAACTTGGCGTTGTCGAAGTAGGCGTCGCGCTGCCGCGGGCGCGGCTCGACCGCCCCGGGAGACTCGGTGGCCGGCTCGTCGGGGGCGGGCGGACGTGACTGTGGGAGGGTTTCCGTCATGTCTCCGAAAGATTCACTTGGTACGCGACGATCGTTCACGTGGAGGCATGGCGACTCTAGTGCCCGTTTGGGGGCCCTGGGGCCGGTTAGGCGAGACTCCTGCGGTCGCGGCGATCGTCATCGGCGGGCACCCGGCCGGCGCAGCGGAGTGAAGACCCAGGTCATCTTGGGCTCCAGCGCCCAGCTCATGCCGCGGACGACGGGCTTGGAGCACAGCAGCGTGCCGACGACCACGGCCCCGGCGAGCACGGCCAGCACGCCCTGAGGGGTGTGCATCCAGTCCGAGCCCCACCAGCCGGTGAAGTTCAGCAGCCGGGTGACGAACCCGTGCAGCAGGTACGCGTACAGCGTCGCCGCGCCGAGCCCGGTGAACCAGTACCGCCTGCGCGGCACGACGCAGAGGAACGCGACGACCAGAAGCGTCGCGGAGACGAACATGCCGAGCCGCATCACCGTGCCCGCGAAGTTTCCGACCCCGAGCATGGCGTGCGGGTGCTTCCAGTAGACCCAGGCCCGCGACATGTGGTTCATGGCGAGGTAGGAGCAGCCCAGCCCGGCCGCGAGGACGCACCACCCGATCGGGCGGGCGATCGGCTTTTTGACCAGCTCGAAGTGCTCGGGCTTGAGATTGAGGCCGAGGACGTAGAACGGCAGGAGCCCGATCACCCGGTGGATGTCGAACGTGCCGCCGAGGTAGCTCATGTACGACAGCAGCGCGAACGCCAGCGACACCGCCAGCGGCCATCTGATCTGCTGCCAGACCGGCGTGGACAGCCGCCACAGGAACAGCGCGCACAGGAACCACGTGAGGTAGTACGGGTTGAGCAGGCTGATCTCCAGCTCGTTGCGTCCCGCCAGCCAGTCGTAGATGGAGTAGGCGAACTCGAACACCACGTACGGCACGCCCACGTTGGTGATGAGCTTGCGCGCCTTGCCGGCGGAGAACGTCCAGTTCCGCGAGAAGTAGCCGGTGGTCACGATGAACAGCGGCATGTGGAACATGTAGATGAAGATGTACAGACCCTTGGCCAGGGGGACGTTCAGCAGGCCCTCCAGGGAGTGCCCCGCCACCACCAGCAGGATCGCCAGGTACTTGGCGTTGTCGAAGAACGGGTCGCGCTGCTTGCGCGCACGCGGGGCCCTCTCCGCGGCCTGCTCCTCAGCGAACCGCTCACCGGCGGACCGCCCATCGACGGGGTGCTCGGCGGCGGGGTGCTCAGCGGCGGGTTCGGCGAGTCCGGCCCCGGTGGCTGTCGCGGGGCCCGTGGCGAGCCGTGGGCTGTACGTCATGGCAGCGAGGTTAGGGCTCCTTGCAGATGTCGTCGTTGGCTTTGATCTCGCCGGTCTGCTTCGGGATGCCCGCCCTGGAGCTCTTCAGGACCGTCCAGTCGGAGCCGACGATCAGGTCGACGACGCCGGGCGAGCCGCCGCTTGTGCGGGCCGCGGGCTGCGGTTTGCCCGGGATCAGCCCGGCCAGGGTCTGGGCCTGCTGGTCGGCGCCCGAGCCGTACAGGACCTTGCTGGTCCGCGTGCCGGGGGCGTTGCCGCCCACCGTCACCTGGAAGCCCTGCGACTCCAGGTCCTCGGCGACGCGGGTGGCCTTGCCGGTGACGCCGCTGGCGTTGAACACCCGCACCCGCACCTGGCTCGGCGGGATCTTGGCGCCGCTCGGCTTGGGCTCGGCGGGCACCGTCTTGTCGTTGCGGATGGAGGCGAAGAACGGCTGGGCGCCCGCGTTGAGCGCGACCCGGTTGGGGTCGAGCGGGTCGGGGCCCGACGGGACCGTGACAAAGCGGAGCTTGCCCGAGGTCATGCCCTGCATGCCCTGGGCGATCTTCATCATGACCTGCGGCGTCAGTTCCTTGTCGGTGGTGAGCGACTTGGTGGTCGCGTTCATCAGCGACAGCAGCCGGGCCGGGTTGCTGAGCACGCCCGCGCTCATCGCCTTGTTGGCCAGGGCGCCCATGAACTTCTGCTGCCGCTTGATGCGGTCGGTGTCGGAGCCGTCGCCGAGGCCGTGCCGGTTGCGGACGTAGGCCAGCGCCGTCTCGCCCTTGATCGTGTGGCGGCCCCGGGTGAGCTTGAGCTTGGACTGCCGGTCGTCGACGTCCTTCGGCAGGCACACCGGGACGCCGCCGACGGCGTTGGTGATGGACTTGAAGCCGTTGAAGTCGACCTGCATGAAGTGGTCGATGCGGATGTTGGAGATGTTCTCGATCGCCTTCATCACGCAGCCGGCGCCGCCGCTGGTGAACGCCGAGTTGATCTGCGCCCGGGACGCGGGGGGCGTGCTGCCGGTCTTGGTCTTGCAGGACGGCATCGGGATCATCAGGTCGCGAGGGAAGCTGATGCCCATCGCCTGCCCGCCGCCGGGGGACAGGTGCAGCAGGATCATCGTGTCCGAGCGGGGCGGCTCGTTCTTCATGCTGCGGCCGTACTTGGCGTTGGCCCCGGCGCGGGTGTCGGACCCGAGGATGAGGATGTTCATCGCGCTGTTCAGCTTCTTGGGCCGGTTCGGCCCGAGCTGCGCGTTCACGTCCTCGTGCGCGATGTTCCCGAACGCCTTGCGGTACAGGCCGTAGGCGGTGAGGGAGCCGGCCACCATGACCGCCGACAGTCCGATGCACACCCAGCCGAGGATGCGCCAACCGCGTCGAGGCGGCGCCGGCTGCGGATCGGCGTCGTCGACGTACTCCATGTACATCGGGTTGCTGTTCATCGGCTCCGGGGTCCGGGGGTGCGCCCCGCCTTCAGGGGATCGGGTGTGCGGTCGCGGGTCGGGCAAGAGCAAGGGAAGCGTAGGTCAGGAGAGCCGGTGCAGGGACCCGGATGCGTCATTCCATCCCGGCAGACCCGCCACCGCCGTCACATGCTCCAGGGTGACTCGTCGATCTAGGGCGGCTTTGTCGAAGTTTCGTTGAATTATGACGGAAGCACCTGAGGCTAGTGGTGCGAGCAGGCCCGCCAGAAGCCCGTCGAGTGTGGCGAACGACATGTCAACCAGGACACGGTCCCGTGCGTCAAGGTCCCACTTCGCGACGGCCGCATGGGCCGCGGCGACCAGGTCCGACCCGCTCAATGTGGCCTTTGTCACACTGAGCGCGGGTGCCGCGGGCGTCACCTCGGGGCCCGCCGCGAACCGGTCGCCGTAGGCGCGGACCTCCGCCGCGTAGTCGACGACCCCCGCCGGGCACCGCCCCAGCGGGCCGCCCAGCGCGTGCAGCGACAGGCCGACGATCTCCTCCGCGCCGGTGTCCGCGATCACCTCGTCCAGCACCTCCTCGGCCGCCGCCAGGATGTACGGCCCGGAGGCCCCCAAGGGTTCGGCCGCGTCCGCTCCGATCCGCGTCCGGACCGTCTCCGGGTCGACCGGCTCGGCGACGAGCCCCGCCGACCAGCAGGCCATCAGCCACACCGCGCTCTGCCAGTGCGGCGGGAGCGCGAGCACCGCCCGCGTGCCCGGCTCGGCGCCCAGGCCGTCCACCAGGAAGTTCGCGGTCTTGGAGACCCAGTTGTCGAACGTCCGCGCCGACAGCTCGACCCGCTCGCCCGGCCCGTCGTCGTAGTAGGTCACCAGAGGCCGGGACGGGTCGCCCGCCACCCGCCGCCGAAGCAGCTCCGCCGGGCCGATGTCCTCCTGGGCGCGTGTGGTCATGGGCCGAGCGTAGAGCCCCCGCGGCCCGCCACGCCTCACCGCGCGGCCGTGCCCGCTACGCTCCGCAGCGATGAATGACCACGTCGCGAGCACGACCGCCGGCCGGGTGCTCGCCAGGATCACCGTGGCCCCGGCCCTGCTCCTCGTGGCGTGGCTGGCCGTCTCGCTCCCGCTGCTGCTGGCGGGCGCGTTCCGTCCGGGCCCGGCGATCTGCTTGTTCGTGCCGGTCGCGGCGCTGGTGCTGTGGCAGGGCCTGCGCTCCAGGCCGCGGGGGACCAGCGGCGCGGACGGGACCAGCGGCGCGGACGGCGCGGACGGGCGCGGCGCGGCGGAGCCGGGCGGGCTGGGCGCGGTGTCGTGGTGGGCGACCGGCGCCGTCCTCGCGGTGGCGGCGGCGTTCCTCGCGCTCCAGGTGGCGATGTGCTCCGAGCAGATCATCGTGCGCCGCGACCCGGCCTCGTACGTGCAGTTCGCGACGTGGCTGGCCGACCACGGCTCGCTGCCGATCCCGCGGAGGGAGGGGGCGTTCGGCGGCGACGACAGGGCGCTGGCCTACGCCGGTCCCGCCTTCTACGAGGACGGCGGCTCGCTGGTCCCGCAGTTCATGGCGGGGCTCCCGATGATCCTGGCGCTGGGCGGCTGGATCGGCGGGACGCACGGGCTGCTGCTGATGGCGCCGCTGCTCGGCGCCTGCTCCGTCCTCGCGTTCGCGGGGCTGGTCGCGCGGCTGGTCGGGCCCCGCTGGGCGCCCGCCGGGGCGCTGCTCCTGGCGCTGACGCTGCCCATGCTGTGGGTCTCCCGCTCGACGTTCAGCGAGCCGCCCGCCCTCGTCCTGCTGCTCGGCGGGCTGGCCCTGCTCCACGACGTCCGGAAGGAGGGGGCGCGGTCGGCCCGGACGAAGGCGTTCCTCGCCGGGGCCGCGCTGGGGCTGATCGTGCTCGTCCGCATCGACGGGCTGCGGGACGTGCTGCCGGTGGCGGTGTTCGCCGGGCTGCTCGTCGCGCGCGGCCGCCGGACCGGGTACCCGCTGGCGGCCGGGCTGGTGATCGGGGTCGGCGCCGGGCTGGCCGAGGGCTTCGCGCTCTCCCGCCCGTACCTGCGGTACCTGCACGCCTCGCTCGATCCCCTCCTGCTCCTCACCGCGCTGACCGTCGTGGCGGCCGGTGTCATGGCGGTGCTGCTGCGCTGGGAGCGGACGGGCCCGCGGCTGCGCGGCGCCGGGACGGCGATCGGGCGCGGGCGGCTGCCGTGGGCCGCGGCCGTGCTGACCGTGCTGGTGATGGCGGCGTTCGCCGTCCGCCCGCTGGTGCAGACCGTCCGCCGCGTGCCGGACAATCCCGATGACGAGCTGAACGCGCACTTCATCGAGCAGGTGCAGCTGATCGGCCACCTGCCCGTCGACGGCACCCGGCAGTACTCGGAGCTGTCCCTGCACTGGGTCGCCTGGTACATCGGCGTCCCCGCGCTGCTGCTGGCCACGCTCGGCGCGGCGCTGCTGGTGCGGCGGCTGGTGCGCGGCCGGTCGCCGGAGTGGCTGCTGCCGTACGCGGTGGTGGTCTGGACGACCGTGCAGGTGCTGCTGCGTCCCGGCATCACGCCCGACCACCCGTGGGCGTCCCGGCGGCTGATCGGGCTCGTCATCCCGGGGCTGCTGCTGTTCGCCATGTTCGCGGCGGCCTGGACGACGAGGCGGATCCGCAGGCTCGGGTACGGGCCGCGGGTCGTCCGCCCGGCGGCGGTGCTCGGAGTCCTGCTACTGGGGGTCCCGATCGTGCTGTCGTCCGGGAGGTACATGGTGTCGCGGACGGACCAGCACGAGCGGGCGGCCGTCCACCGCATGTGCGAGGAACTGGGGCCGCGCCGTTCCGTCGTGATCATCGAGCGGGCCACCGCCGACCGGTTCCTCCAGGTGGTCCGCGGCATGTGCGGGCTGCCCGCGGCGCGGACGGCGCCCGCGGCGCGGCCCGCGGACGTCCGGCGCGTCATCGGGCGGGTGTTCGCGGCCGGGCGGCGTCCGGTGATCATGGCGGCGGAGCCGGGGCAGGTGCGGCAGTACGGCCCGGTGTCGCAGGTCATGGCGCTGCGGACCCGCCAGGACGGGCGCACGCTGGACGCTCCGCCCGGCGGCACGTGGCGGCTGGGCGTCGATGTGTGGATCGCCGAGCCGCCCCGCCCGTAAGGCCGCCCGGGTGCGCCGGGGCGAGTATTCTCGCCCTGCGTGAGTACCCAGTCCGCCACGTCGGCGCCCCAGCCCGCCGCTTCGACGCCCGCGCCGCCGGTGTCGCCGCCCGCCTCACCGCCGCCCGCGTCGCCGTCCCGCCCGGCGGCGGAGCCCGCGCCGGTGCCCGCTCCCGAGCCCGCGCGCGAGCCCGTCCACGTGACGATCGTCCTGCCCTGCTACAACGAGCAGGACCACGTGATCGACGAGGTCGAGCGCATCTGCGCGGCGATGGACGGCAGCGGCAAGACCTACGAGCTGCTCGCCGTCGACGACTGCTCCACCGACGCGACGCTGGCCAAGCTGGAGGAGGCCGCCCCGCGCTTCCCGCACATGCGGATCATGGCGTTCCAGCACAACAGCGGCTCCGGCACCGTCCGCCGCATCGGCTCCCAGCAGGCCCGCGGCGAGATCGTCGTGTGGACCGACGCCGACATGTCCTATCCCAACGACCGGATCCCCGAACTGGTGGAGCTGCTCGACACCGACCCGTCCGTGGACCAGGTCGTCGGGGCGCGCACCAGCGAGGAGGGCACGCACAAGGCGCTGCGCGTCCCCGCCAAGTGGTTCATCCGCAAGGTCGCCGAGCGGCTCACCAACACCCGGATCCCCGACCTGAACTCCGGGCTGCGGGCGTTCCGCCGCGAGGTCTCGCTGCCCTACCTGCGGCTGCTGCCCCCCGGCTTCTCCTGCGTCACGACGATCACGATCGCGTTCCTGTCGAACCAGCACCCGGTGCGGTACGTGCCGATCGACTACGCCAAGCGGGCGGGGAAGTCGAAGTTCCACTTCACCAAGGACGCCTACCGCTACATCCTCCAGGTGCTGCGGATGGTGATGTACTTCAACCCGCTCAAGGTGCTGATGCCGCCCGCGCTGTGGCTGATCGTGATCGGGCTGCTCAAGGGCGTGTTCGACATGGTCGTGCACTTCGGCTACTTCGCCAACAACACCATCATGATCTTCGTGACGGGGCTGATCATCGCGTCGCTGGCCCTGCTGGCCGACCTCATCGTCCGCTCGCGCGGCGACGTCTAGGCGCGGCCGCGTGCGGATCGCGATCGTCGGCCCGGCGTTCCCCTACAAGGGGGGCGGCGCGCACCACACCACCGAGCTGGCGCACCGGCTGGCCGCGGCGGGGCACGAGGTCCTCATCGAGTCGTGGCGCGCCCAGTACCCGGCGTTCCTATACCCGGGGCAGCAGACGATCTCCGAGCCCGAGGGCGAGCCGTTCCCTGGGACGCGGCGCCGGCTCGACTGGCGCCGTCCGGACGGCTGGTGGCGCACCGGGCGCTCGCTGCGCTCCTGCGACCTGGTGGTACTGGCCGTGCTGAGCCCCGTCCAGGTGCCGTCCTACCTGGGCATCCTTGCCGGGGTCGGGCGCCGTACGCCGGTCATTGCGCTGTGCCACAACGTCCTGCCGCATGAACGCAAGCCGTATGACGTGCCGCTGATGAAGCGGCTGCTCCGGCGCGTGGACGGCGTCCTCGTCCATTCCGAGGCGCAGGCGGAGCTGGCCCGGGGGCTGACCGGCCGCCCCGTGCGCGTCGCCGAGATGCCCGCGCACCTGCCGACGCCCGCGACCGTCCCGCAGGACGACGGGAAGGTGCACCGCCACCTGCTGTTCTTCGGGATCGTCCGCCCGTACAAGGGCCTGGACGTCCTGCTGCGCGCCCTCGCCGCCGGGCCGGACGACGTGTCGCTGACCGTCGCGGGCGAGTTCTGGGGCGGGCTGGACGAGACGCGGGCGCTGATCGGGGAGCTGGACCTGGCCGCGCGCGTCGACCTGCGTCCCGGGTACGTGCCCGCCGCCGATGTGCCGGGGCTGTTCGCCGCCGCCGACGCGCTCGTCCTGCCGTACCGGACGGCCACCGCGTCGCAGAACGTCTGGATGGCCTACGAGCACGGCCGGCCCGTGATCGCCACCGACGTGGGCGGCTTCGCGGACCAGGTCCGGGACGGGGAGGACGGTCTCGTCTGCGCGCCGGACGACGTCGCCGCGCTCACCGGCGCCCTGGAGCGCTTCTACGCGGCGGGGGAGCCGGAGCGGCTGCGCTCCGGCGTCCGCCCGGTCGACCACGGCCCGGTGTGGGCCGCCTACCTCGACACCCTCACAGGTGCGGTTCGATCACCTTGAGCAGGGCCCGCTTGGGCTTGGCGCCGACGATCTGCTCCACGACCTCGCCGTTCTTGTAGAGCAGCAGCGTCGGAAGGCCCATCACGCCGTACTTCTGCGGCGTCTGCGGGTTCGCGTCGTAGTCCAGCTTCGCGATCCTGATCTTGCCGTCCTGCTCCTCGGCGATCTGCTCCAGGACGGGGGCGATCATCCGGCAGGGGCCGCACCAGTCCGCCCAGAAGTCGACCAGGACGGGGGTGTCGCTCTTGAGGACCTGGTCGTCGAACGTCGCGTCGGTCACGGTGATGGGGGACGTCACGGTCGCTCCTTCGTCGGCTGTGTACCCCTGACAAGCTCCTTGGGGGCCGGTTCATTCCCGCCGTCCACGGCCGCGTCCTCGTCCGGCCCGGAGCGCTCCGCCGCCTGCCCGGCCGCCGCCTGCCCGGCCGCCGCGGGCCCGGCGCCCCGTCCGAGAAGGAGGGCGGCGCCCGCGCTCAGCAGGTCGGCGGCCGTCAGCAGGACGCGGGAGGCGATCGCGACCACGACCGGCGCGCCGGCGGGCAGGACCGGCGTGAGCACCACCGTCAGCGCCGCCTCCCGCGCGCCGATGCCGCCCGGCGCGATGAAGACGAGGAAGCCCGCCACGAACGCCAGCGCGTAGGCCCCGGTGGCGAGGAACGGAAGACCGGCCCCGTCGCCGCCCACGGCCATGCACAGCAGCCACGTGTGGACGCCGAACAGCACCCAGCCCAGCACCGTCCAGGCGATGGCCACGAGGGTGACGCCGAGGCTGACGGGATGCTCCAGCGTGGGCCGCCGGACGAGCTTGAGCAGCGTGTCCAGGCACCACGTCACGATCCTGGGGTGGAGCGCCGCCAGCATCACCGGCGCGAGCGGGAACAGCCACCAGTACCGGTCGCGGGCCGCCGCCGACGTCAGCGGCAGCGTCACGGCGGCGACGGCGAGCCCGCAGGCGGTGGACGTCGCCACGGCGAGCAGCGTGGAGCCGAAGCTGCGCTCGGCCGGGACCTTGTGCTCGCGCGCCATCTCGATCTGGGTGACCAGGGCCCACACCTTGCCCGGCACGTACTTGCCGAGCTGGGAGATCGCCGAGATCCGGAACGCGGCCCGCAGCGGCAGCGCCGACCCGAGCCCGGTGAGGAAGGTCCGCCAGCCCAGCATCCACGCGAACAGCCCGGCGAGCCCGGCGGCCAGGGATCCGGCGAGCGTCGGCCAGGACATCTCCCCGAACGCCCTGGTCGTCTCGTCCCACTGGGAGACGACGCTGTACGCGCAGAAGGCCAGCGCGAGCAGCACGAGCAGCACGCGCGAGATCCGCATGGCGACGACCTTCGTGTTCACGCGCCCAGGGTAGGCGACCGGGGTTCGCGGCGCGGCTTCGCGGACGCCGCCCCGCCCGCGAGCCCTACAGTTGGGGACGATGAAACTCTCGGATGTGGTCGCCTTCATGGGGCACCAGGTGCATGTGTGCCGGTACCGCGAGGCGGGGACGCTGCTGGACTGGATGGGCCGGGACCTGCGCGGCAAGCGGGTCCTCGACGTCGCCGGAGGCGACGGCTACTGGGCCGGGCGCGCGCGCAGGCGCGGCGCCGACGCCGTCTCGATCGACCTTGCCCGCGGCAAGATGCTGTACGGGCGGACGCTCGCGCACGCCCCCGCGCTCGTCGAGTGTGACGCGCTGCGGCTGCCGTTCGCGGACGCCTCGTTCGACGCCGTCCTGTCGGTGTGCGCGATCGAGCACTTCGACGACGGCGGCAGGTCGCTGGACGAGATGGCGCGGGTCCTCAAGCCCGGCGGCGAGATCTTCATGTCCGCCGACGTGCTGAGCCGCGCCGACGCCTGGCCGAAGCTGCGCGACGCGCACAAGGCCAAGTACCACGTGCAGCACACCTACACGCACGGCATCCTCGGCAAGCTGATGGACGAGCGCGGCCTGGACCTGGTCAGGCACTCGTACCAGTTCCGGACCGCCGCGACCGAGCGCCTCTACCTGTCGCTCTCGACGTACGGCGGGAAGGTCGGCTTCAACGCCGCCGCCCCCCTGACCCCGCTCGTCGCGCTCGCCGACCGCTCCGCCCCGAACGAGCGCGGCAGCATCGTCCTGATCCACGCGCGCAAACGCTGAGGTCGCGGCGTGCCGCTGGGGGTCTGGGCGTCCGCCCCCAGAGGAGGAACGCGGAAATTTCGGGCGTTCTGTAGGAGCGCCGCCCCCGAAGGTGGCACGCTGATCTCGCGGCGCGCCGCTGGGGTTCTGGGGGTTGGCTCCCGGAGGCGGCAATGTTCGGAGTGAGGGGCCGGACCTCGCGCGTATGCCCGGCGGACGGGCGTAGGCTCGAAGAGTAAAAAGTGATCTACGCCACTACGGCCGCGCGTCGCCAGGCCGGGCCGGGATGGGGGAGTGGACCGTGGCGCCTCGGATTCTGCTTGACGCCACCGCCGTGCCTGCCGACAGGGGCGGGCTCGGAAGGTACGTCGACGGCCTGCTGACGGCCCTGCACACGGCCGGAGCCGACCTCGCGGTCGCCTGCCAGCGCGCCGACGAGAAGCGGTACGAGCTGCTCGCGCCGCGCGCCCGGATCGTGGCGGGCCCGGCCGCGCTGGCGCACCGCGCGTCCCGGCTGGCCTGGGAGCAGTCCGGCCTGCCGTACGTGGCCGACAGCGTCGGCGCGGACGTCATCCACCTGCCGACCTACACGATGCCGGTCAGCGCGAGCCTGCCGACCGTCGTCACGATCCACGACGTGACGATGTTCGCCGACCCCGAGATGCACGACC
This sequence comes from Actinomadura rubrisoli, assembly GCF_004349215.1. Classification (GTDB taxonomy): domain Bacteria; phylum Actinomycetota; class Actinomycetes; order Streptosporangiales; family Streptosporangiaceae; genus Spirillospora; species Spirillospora rubrisoli. The sequence continues at coordinate 16,824 of NZ_SMKU01000052.1, read as the reverse complement.
CCGTCCGGACGACCTACATCAAGTCGGCGACGCGGACGGCGGCCCGGCGCGCCACCCGGCTGATCGTCCCGTCCCGGGCGACGCGGGACGAGCTCGTCCGGGTGCTGGGCGCCGACCCCTCGCACATCGACGTGGCCTACCACGGGGTCGACCACGAGGCGTTCCACCGCCCCGACCAGGCCGAGGTGGACCGGGTGTCCGACCGGCTCAGCCTGCACGGCCGCCCGTACATCGCCTACCTGGGTGCGCTGGAGCCGCGCAAGAACGTCCCCAACCTGATCCGCGGCTGGGTCCGGGCCTGCGACCGGCTCGCCGAGGCCCCGGCGCTGGTGCTGGGCGGGGGCGGCGGCTGGGACGACGAGGTCGACGCCGCGCTGGCGACCGTGCCGCTGAAGCTGCGCGTCCTGCGGCCCGGCTACCTGCCGTGGTCGGCGCTGCCGGGCTTCTTCGGCGGGGCGCTCGTCGTGGCGCTGCCGAGCCGCGGCGAGGGCTTCGGGCTGCCCGTCCTGGAGGCCATGGCCTGCGGCGCGCCCGTCCTGACCACGCGAAGAGGCCCGCTGCCGGAGGTCGGCGGCGAGGCGGTCGCCTACACCGAGCCCGACCCGGAGGGCATCGGGAGTGCGCTGACCTCCCTCATCGAGGACCCGGAGCACCGCGCGAAGCTTGGCGCGGCCGCCCACGCCCGCGCCCAGGAGTTCAGCTGGACCGCCTCCGCCGCGGCGCACCTGGCCTCCTACCAGCGGGCCATCGACGAGCACGAGGCTTCGAGAGAATCGCGAACCCACTAGTCTCGCTCGGACTGACCGGGCGGTGCGGAAAGGATGTTCGTGGAAGCGATTCTGCTGGTCGGAGGGCAGGGCTCGCGCCTGCGGCCCCTGACGATCTCGACCCCGAAGCCGCTGCTCCCCACGGCGGGCGTCGCCTTCCTGGCGCACCAGCTGGCCCGCGCGCACGCGGCGGGCGTCCAGCGCATCGTGTTCGCCACGTCCTACCGCGCCGAGATGTTCGAGGCGGCCTTCGGCACCCGCGCCCACGGCGTGGAGCTGGCCTACGTCAGCGAGGACGAGCCGCTCGGCACCGGCGGCGCGATCCGCAACGCGGCGCGCGCGCTCACCTGCGGGCCCGACGACCCGGTCCTGATCCTCAACGGCGACATCCTGTCGGGCCACGACGTCCCGGCGCAGATCAAGGTGCACAAGGACGCCGGGGCGGCGGTGACGCTGCACCTGACCGAGGTCGACGACCCGTCGCGGTTCGGCTGCGTCCCGACGGACGCCTCGGGGCGCGTCACCGCGTTCCTGGAGAAGACCTCGCACCCGGTCACCAACCAGATCAACGCGGGCTGCTACGTCTTCCGCCGCTCGGCGATCGACACGATCCCCGAGGACGAGGTCGTCTCGGTCGAGCGGGAGACGTTCCCGTCGCTGATCGCGTCCGGCGCCGTCGTCATGGGGTACGTCGAGTCGGAGTACTGGCTGGACGTCGGCACGCCCGAGGCGTTCGTTCGCGGCTCCTGCGACCTGGTGCTCGGGCGGCTGGCCTCGTCGGCGATGCCCGGCGAGCCGGGCGAGCGGCTCACCCTGGCCGGGGCGAGCGTGTCGCCCGGCGCGGTGGTGCGCGACGGCACGACGGTCGGGCGCGGCGCGGTGGTCGAGGCGGGCGCCACCGTCCTCGGCAGCGTGCTGCTGGACGAGGCGTTCGTCGCCGAGGGCGCCACCGTCCGCGGGTCGGTGCTGAGCCGGGGCGCGCGCGTCGGGCCCGGCGCCGTCCTGGACGAGGTGATCCTGGGCGACGGCGCCGTGGTCGGTCCCGGCAACGAGCTGCGCGGCGGCCTGCGGCTGTGGCCCGGCATCGAGCTGCCGCCGACCGCGGTCCGCTTCTCCTCCGATGCCTGACGCCTCATCGGCAGGGACGGCGGCGCCCCTCGGCGAGGTCCCGGGTGCGGCCGGGGAGCCGACCGCTGAGCGGCTCCCCGGCCGCGGGCCCGGACTGCGGCGCGAGTGGCGTCCGCCGTGGCCGGTCGACCTGCACGCGGTCCTCGCGCCGCACCGGCGCGGGCCGCACGATCCGGCGTTCCAGATCGACCGGGACGGCGCGGTCTGGAGGACGTCCCACACCCCCGACGGCCCCGGCACCCTCCGGTTGCGCGGAGTCGGCGGTGCCGTGGACGCCGCCGCGTGGGGCCCCGGCGCCGGGTGGCTGCTCGACGGGATCCCCGACCTGCTCGGGGCCCGCGACGCCCCCGAGGGGTTCGAGGCGCTGCACGACGTCGTCCGGGATCAGGCGCTGCGCCGCCCGGGGCTGCGGATCGGCCGGACGAACCGCGTCTTCGAGGCGCTCGTGCCCGCGGTGATGGAGCAGAAGGTCCTCGCGCAGGAGGCGTGGCGGGCCTGGGGCTACCTGCTGCGCCGGTTCGGGGAGCCCGCCCCGGGCGCCCCGCGGATGCGGGTCCCGCCGCCGCCCGCGGTCTGGATCCGGATCCCGTCGTGGGAGTGGCACCGGTCGGGTCTGGAGGCCGTCCGGGCCCGGACGATCATCGGGGCGGCGCGGGTGGCCGGCCGGCTGGAGGACGATCCGTCCGAGCGGCGGCTGCGGTCGCTGCCCGGCATCGGGGTCTGGACGGCCGCCGAGACCCGGCAGCGGGCGGCCGGCGACCCCGACGCCGTCTCCGTCGGCGACTACCACCTGCCCGGGATCGTGGGCTGGGCACTCGCGGGACGCAAGGTCGACGACGCCGGGATGCTGGAGCTGCTGGAGCCGTACGCCGGACACCGCCACCGGGTCATCCGGCTGCTGGAATCGTCCGGCAGGCGTCCGCCGAGGCGCGGTCCCCGGCTCGCGGTCCGGGACTATCGCTCCTTCTGACCCGGTCCCGGCCGGAGCGGCGGCGCATCCAGAAGTGGCCCGGGGTCCAGTCGAGCCCGTCGCGGCTGTCGGAGCCGAGGATCGGGCCGAGGACGGCGAGGGCGATGACGAGGGCGAGCATGAACACCATGAGTCTGTCCTTTGGGATCGTGGGTCCCCGGAAGGGGCCCGGAACGTTCCCGCGCGGGGCGATCGGACTTGGCGGGGTCTCCGCCGCGTTTCCGTCGCACCATCAGTTTGACTCGGTCCAACTTTCAGGTCCAGCGACTGTTTCTGCAGTGTTTGTGTAAGAATCGCTTCACTATGTTGGATCTCGGCCGCCTGCGGGTGCTCCGCGAGCTGAAGCGGCGCGGGACGGCCGGCGCCGTCGCCGAGGCCCTGGGCTACAGCCCCTCGGCGGTCTCCCAGCAGCTCGCCCAGCTCCAGCGGGAGGTGGGCGTCCGCCTCGTCGAGCGGGTCGGGCGGCGGCTGCGGCTCACCGAGGCGGGCGAGGTCCTCGCCGGACACGCCGAGGCGCTGCTGAACGGGGCGCAGCGGGCCGAGGAGGAGGCGCTGTCGGCCGGCGGGCGCGTCGCGGGCGTCGTCCGGCTCGTCGGCTACCAGACGGCGCTGCTGCACGTGCTCGCCCCCGCGCTGCCGCGGCTCGCCGCCGCCTATCCCGACCTGGTCGTGGACGTGCTGGACGAGGAGTTCGTCCGGGTCTTGCAGGCGCTGGTGCTGCAGGAGATCGACGTGGTGCTCACCGACGAGTACACGCGGCTTCCCCGCCCGCGCCGTCCCGAGCTGACGTCCGAGGTGCTGATCACCGAGACGATGCGGATCGCGCTCCCCGAGGCGCACCCGCTCGCGCGCGACGCGGGCCCGGTGCGGCTGGCCGATCTCGCCGGCCACCCGTGGGTGACGGGCTACGTCGGCACCAACCACGCCGATCTGCTGGAGCGGACCTGCGCGGAGTTCGGCGGCTTCCGGCCGGACATCCGCTACCGCTCCAACGACCTGACGGTCATGTTCGCGATGATCGCCCAGGGCGGCGCGGCGGCCCTGGTGCCCGATCTGGCGCTCGCCGAGCTGGAGGCGGGCATCGTCGTGCGCGACACCGCAGGCGTCCGCGTCGACCGCCAGATGGTCCTGTGGACCCGCGTCGGCGCCGACGTGCGCCCGTCCGTCCACGCGGTCGTGCAGGAGCTGCGCTGCGCCGCCGACGCCCTCGCGGCGCGCCGCCCGAGCCTCACCCGGGGCCCCCTCCCCTGAACGCGTCCGCTCGCGGCGGGCCGGTGGCCTGGCGCCCGCCAGACCACCGGCCCGCCGCTTCGCTCAGCCTTGGACGGGCTCCAGGGGGAGGGAGAGGCGGGAGCCGAAGTCGCCGATCCCGTCCGTGCGGCGCCCGGCGGCGAGGCGTTCGGCGGAGACCTCGCCGTAGAGGGTGGTGCGCTGCCTGGCGGGACGTCCCGCGCGCGCGGCGATCTCCTCCAGCTCGCTGATGGGTTTGAACGAGCCGTTCTCCGATCCCGCCATGCGGCTGATGGTCTCCTCCATCAGCGTGCCGCCGAGGTCGTTCACCCCGCCCCGCAGGACGCGCGTGCACAGCTCGTCCCCCATCTTCACCCAGGACGTCTGGATGTTCGCGATGGCGCCGTGCAGCAGGATGCGGGCTAGCGCGTGGACGGCGACGTTCTCCCGGGCGGTCGGCCCCGGACGGGCCAGCCCGGCGAGGTAGATGGGCGAGTTGTGGTGGACGAACGGGAGCAGCACGAACTCGCTGAACCCGCCCGTCCGCTCCTGGAGGGAGCGGAGCAGCTTGATGTGCGCCACCCAGTGCGCGGGCGTGTCCACGTGCCCGTACATCATCGTGGAGGTCGTCGGGATGCCGAGGTCGTGCGCGGTGGTGACGACCTCGATCCACTGGTCGGTGGGCAGCTTGCCCTTGGTCAGCACCCAGCGGACGTCGTCGTCCAGGATCTCGGCGGCGGTCCCGGGCAGCGAGTCGACCCCGGCCTCCTTCGCGGCCTCCAGCCACTCCCGGATCGACAGGTCGGTCCGGGACGCGCCGTTCACGACCTCCATCGGGCTGTAGGAATGCAGGTGGATCTCCGGCGCGCGGCGCTTCACCTCGCGGGCCAGGTCGAAGTAGGCGGTGCCGGGCAGGTCGGGGTGGATGCCGCCCTGCATGCACACCTCGGTGGCGCCCGCCGCCCACGCCTCGTCCACCCGGTCGCCGACCTGCTGGAGGGAGAGGGTGTAGGCGTCGGCGTCGGTGCGCCGCTGCGCGAACGCGCAGAACCGGCATCCGGTGTAGCAGACGTTCGTGAAGTTGATGTTGCGGGTGACGACGTAGGTGACGTCGTCGCCGACCGCTTCGCGGCGCAGGTCGTCGGCGAGCCCGGCCAGCGCGTCCAGATCCGGGCCGTCCGCGTGCAGGAGGGCCAGGGCCTCGTCGTCGGAGAGCCCCGCCGGGTCCCGCTCGGCGCGTGCCAGGGCCGCCTTCACGTCGTGCGCCATCCTGGGGGGACGGCCGTCCGGGCCCGCTCCGGCCCCATCGCCCAGGCGCTCCTTCAGCGCGTCCCAGTCGCCGTAGACCTCGTCGAAGTCGTCGCGCCGGTCGCCGGTGCGGCCGGTCGTGTCGATCTCGGTGTGCAGGTCGGTGCGCCCGAACGCCTCGAAGCCGCCGTCTGGCTCCTGCCAGGGCCGTCCCTCGGGGACCGCGTCCTCGCGCGCCAGGCCCGTCGCCGGGTCGGCCAGCGCCGCGACGTGCGCGGCCAGCCGCGGGTCGAGCCACGGCTCCCCGCGCCTGACGTACTCGGGGTAGATCGTGAGCCGCTCGCGCAGCGCGAACCCGGCGTCGGCGGTCCGCGCGGCCAGCTCGTCGATCTGCGGCCACGGCCGCTCCGGGTTGACGTGGTCGGGCGTCAGCGGGGACACGCCGCCCCAGTCGTCGATCCCGGCGCGCAGCATCAGCGCGTACTGGTCGGCGACGAGGTTCGGCGGGGCCTGGACGCGCGCCTTCGGGCCGAGGACCAGCCGGGCCACCGCGATCGTCGCGGCCAGCTCCGCCAGCTCGGCGTCCGGGGTATCGCGCATCTTGGTGTCGGGCTTGGCGCGGAAGTTCTGGACGATCACCTCCTGGATCGCCCCGTACTCGCGCATCGTCCGCCGGATCTCGAAGATCGCGTCCGCGCGCTCCTCGGCCGTCTCGCCGATGCCGATGAGGATGCCGGTCGTGAACGGCACGTTCGTCCGTCCGGCGTCCTCCAGGACCCGCAGCCGGACGGCGGGGTCCTTGTCGGGCGAGCCGAAGTGCGGGCCGCCCTTCTCGCTGAACAGCCGCGTCGCGGTCGTCTCCAGCATCATGCCCATGGACGGCGCGACCGGCTTGAGTCGCTGGAAGTCGCGCCAGGTCAGCACGCCGGGGTTCAGGTGCGGCAGCAGGCCGGTCTCCTCCAGCACCCGGATCGCCATGGCGCGCACGTAGGAGAGCGTGTCGTCGTAGCCGTGCGCGTCCAGCCACTCGCGGGCCGGCTTCCAGCGGTCCTCCGGGCGGTCCCCGAGCGTGAACAGGGCCTCCTTGCAGCCCATCGCCGCGCCCTGCCGCGCGATCTCCAGGACCTCGTCGGGGCTGAGGAAGGGCGAGTCCAGCCGGTGCGGGACGGTCGCGAACGTGCAGTAGCCGCAGCGGTCGCGGCACAGGCGGGTCAGCGGGACGAACACCTTGCGGCTGTAGGTGATGACGCCCGGACGGCCCGCGGCCTCCAGCCCGGCGTCCCGCGTGCGGGCGGCGTAGGTGAGCAGATCGTCGAGCTGGGCCTCGCGGGCCCGCAGAAGAGTGGCGGCCTCGGAAAGGTCGAGCGTCTTGCCGTCGCGTGCCCGGGCCAAGGCCCTGCGTACCGCGTTGTGAGTGACCTCCATGCGGGCACTCTATGCCAATCGTCATATTTTCGGCCGCCCCGCCCCCCGGGGGAGCCGCTAGACGACAGCCTCTCCGTCCCGCGATCTATTCCCTCCGGCACGCGTCCGGTATTACTGAGCGCTGTGGAGTCTGGGGGCGGGACGCGACGGCCGGTCGTCTGGGCGGCGGCGGGCGCGCTGCTGGTGACGGGGTTCGGCGGCGGGGCGTGGGCGCTCGGCCTGTTCTCCGGGCCGTCGGCGTGCGCCGGCGCGTCGCTGGATCTGCCGGTCGCGGCGCAGCCCGAGATCGTGCCCGCGCTGCGGGACGCGGCGTCCCGCTTCAACGTGGAGAGACACCGCGTGGCCGGACGGTGCGTCCGCGCACGCGTGACGGCGGTCGCCCCGGCCGACTACGCGCGCGACCCGGGGGTGCGGAGCCGCGCCGACGCGTGGGTGCCGGAGTCGTCGCTCTGGCTCGGCGTCGTCCGCGGCGCCGGGGACGCCTCGATCCCGGCGGCCGGAGTGTCGCTGGCCGCCTCGCCCGTGGTGCTCGCGACGACCCGTCCGGTGGAGGAGGAGTTCCGGGACGCCGGCGTCGAGCCCGGCTGGAAGCTGCTCATGGACGGCGAGGCGGGCGGCCTGGACCTGGCCCGGCGGGTGGCCGACCCGGGCACCGGCATGAGCGGGACGGTCGCGATGATCGCCGTCCGCCAGGTCGGCGGGAAGAAGGCGGGCGGCGTCGCCCGCGCGCTCCGCCGGGACGCCGCGTCCGGCGGATCGCCTGCGGTCCTCGCGGGGCTCGTCGAGGCCGAGCGGTTCGACCGCCCGCTCGCCGTGACCTCCGAGCAGGCCGCCGTCGCCTACAACGGCACGCACCGGCCGAACCCGGTGTCGGTGCTCCGGCCGGACGAGGGGACGCTCGCGCTCGACCACCCCTACGTCGTGACCGCCCGCGACCAGCGGCGCCGGGAGGCGGCGGAGGCGTTCCGGGACGCGCTGGGGACGCGGTCGGCCCGCGACATCCTCCAGCGGGCCGGCTTCCGCGCGCCCGACGGCACGTTCAGCGCCCGGTACGCCCGCGAGCACGGCCTGCCCGAGGCGGCGCCGCGCTTCCTGCGCTTCCCGACCCGCAAGGAGATCGACCGGGCCCTGGCCTCCTGGAAGACCTGACGACCCGGGCATGGCCCAGCGCAGGACGGGTCAGCGGACCTCGATGAACGCGTCCGGGCCGCGCGGCGGGCGCTCGCGCGGCGGGGCGGCCGGGTGGCCGATGCCGACGGCGCCCATCGGATCCCAGCCGTCCGGCAGGTCCAGGGACTCGCGGACGACGTCGCCGCAGAACATCGTGCTCGACACCCAGCACGAGCCCAGCCCCTCCACGGCCAGCGCGACCAGGAGATTCTGCACGCCCGCACCGGCGGCGACCACGAACATCTCCCGCTCGGCGCGCGCGCGGCGCTCGTCGGGGTAGTCGTGCGCGCCATCGGTGACCAGGCACGGGACGACGAGGTACGGGGCGCGGCGCAGCACGTCCCCGCGCCGGAGCCGCTTGGTGATCGACTCCTCGGAGAAGCCGTCGCGGCGCAGGTCGGCCTCCCACGCGTCGCGCATCGCGTCCAGCAGCCGGGTGCGGGACTCCGCCGACTCCAGCAGAACGAACCGCCAGGGCGTCGTATGGTGCGGCGCTGGGGCGGTGATCGCCGCGGCGACCGCGCGCCGCACCGCCGCCGGGTCGACCGGGTCGGCGGTGAACTCGCGGATCGTGCGCCGCGCGTGCAGCACCTCCGACGACCCGTACCGGAACATGTCCTCGGCGGGCGGGCGGACGAGCTCCCGGGCACCCGGGCCGTCCTCGCGCGTGACAAGGCCAGGCAGGCCCCGGACCACGGCGATCGGCACCCCGTCGAGCTTGCCCTTGACCAGCTCGGCGGCCGCGGCGATCTCGTCGGCGACGGCCGTGACCGTGGCGTCCAGGCGGTTGCCGTACGCGTCGTCGCGGCCCCGCAGGTCGCTGAGCGGCGCGAGGCCCGCGACGCCGATGGCGGCGTCGACGAGCCCGTTGCGCCAGGGCCGTCCGAGCGTGTCGGACACGATGACGGCGACGTCCACCCCGGCCCGCTCGCGCAGCCCGGCGCGGATGCGGCGCGCGGAGGCGTCGGGGTCCTCCGGGAGCAGCAGCACCGTGCCCGGCGCGGTGTTGGACGAGTCGACCCCGGCGGCGGCCAGGACGAGGCCGTGCCGGGTCTCCACGATCCGGGTCTCGCCGCGCGCGTGCGCCCGCCGCGCCACGACCCGCACCGTCTCGGCGTCGATGGCCTTCTCCCGGTCGCCTGCGACCAGGACCCGCCCCTCCGCCTTGCTCACGATCTTGGACGTCACGACGAGGACGTCGCCGTCCCGCAGCGTCCCGGGCGGGATGAGCGCGGCGATGTCGTCGCCCTCGGCGACCTCCGGGAGGCCGGGGACCCCGGACACCTCCAGCTTCGCCGCGCCCTCCCCGGACGCCGCCGCGGGCCCGCTCACGGGGCCACCTCCGCCCGCTTCAGCTCCAGCGCCAGGTCGAGCGCCGCGCGCGCGATGGCCGCGGTGGCCTCCGGGTCGCTCATCAGCAGCGGGCGGGACAGCACCTCGATGCCCTCCACCCGGACGCCCGCGTCCGCGTCGTCCACGAGCCAGCCGTCCAGCAGGCCGAGGCCGTAGTGCTCGGCCACCGCCTGCGCCGAGGTCTCCACGCCGATCGCGGTCAGGCAGGCGTCGGCCATGCCCCGCACCGGCGCGCCGCCGATGATCGGGGAGACGCCGACCACGGTCTTGGCCGCGACCGCCTCCCGGATCCCCGGGACGGACAGGATCGTGCCGACGCTCACCACCGGGTTGGACGGCGGGAACAGCACCACATCGGCCGCCTCGACCGCCGCCAGGACTCCGGGCGCGGGCTTCGCGTCGTCCGCGCCGACCGCCGCGATCGACAGCGCCGGGACGGACGCGCGCAGCCGCACCCACCACTCCTGGAAGTGGATCGCGCGCCGCCCGTGCTCCGGGTCGTCGATCACGACGTGCGTCTCGACCTGGTCGTCGGTCATCGGGATCAGCCGCACGCCCGGCTTCCACCGGTCGCACAGCGCCTCGGTCACCGCCGACAGCTTGTAGCCGGCCGCCAGCATCTGCGTCCGGACGATGTGCGTCGCGAAGTCGCGGTCGCCGAGCCCGAACCAGCCTGGCCCGACGCCGTAGGCGGCGAGCTCCTCCTTGACGGTGAACGTCTCGCCGGCCCGTCCCCAGCCCTGCTCCTCGTTGATGCCCCCGCCGAGCGTGTACATCACGGTGTCCAGGTCGGGGCAGACCCGCAGCCCGAACAGCGAGATGTCGTCCCCGGTGTTGCCGATGACGGTGATCTCCGCCTCCGGGGCCGCCGCCCGCAGCCCGCGCAAAAAGCGGGCCCCGCCGATGCCGCCCGCCAGCGCCACGATCCTCATGCCGTCAGCCTAGAGCGTGGTGTGCGGGCGCCCGGCCGCGGTGCGCGATTTCGCCGGAAGCCTTCCTCTTACGACGTTTTGAAGCCCCGCGGGGCACAGAGACGCCGGAGGGCGGGATGTGCAAAGCTTTGCCTGTCACCCGATTGCCTCGGTCTGGAGATGTTCCCGTGAACAAGGAAGCCGTCCAGCGCCTGCGCGAACCGGCCGCCTGGGTGTTGCTCGCCGCGGCGGGCGTGCATTTGCTCGCAGGCATCATCCTGCTCCTCGGCGGTGACGGAAGCTTCACCTTCCGCGCGTTGAACGAGACCGGCGACGGCGTGTTCACGCAGTTCGCCGTCGTCGCGATGCTCGTCCTGGCGGTCCTGCTGGCGGCCTGGGGCGACGCGCCGAGCCCGCAGGCCCGCACCATCACGATGGGCGCGCTCGGCGTCCTCGGCGGCATCGCGCTGTTCGGCGTCATCTCGTGGCTCGCGGGGATGCTCGCCGGGTCGGAGGTGGCGCCGGCGCTCACCAAGCTGGCGTTCTTCCTTGAGGGCGCGGGCAAGCTCGCCGTGGTCGGCGTGGGCGGATGGTTCGTGTTCACCGTCTTCCAGCGCATGCAGCCGGCGCGTCCGGCGGGCCAGCAGCAGATGCAGCCGGGCTATCCGGACTACGGCTACCAGCAGGGCCAGCCGGGGCAGCAGCAGTACGGCGCCCAAGCTTACGGCCAGCAGCAGTACCAGCAATACCAGCAGTACGGCCAGCCGGGTGCCGAGGGGCAGCAGCCCCAGCCGCAGCAGCCGGGGTACGAGCAGCAGGGCTACGCCCAGCAGCAGTACGGGCAGCAACCCCAGTACGGCCAGCCGCAGGACTACCAGCAGTACGCCGCCCAGGCCGGCCAGCAGCCGGGCCAGTCCCCGCAGCCGGGCTACGAGCATCCCGTCCAGCCCGGGCAGCAGCAGCCCGAGGAAGAGATGGGCGAGTGGACCCGCGCCTACGGCGGGAGCGGCGGGCAGGAGCAGCAGAATCCGCAGGGCACCCAGCCCGGCCAGCCGCAGCAGGGCGAGCAGGCTCCCGAGGACGGCGGCGACTGGTACAGGGACAACCGCCCCCCGCAGTGACGTCCCGATTAACTGATCTTCAGCCAAAGGCCATCGAGCGCATCCCCACAAAGCCCACTATGTCCCCCCGGAAACTCGTTCCGCTTGACGGAGCGGGCGCTACACGCGTGTAATTTCGTGGGTGTGATTTCTATGCCTTCTCGGGGGAAGGAGCTCGAGGGAAGGCATTGACCAGGGGGCTCCACGGGCAGGGAGGTGCGCTGTGAGCGAGGTAGTCATCCCGCTGGCGCACGGCACAGAGGGTGAAGAGTTGGGCTGGCAGGAGCGCGCCCTGTGCGCGCAGACCGACCCGGAGGCGTTCTTTCCGGAGAAGGGCGGCTCGACTCGCGAGGCCAAGAAGGTGTGCCGGGCATGCGAGGTGCGAACGGAGTGCTTGGAGTACGCGCTGCAACACGATGAGCGTTTCGGTATCTGGGGAGGGCTCTCGGAGCGGGAACGCCGCAAGCTGAAGCGTCAGGCCGTCTAGCGCGGGACGGCGGGCCGGCCCTGCGCGGCCGGCCGGAGGTTCAGGGCCGGTCGGGTCCGGCGGTGCCGAAGGGGAGCGGCGCCGCGGGTGCCCGGCCGGGGAAGGTCTCCCGCGGCCTGTGGCCGCGCACTGGATCTCGGGGGATCCGCAGCGTGCCCGCGCGGCCACGCGTACAGTTGTCAGCCGTGTCGGCCCCCGGGCCGGCACGGCTGCTGATTGTCGTCCCACAGATCGAGGGGACCCTTGTCGCCCACTCTCGATCGCCATGTCGTCACGGCCGTCCTCGTCGCCCATGACGGCGCGCGCTGGCTGCCCGAGACGCTCAAGGCGCTGCTGACGCAGGCGCGGCCGGTGCAACGTCTCCTGACGGTGGACACCGGAAGCCGCGACCGCGGCCCCGCCGTGCTCGCCGAGGTGATCGGCGCCGGCAAGGTCCTCACGCTGCCCCGGACCACCGGGTACGGCGAGGCCGTCGCGGAGGCCCTCCGGCAGGACGCGGCGTCCGCCCCCGTCCCCGACGACGACCCGGGCCATCCCCGCACCGAGTGGGTCTGGCTGCTGCACGACGACTCCGCCCCCGCCCACGACGCGCTCGCCCAGCTCCTGCGCACCGCGGACGGCGACCCCAACCTGGCGGTCCTCGGCCCGAAGGTCCGCGACTGGGACGACCGCCGCGTCCTGCGGGAGGCGGGCGTCGCCATCGACGGCGCCGGACGCCGCGAGACTGGTATCGACCGGCGCGAGTTCGACCAGGGCCAGCACGACGGGGTGCGCGACGTGCTGGCAGTCGGCAGCGCCGGGATGCTGGTGCGCCGCGACGTGTGGAACCGGCTCGGCGGGTTCGACGTCGAGTTCGGGATGTTCCGCGACGACGTCGACTTCTGCTGGCGGGCCCACGCGGCCGGGCACCGGGTGGCCCTCGCCGGCGACGCCGTCGTCTACCACGCGGAGGCGGCCCGGCGGGGCGTCCGCGAGGTCGGCATGACCGCCGAGCGCCCCAGCCGCGTCGACCGCCGCAACGCGCTCCTCACGCTGCTCGCCAACCAGCCGCTCGCCCCGACGCTCCGCGCGCTGGTGCGCAACGTCTGGGCGTCGCTGGTCCACGCGCTCTACCTGCTGATCGTCAAACGGCCCGACGCGGCCCGCCAGGAGCTCGGCGCGCTCGGCGACGTCCTGCGCTCACCCGGGCGGCTGCGCAGGGCGCGCGCCGCGCGTGCGGACGGCAGGACGCGCGTGTACCGCAGCGTCCGGCGCTTCCAGCCGCGCCGGGTCGCGCTGAGCCGGGCGGTCGAGGCCGTCTCGGAGTACCTCGCCGCGCACGAGCGGGGCCGCGAGGAGCCGGGCGACGAGATCCCGGCGGACGAGCCCGGACCGATCCAGCGGCTGCTGGCCCGTCCGGGCGCCGTCGTCGTGCTCGCCCTGGCGGCCGTGGCGCTCGCGGCCGAGCGCTCGCTGGTCACGGCGGGCGGGCGGCTCGGCGGAGGCGCGCTCGTCCCCGCGTGGGGCGGGGCGAGCGACCTGTGGGCGCAGTACACCTCCGGCTGGCATCCCGTCGGGCTCGGCACGGGCGCCGGGAGCCCGCCGTGGGTCGGGGTCGTCGCGGCGCTGTCCACGCTGCTGTTCGGCAAGCCGTGGCTGGTCGTGGCGATCCTGCTGCTGGGCAGCGTGCCGCTCGCGGGCCTGACCGCCTACCGCGCGTCCCGGGTGCTGGTGCTGGAGCCGCCGCGCACCGGGCGCCGCGCCCGCTCCAGCGGCCGCCGGATCCCGGTCTCGGTCGTCCGGGCGTGGTTCGCCGCCGTGTACGCGCTGCTGCCCTCCGCCACCGGCGCCGTCGCGGGCGGCCGCCTCGGCACCGCCGTGGTGCACGTCCTGCTCCCGCTGATCGCCGTGAACGCCGCCCGGATGTACGGGCTGCCGCGCGCCGCCGCCGACGCCCGCACGCTGCGCAAGCGCGCGGCCCGCGCCGCGTGGGCGGTCGCACTGCTGCTGGCCGTCGCGATGGCGTTCGTCCCGCTCGTCTGGCCGCTGGCCCTGGCGGGCGGCGGGCTGGTGCGGGCGCTGTCCGCCCGTCCCGGGCGGGTGGGCCGCCGCAACCTCGCCATCGCGCTCGGCGTCCCGCCGCTCCTGCTGCTGCCCTGGACGGCCGGTCTGCTGCTGCACCCGTCCCGGTTCCTGCTGGAGGCGGGCCTGCACCGGGCGGCCGGGCCCGCCGGCGCCGCCGACCTGCTCGCGCTGAACCCCGGCGGGCCGGGGACGTCCGCGCGCTGGGTGCTGGCCGGGCTGCTCGCGGTCGCCGTGTGCGCGCTCCCGCTGCGCTCCCGCCGGACCACCGTCCTCGCCGGCTGGCTACTGGCGATCTTCGCGCTGCTCGCCGCGATCCTGACGAGCGCCGCGACCGTCCCCAAGGGCGCCGACCACGCGCCCGCCTGGCCCGGTGTGACGCTGCTGTTCGCGGCCGCCGGGATCCTGCTCGCCGCGACCGCCGCCGTGCAGCGCGGCACCGAGGTCCTGGCGGGCAAGCACCTGATCTACAAGGCCGGCGGCGCGGTCGTCGTCCTCGCCGCGCTCACCGCCCCGGTCCTGGCCGCCGCGATGTGGATCATCGGGGGCGCGGGCGGGCCGCTGGGCACGACCGACCCCGACGCCGTCCCCGCGTTCGTGCGGGAGCCGGGCGGGCCGCGCACCCTCGTCCTGCACGGGGACGGGAAAGGGCGCGTCTCCTATACCGTCCTGCGCGACGCCCGTCCCATGCTCGGTGAGTCCGAGACCCCGGCGGACGGCTCCGCCGAACGCCGCCTGGACGATCTCGTGGCCGGGCTCGCCGCCGGGCGCGAGGGCGACGACGGGCCCGCGCTCACGCGGATGGGCGTCCAGTACATCCTGGTCCCGCGTCCGGCGTCCGACCGGCTCACCGGGGTCCTGGACGCGGCGCCGGAGCTGACCCGGCTCAGCCGCACCGGCACCTTCGCCGTGTGGCGGCTCCAGGGCGCCTCCGCGCGGATGATGCTCCTCGACGGCCCCGCCGTCACGCCGCTTCCGGCCGGGAAGACCGGCGCCCGGGTGCGCATCCCGCCGGGGACGGGCCCGCGCACGCTCCTGCTGGCCGAGCCGTCCGACGGCGGCTGGCGCGCCTCCCTGGACGGCCGCGACGTCAAGGCCCGCACCGTGGACGGATGGGCCCAGGGGTACGAGATCCCCGCCGCCGGAGGCGACTTCGCGCTGACCAGGGACATGACCATGCGGCACGCGTGGGTGATCGTCCAGGGCGTCGCGGTCCTGCTGGTCGCCGTCCTCGCGCTGCCGGGCGCCCGGTCCGACACCCTGATGCCGACGGGCGAACGGGAGCGCGGCCGCGGGCGGCGCGCCAGGGCGAAGGCACGGCCGGGCCGCCACAACCGCCGGGATCCCGGAGAACCGCAGGAACCCGCTCCGGCCGCGGAGATGCCCTTGCCACGCGAACCGGCCGACGACAAGGACGTCCCACAGGACTCCCTAGAGGTCGCCTCAGAGGAACGTTCCTGACATGGACAAGATGCTCCGGCTGCTCAGCCTCCGCTACGCCACCGCGTTCCTCGTCCTGGTCGCCTTGGGGGCCCTGTACGGGGCCGCGTCGCTCTCCCGTCCCTCGGCCGATGCAGAGCGGAAGGGCACACGCGCGCCGATCAGCTCAGCGGTGTCCGTCTGCCCGGGGCATGAGGGCGGACGGCTGAGCGTCCAGTCGTTCGCCGCCAAGGGAGCCCCTACGGGCGGACGGGCCGACACGGTCGAGACGCACGGCGGGGCCCCGCTCGCCTCGATGAACGCGGCCGGTCAGAGCTGGAACAAGGACCTGGGCACCACCGAGGACTCGTTCACCGTCCGGGCCAAGGGAGCCGTCGCCGCCGGGCTGGAGGCCGAGCAGACCACCCACTGGTCCGGGGGCCCCGACCGCGGCCTCGCCGGGGCCCGCTGCACCTCGCCCAGTACCGACCTGTGGTTCCTCGGCCCGGGGCCCGTCGCCGCCGACACCCTCGATCTGTACCTGACCAACGTCGACTCCCAGCCCGCGTCCGTGGACGTCACCGCGCTGTCCGACGCAGGGCCGCTGGACACGACCGACGGACGGGGCACGCCCATCGAGCCGTACAAGACCGAGGTCGTGCGGCTCGGCAAGTCGCCGGAGGGTCTCGGCGACATCGTGCAGACCGCCCGTGACCTGGCCCTGCACGTCCACGCCACCAGCGGACGGGTCGCGGCGTCCCTGCGCGTGCGCGTCGGCGACAAGAAGGGCGTCGAGTGGCTGCCGCTCTCGCCCGAGCCCGCCTCGTCCCTGATCGTGCCGGGCGTCCCGAGCGGATCCGGCAAGCGGCGGCTCCTGGTGGGCGTCCCCGGCGACGCGCCCACGCGGATCAAGGTGCAGGTGCTCACGCCGGACGGCGCGTTCGCGCCGCAGGGGCAGGACGTCGTGGACGCCCCGGCCAAGACCGTCACCTCCGAGGACCTGGAGCGCGCCCTGTCGGGCAAGCCCGCCGCCGTGCGGCTGACCGCCGACCGGCCGATCGTCGCGGGCTTCGCCGCGGAGCGCGGCGCCGACGTCGCCTACGGCACCGCGACCGCGCCCCTGGGCACCGCGGACGGCCCCGGACGGCTGGTGTCCGGCGTCGTCGCCGACAACCGCTTCGACGCCTCGCTGACGCTCACCGCACCGGCGGGCGCCGCGGCCGTCCAGGTCACCGCCATGGGCGCGCAGGGCCCCGGCGCCCCGCAGGAGATCAGGGTCGCGGCCGGGCGGACCGTCGAGGCGAAGATCACCGCCCCGGCGGGGGGCGACAAGGGCTTCGGCGTCCTGATCACGCCGCGGGCCGGGTCGGCGCCCGTCCACGCGGCCCGGACGATGGCCACGGGCAAGGGCGACGACTACCTGTTCACCGTGCTGCCGGTCGTCCCGGCGGCCACCACCCAGTGGCTTCCCGAAACGGCCGACTCGCAGAGCTCGCTGATCGACTAGCGGACCGGCCGAGGGGACCAGCCGGGGGATCGGGCGGGAGACCAGGTG
>NZ_SMKU01000529.1 GCF_004349215.1 Actinomadura rubrisoli | reverse complement strand
GGGGTCGCGGTCCGGGGGCGGGGTGATGTGCGATGGCTAGCCCGCCGTCGCTGGAGGCCGCGCAGCAGTGGCTTCTGCACGCCGTCACGGCGCCGTCCGCGGAGATGGGGCGAGCGTCGGCGATGCTCGCGGGTTCGGGTGCGCTGAGCGCGGCGCGGCGGCTGGAGATCTACCGGCGCGGTTACCGGCGGCGCCTGCTGGAGGCCATGCGGCACCGGCATCCGGCGCTGCGCGCGCTGCTCGGCCCGGAGCTGTTCGACGGCTTCGCCTCCGAGTACCTGGACGCGCGCCCCCCGCGCGCGTACACGCTGGCCCGGATCGACGACCGTTTCGCCGGTCACCTGGAGGCGCACCGGCCCGACCGCGACATGCCCGCGCCGCGGCGGGAGGCGTGGATCGACCTGATGATCGATCTCGTCCGCTACGAGTGCCTGTTCGCCGACGTCTACGACGGCCCCGGCGCGGAGGGCGAGCCCGCCGCGCCCTGGCCGGCGGACCTGCCCGGCGACATGGCCGTCCGGCCCTCGTCCGGCCTGCGGCTGCTGCGCGCGTGCGCGCCGGTGCACGAGTACCACTCGGCCGTCCGGCGCGGCGCCCGGCCCGCGCCGCCGGCCCTGGAGCCGGCCCGCCTGGTGGTCTTCCGCCGCGACTACCGGGTGGTCACCGCCTCGCCGGCGCCCGCCGCGTTCGCCCTGCTCGACGCCCTGCTCGCCGGGGCGCGCCTGGACGAGGCGTCCGCGAGGGCCGCGATGGACCCCGCCGAGGCCCGCCGCCACCTGCGCCGCTGGATCGCGCAGCGGTGGATCGTCCCCCACCCGACACCCCCACAGGAGGCCCCACAGTGACCTCGGACACCGCCCCCGGCGGCGGCTCGACCGCCGCGGTGCTGGACGCGCACCCCGTCGACGCGGCCGCCGGTATCCAGACCAAGGACCAGCTGGTCAACCATCTGCTCCAGGCCGCGGCCGTGGAGCTGCAGACGATCCCCATGTACCTGTACGCGATGTACTCCATCGGCGGGCAGGGCACCTCGCGCTGGAACCCGGGGATGAGCGCGCAGCGGCTCGTCCGCAGCGTCGTCATCGAGGAGATGCTGCACCTGTGCCTGGTCCGCAACATCCTCGTGGCGCTCGGCGAGGGCGACCGGGTGACCTTCTACAGCGAGGACTTCATCCCGGACTACCCCGAGTACATGCTCCACCGGCATCCGCCGCTCCTGCTCCACATCGGGCCGTGCACCAAGGAGATCGTCCGGGACGTCTTCATGGAGTTCGAGCGCCCCCATCCGAGCCCGGCGGAGGACCTGCCGCCCAAGGGCCAGTACTCGACCATCGGCGAGTTCTACAAGTCCATCATCGGGGGGCTGGAGCGGCTGGACGGGAGCCAGGCCCTGTGGGGCGCGCCCCGGCCGGAGCTCCAGTACGTCGCGGCGTACTGGAACAAGGACGGCGGCGGCGAGCCGATCTGCGTCCACGACCTGAAGACCGCGAAGACGGCCCTGAAGATGATCGTCAACCAGGGCGAGGGCGCCGACCCCGGCAGGCCGTCGGTGCCGATCGACCCCGTCAACCCCAAGCCGGGCCTGGACGAGCTTCCGCACTACACGAAGTTCCAGCGCATCGCCGAGGGGATCGAGCCGATCGGGCCGGTCTGGAAGGTGCCCACCGACCCGAAGGAGTTCCAGTACGCCGACGACAAGGCCGCCACCGCGATCAACGACCTGTTCAACGCGGTGTACTGCTACGTGCTGCACGTGATCGACGTCCTGTACAAGACGCCGGGCACGACGGTCGTGGTCGGGCGCGACAGCCCCCGCTACGGGCTGGAGCGGGCCTTCATCTCCACGATGCAGGGCCTGCTGGCGAACATCGCCGAGATCATGATGTCCAGGCCGCTGGAGTTCGGCCCGCTCGCGGAGGGACGGACGGGCGAGGACGTCCAGATCGGCCCGACGTTCGAGTACGTCGAGCTGCCGGAATCCGGCCGCAAGCAGCACCTCATCGACCTGTGCGACAAGGCCGTCCCCCACTTCCGCCAGTTGGGCGGCGACAACAGCGTGCGCTGGCTGATGGACAAGATGCCCGACGTCTGACGCCCGAGGACGGGGCCCCCGCCGGGGCCCGGCCGGAGCGGCCCACCATCAGACGCGGGTTGGTGGGCCGCGCCCGGCCGCCCGGCTACGCGGGGGTGAGGCGCCAGTAGCCGTGCGGGTTGAAGAAGAAGTCGTCGTCCTCGTACCGCTCGCACGGATGGTGATGGAGGACCCATCGGGAGGCGTCGGCGGACAGGCGGAAGCCCTCGCCGTCCTCGATCTCCTCGGCGCGGCGCTCCGTCAGCAGGTAGAGCGCGAGCCCGTCGATCAGGGCGGCGGTCTCGTCCGCGCGGGATGCGTCGCCGTCCGGGTCGTCCGGCCATTCGACTTCGATGTCGGGCGCGCCGAGCAGGTGCATGCCGCAGCTGTAGGACAGGCCGCCGCCGGTGATCGGCCGCTTCACCAGCGCCCGGTAGAGCGGCACCGCGGGCTCCTCGGGGTTCCCGTCGTACACGCCCGCCGCGAGGTCGAGCCACCGTTCCCGGCCGTGGGTGAGCCCGTTGCTCTCGTTCTTCACGGCGGTGGCGCCGGAGCGCAGGAGGTCGGCGGCGAGCGTCAGCGTCCGCCGCGCCACGGTGAACGCCACGCCGGGCAGGACGGGCGGGGACAGCACGTAGGCGACGGTGTCGTGCGCCTCGACCGCCTCCCAGTCCGCTCCCGTGAAGGACGCCCGCGCCGCGCACGCCTCGAACGCCTCCGCCATCCGCGGGTCGGGCTCGGTCTCGGAGTACTCCCAGTCGAGTTCGAATCCCTCCTTCGCGGCGGCGGACTCGACGGTCTCAAGATCCAGGCGGGTGCCGAGGACGCACAGGACGTGGCGGGAGCTCATCAGGGTCTGATCGTCGATCACGCCGCGCAGGTTACGCCGTCGCGATCGGGCGAGGCGGCGTTTCGATCGAATAGGCCGGGCCCTGTGACCTGCGGATTACCGCTGGTGACGGCGGAGCGACCGGCCATGCGCGACCCACGCCAGGAACGCCGCCGCGCCGAGGGACGCGCCCAGGACGCTCACTCCCGTCCAGCCGGCCCGCTCGTAGGCGGGCGGCGTCAGGGCCGACCCGGCGGCGCCGCCGGCGAAGTAGGCGGTCATGTAGACGGAGGTGATCCGGCTGCGGGCGTCGGGCCGCAGCCGGTAGATCTGGCTCTGGTTGGTGACGTGCAGGCCCTGGACGGCCAGATCGAGCAGGACGATCCCGGCGGCCAGCGCGACCACGTGGTGCGCGCCGAGGACCAGCGGCAGCCAGGACACCGCCAGCAGCGCGGTGGTGAGGGTGGTGAAGCGGCCCGCGCCGCCCCGGTCGGCGACCCGTCCGGCCGCCCCCGCCGCCAGCGCCCCGACCGCGCCGAGCAGCCCGAACAGGCCGATCGTCCCGGGCGAGTAGTGGTAGGGCGCGCCGGACAGCAGGAAGGTCAGCGCCGTCCAGAGGACGGAGAAGACCGCGAAGCCCAGCGCCCCGAGCAGCGCCCTGAACCGCAGGACCGGCTCCTCGCGCACGATGCGGACCGCCGAGGCCAGCAGCGCCGGGTACCGCAGCGTCGTGGCGCGCGGCACGGCCGGCAGCCGCCACCACAGCACCGCCGCGAGGACGAGCATGACCGCCGCCGCCGTCGCGTACACCGTGCGCCAGCCGCCGAGCTGGGCCAGGTACCCGGCGACGGTCCGGGCGACGAGGATGCCGAGCAGCAGGCCGCTCATCACGGTCCCGACGACCTTGCCGCGCGTGTCGTCGTCGGCCAGCGCGGCGGCCAGCGGCACCAGGACCTGCGCGGTCGTCGCCCCGGCGCCCGTCACGACGGCGGCGGCCAGCAGCACCGGCGCCGAGGACGCGGACGCCGTGACGGCCAGCGCCGCCGCCGTCAGCGCCGCCATCCCCGGGATCAGCCTGCGCCGGTCGGCCAGGTCGCCCAGCGGGAGCACGAGCACGAGCGCCGCCGCGTACCCGAGCTGGGTGAAGGTGACGAGCAGCGCCGTGGTCGAGCGGGAGACGCGCAGCCCGTCCGCGATGGCGTCCAGGAGGGGCTGGCAGTAGTACAGGTTCGCCACGCACAGGCCCGTGGCGACGGCGAACAGGTAGACGGTCCCGCGTCCGATGCCCCCGGACCCGGGCGAGGCCCGGTGGCCGTCGCCCGGCGGCTTGCGGGTCGCGCTGGTCATGGTGTTCCTCTCCTGACGTGGTCGATGGCCGGGCCCGGCCGGTGCCGTCCTGAGGTCGGACGGCACCGGCCGGCCCGGGTGGACGGGGGTCAGATCAACCCCCGGATGCTGCCCCCGTCCACCCCCCACCCGCTGCCGGTGACGTAGGCGG
>NZ_SMKU01000528.1 GCF_004349215.1 Actinomadura rubrisoli | reverse complement strand
GTATAAGAGACAGCGGTGCCACCGCCCGCATCCTGACCCGCCACCACGCCCGCGGCGGCCAGGTCGCCAGCGTCTGCGCCGGCGCGTTCGCCCTCGGCCACGCCGGGCTCCTGGACGGCCGCCGCTGCACCACCCACCACGAACTCCAGGACGACCTGGCCCGCCGCCACCGCCGCGCCACCGTCGTCCGCGACGTCCTCTACGTCACCGACGACCGCGTCATCACCTCCGCCGGCATCGCCAGCGGCATCGACCTCGCCCTGCACCTGCTCGCCGCCCGCCACGGCCCCGGCGCCGCCGCCCGCACCGCCCGCGCCATGGTCGTGTACGCGCGCCGCAACGGCGACGAACCCCAGGCCAGCGCCATGCTCCGGCACCGCGCCCACCTCAGCGACGCCGTCCATCGCGCCCAGGACCTCATCGACACCGGCTACACCCGCCCCCTGCCCCTGGCCGGCCTCGCCGCCGCGTCCGGCGTCAGCGAGCGCACCCTCACCCGCCGCTTCACCGCCGCCACCGGCCTCACCCCGCTGCGCTACCAGCAGGAACTGCGCCTGGAACGCGCCGAGCACCTCATCGGCCAAGGCGCCACCCACGAGGCCGCCGCCCGCGCCGTCGGCTTCACCGACGCCCGCATGCTCCGCCGCCTCCGCTCCCGCCCCTGACCCCGCCCGGCAAGCCCACCGGTCAGGCCCCGGCGCGGGCAGGCCGTCGCCCGATCACAACGCCCAGGCCAACGCCCAAGCCCGAGCCCCGGGGCCTCGGCCCTGTCGCTCGGCCCCGGTTCCTGGCCCTGCTGGCCTTGACGGTCCCACTGCCGGCCCCGATGGTCGCCACGTCGGCGGTCGGCGGTCGGCCGTCGGGCATCGGCGCGGCCCGCATCCACCGATGACGACGACGGGCCGATCCGCAGCACCGAGACCGGCACCCGCGTCACCGACACCGGAACGGCCCGGCCCGGTACCGCGCCTGCGGCGCCGGCCAGAGCGATCAGCAGCGGAGCCACGACCCGTCCGCCAAGCGGATCGCCGGCGCGCCGGGCCGCCGCCCGGCCATCGACAACGACGTCTACGCGCAGGTCAGGGGTATCCATTGCCTTTCGGCCCGTTCTACGGATCCCACATCAATTCCGCGGGGCGCCACTCCTCCCGTTCCCGAGCCGCCCGGCGGCCTGCGACCCCTTCGCGGCGGCGGCACCACCGACGACGAAGGACCGGGGACGGCGGCAGCAGACCGGCCGCGCGGAAGAGCCGCACCGGACCGTCCGACCGCGGCCTGGCACGCCGACCAGCACAGACGGTGATCATCCACGGCCACCGCAACGAGACGGAGGCGCGAATCGACCGACCGTGCGGACGGAATCAGGCGGGCTCGGACGGGTCGAGCGGCCCAGCGCAGTGCCCGATCAAGGCGGCTACGGGGCCGGCGGGTGAACCGCGGTGATGCCGGCGAGGATGAGATCGATCCCTGCGAGGAACTCCGCCCGGTCGTCATGGCCGCGCATCTGGTCCGCGACGGCCCGCGCGAACGGGTAGTCGCCGGGGTCGAGCGCCTCCCACGCCCGCGACACCGAGTCGAGGAACTCGCCGCGGTCCACGCCGGAACCGGCACCGCGGCCGTTCGCGGCGTTCTGGCCGGCCGCGCCGAGGATGTAGTGCACCAGCGCGGAGGCCGCGGTGAACCAGCCGCCCTCCGGCACGCCCAGCGCGCGGACACCCCGGCCGATGCTCTCGAAGATCCGCGGCGTCACCGGCCCCCAGGGATTGCGGGACAACTGCGTGGCCAGCTGAGTGGCCAGCCACGGGTGTTCGTCGATCGCGTCGAACAGGCCGAGCGCGACGGCGCCGATCTCCTTGTGCGGCGAGCCCGCGGACCCGGCGGGCCCGGTGGCCAGAGCGGCGGCGACCACGGCGTCGGTCGCGGCGTCGAGCAGCTCGCTCTTGCTCGCCACATGCCAGTAGATCGCCCCCGGCCCGGTGGCGAGGCGCCCGGTCAGCGCCCGGAACGTCAGCCCGCCCTCGCCGGACGTGTCGAGCAGCTCGACGGCGGCCTCGACGATGCGCTCGCGGGTCAGCGCCTCTGCCCGCCGCTCCGGCTTGCGCGTCCGTGGTGCCATCCCCCCAGTTTGACATGTCTGGAGCGTTGTTCCAACATGATGATTGGAACAGCATTCCAGACAGGGTCGGCCAGATCCCGGCGGCCGGCCTCCATCCCGAAGGAGCCACCATGAACACACCTGTCACGATCATCGGCGCCGGGCTCGGCGGCCTCACGCTCGCCCGCGTCCTGCACGTCCACGGCGTCCCGTCGACCGTCTACGAGGCGGAGCCCTCACCGACGGCGCGCACGCAGGGCGGGATGCTCGACATCCACCACGACAACGGCCGACCGGCCCTCCAGGCCGCGGGCCTGATCGAGGAGTTCCGCGGCCTCATCCTGGAGGGACGCCAGGCGACACGAGTCCTGGCCCCGGACGGGACCGTCCTGCTCGACGAACCCGACGACGGCACGGGCGGCCGCCCCGAGGTGCAGCGCGGCGCCCTGCGCCAGATGCTGCTCGACTCACTGCCGGCCGGCACCGTCCGGTGGGGCCGCAAGGCCGGCGCCGTCCGCGCCCTGGGCGGGGGCCGCCACCAGGTGACCTTCGCCGACGGCACCACCGCCACCGCGGACCTGCTGGTCGGCGCGGACGGCGCGTGGTCACGGGTCCGTCCGCTGCTCTCCGACGCCGCACCCGAATACGTCGGCATATCGTTCATCGAGACCTACCTGCTCGACGGCGACACCCGGCACCCCGCCAGCGCGAAAGCGGTCGGCGGCGGGGCACTGCTCGCGCTCGTGCCGGGAAAGGGCATCCAGGCCCACCGGGAGAGCGGCGGGACCCTCCACACCTACGCGGCGCTGTCCAAACCACAGGACTGGTTCACCGGAATCGACCTCACCGAACCCGCCGCGGCCACCGCCCGCATCGCGCGGGAGTTCGACGGCTGGGCACCCGAGCTCACCGCGCTGCTCACCGACGGCGACACCGCACCGGTCCTGCGCCCCCTCAACGCCCTGCCCAAAGGCCACCGGTGGGACCGGACGCCCGGAGTCACCCTGCTCGGCGACGCCGCCCACCTCTCACCCCCCAACGGCGAAGGCGCCAACCTGGCCATGTTCGACGGCGCCGAACTCGGCAAGGCCATCGCCGCGCACCCCGATGACACCGAGGCCGCGCTCACCGAATACGAGCAGGCCCTGTTCCCCCGCAGCACCGAAGCGGCCACCGAGGCCGCCCGCGACTTCGATCTCTGCTTCGGCGACAACACACCCCACAGCCTCATCGCCCTGCTCACCGGAAACGCACAGCCCCACTAGAACACCCGCCATCGTGCGCGGGCCGGGGGACGATCCGCCCGGGCACCGGCGCCAAGGGCCGATCCCGCGGGTCAAGGCCGATGGCCGGGGGGTGGACGGCGACTGCCGATCCCATTCGGCGTCATCGACGCCGAAGCCGAACCCGCCGGACCCGCCGAACTCGACGGATCCGGCCGCCACGACCGGCGCAGCCGCGCCGACCCGGCTTGCCCCCGATCCCCCATCGAATCCGGCGAATCGTCGAACCTGATGCCCCACCCGTCCATCACCGCAGCGACTCCGGGGCCGACGTCACCCCACGCCTGCTTCTCCAGAGGCATCGTCACGGCGCTGCCGACGGACGACCGCTCGAAATGGCCACGGAATCCGCCGTCGCCGCCGTCGCCGCCGAGGCAAACCGCAACCTTGTCGCCCGGTCGGTTGGGGGACCCCTCCGGCGCGTCCCAAACCATCAGCGTGGAGCCGTCGGGGGTGTCGAGCCGGGCGTGCCCGAGCCTGTCGGCGTCGGACGAGTCCGGCGAGCCGACACCCGAGACCGTGCCCGTCTCCAGCCCACCGCCCGAGACCTCCCGTAGAACCCCATCGCCTGCCGCGCGTCCCCGCCGTAGCTGATGTAGGCCCACTGGTCAGGCCGCCTCCACCAGAGCCCGTCTGCGACGTCCCCGCAGGTGGATGAGGGTGCGGGGACTCCATGGCCACGCGACGGCCGTCGGGGTCGACGCACCAGGGGCGAAGTGATCCGCGGAGCAACGTCCGCGTTGGCCGTTCCTCCTCACCGACCCTGGACCCGTCTTCAGCGAAGTCAACACCATGCCCGCAGTGACGGCCGCCTCCCAGGCGCCCAGAAGGTTCACCGCAGCCGGACCGCCCTGCGAGCAGCCGGTCGCGCGCCTGGTCGACGCCGCCACCGTGCCCGGGGTGTCCGGTTTGCATATGCTGGCTATATGCCGTGTTGCTTAGGCTTCAGGTATGCGCGTGTTGATCGTGGAGGACGAGCCCTACCTGGCCGAAGCCGTCCGTGACGGTCTGCGGCTGGAGGCGATCG
>NZ_SMKU01000527.1 GCF_004349215.1 Actinomadura rubrisoli | reverse complement strand
CACCCCACCCCCCACCACGTCGTCCCGCGCCACAAAGCACACCACACCGCCCGCCGCCGCAGCGTCCGTCGCGGTCGGCACCGGCGCGGGTGCCGGTGGCGCGGACAGGCGACGACGCGGACCCGGCGCCCTCACCGGCATGATCGTTCGCCCCCTTCCCCAGGGATGACGGTGATTCCCGCCGCCCGACCTACCCTCCGGACCGCCCTCCATGCCAGGGATGCCCGATACCGTGGACGCTCAAGCCGACGTGAGCGCAACCCCCGGGAGGCCCCGCGATGGACGACCGCCTGTACTCCATCACCGAGGTCGCCCAGGCGTTCGGCGTGCGCGTCTCGGCCCTGCGCTACTACGAGGAACGCGGCCTGCTGACCCCCACCCGCCGGCGGGCCAGGGTCCGCTACTACGACCGCGCCGCGCTCCGCTCACTGGCGCTGCTGCGGCTGTGGCACCACGACGGGGCGATGAGCCTGGACGACACCGCCACGCTCATGGCCGGGCCCGACCCCGCCGACTGGAGAGACACCCTCCTGCGCCGCACCGACGACCTCGACCAGCAGATCACACGGCTCCAGAAGGCCAAGGACGCCCTGGACCACTTCCTGGACTGCACCAGCGACAACCCCGCCGAGTGCCCCGTCATCGACGACATCCTCAACCGCCGCATCGACCAGGCCCTCAGGGACTCAAGCCCTCCCGGCTGAGCAAAGCACACCGCCCGAGTTTCACACGGGCTCGGAAAGAACACCGACCCCGCAGAAATGCGGAACCTCCGCCTCCCGCCACGGGGACGGCTCCGGCCGCCACCGCGAACACGACACCACACCGGGATCCAGCAGCCGCGTCCCCGCGAAGAACCCCTCGATCCGCTCAGGCGACCGCGCGCAGATCGGCGTGCCGCCCCGCTCCATCACCGTCCGCACCGCCCCCCGCATCGCCTCACCGTCCAGCTCATCGGTGGTGGCGTCACAGGTGTGAGAGATCACCAGGAAACTCCCCGGCGCCAGCACCTCCAGGATCCCCGCCACGACCCGCCGCGCCTCATCATCGTCCAGGATGTGGTTCAGCACCCCCAGCAGCATCAGCCCCACCGGACGCGTGAGATCCAGCGTCCGCGCCGCCCGGTCCAGCACCGTCCCGGTGTCGCGGATATCGGCCTGCACATAGTCGCAGCGCCCCTGCGGACTGCTGTGCAGCAGCGCACGCGCATGCAGCAGCACCAGCGGATCATTGTCGACGTAGACGATCCGCGCGTCCGGCGCCACCCGCTGCGCGACCTCATGGGTGTTGTCGACCGTCGGCAATCCCGTCCCCAGATCCAGGAACTGCCGGACACCCTCCGCGACCACGAAACGCACCGCCCGCCCCAGGAACGCCCGATCCTGCTTGGCCGAGGTCGCGATGCCGGGAAGGAACCGCAGGACCGCGTCCCCCGCCTCCCGATCCACCGGATAGTTCTCCTTACCGCCCAGCCAGTAATCCCAGACCCGAGCCGAATGCGGCACCGAAGTGTCGATCGGCACCCGCGCGTCGTCGTGCATGAACCCGCTCCCGTCCCTGGACGATGATGATCTCCATATCATCGCCACCCGAGCCCCCCGTGTCGCGGGAACCAGGCAACCACATCCACGCCCCGCACAGCACGACACGCCAACCCACCGACGAACGCCCCCCGGGCACCCGCCGCCACCTGCCCATGAGCGCCGCCCGCCCGCGAACCGCGCCTCAACACCTGCCGCGACCCGCAACACGGGGGAGGACCAGGCCCGCCGCGACCAAGCCCCCGCCCTCAAGACCGCGACAACCGGGGGAGAGGGCACCGGGGGAGAAGGGACGACCAGCGCAGCCACCGGAAACCGGAAACACGAGTGGGCCCCTGCCGCCGCACGTAAGGCAGCCGACCCCCGGACGGCACCGACCACGGCACGGCCGACCGCGTCGGCCTCATCGATCTGCGCCACATGCTCCTCCGCCGACCGGTCCGGCACGGCAGGAACCAGCAGGAGGTACTCCGCGACGAAAGCCGCCGAACCCGCCGGTCAAAGCACCCCTTGCCCGGCGGCAGGAGGCGTTCGACCTCGCCGAACGCCCGCAACGCGCCGGGGGAGTGCCCGGCCTCCCGCTCCGGCTCGACCAACGTCAGCAGCCGATGCGCCTCCGCGCCCGGCGAAGACGGGCCGTCCAAGACATGTCCCGCCTCGTTCATCATGAGGCACCTCCGTGGCCCTAACCTGCGTGCCTCAGACCGCTGAGACGGTTCGGCGGCGCGGACGTCTCATTGATCATGAGGCAACTCCTCGAATCACTTCGGACGCCGACGCAGGTCGAATGGCGGTTGTCCCACGAACCTCAGGCAGACGGTCGGATGCCTAGATGGTCGAGACGTGCCCCATCTCCAACGAGACAGGACATGACAGCCGGTATCCGGATGATCCGCCCCTTCCTGGCCTCAACCGCCTCAACTTGACATAATGTACATTATCGACCAGTTGGGGGGCGGCGGGAAGAGGGGCCCGGACCGGCCGCCGTTCCCAGGGTTTCGCCGGGGTCGTCCCCGATGGCGCCGCCCCGCGCCGCGCGCCTACGCTCCCGGTAGGCCCGGCGGCAGCCGCCGGGCCCGGCCACGCGGCGCCGAACCCGCCGGCTACGGGGACCCCGATGAAGGCATTCACCCAGGACCGGTACGGTCCGCCCGACGTCCTGAAGCTCACGCGGATCGCCGCACCCGCGCCCGGCCGCGGCGAGGTCCTGGTCCGGGTGCGCGCCACCAGCGTCCAGCCCTACGACTGGCACCACATGAGAGGCGAGCCGCGCATCGCGCGCGTCATGCCGGGCAGCCTGGGGCTGCGCAGGCCCAAGCCGCCCGTGCTGGGCGCCGACGTCGCCGGGCAGGTCGAGCAGGTCGGCGAGGGCGTCACGCGGTTCCGCCCCGGCGACGAGGTGTTCGCGCTGCTCACCGGCGGCGGATTCGCCGAGTACGTGTGCGCCCGGGAGGACGACCTGGCGCCCAAACCGCCGAGCCTGTCGTTCGAGCAGGCGGCGGCGGTGCCGCTCGCGGCGGTCACCGCCCTGCTGGCCCTGCGCGACCAGGGACGGGTCCGGCCCGGGCACGGCGTCCTGGTCAACGGCGCCTCCGGAGGCGTCGGCACGTTCGCCGTGCAGATCGCCCGGGCCCTGGGCGCCCGCGTCACCGGCGTGTGCGGCGCGCGCAACGCCGACCTGGTCCGCTCGCTGGGCGCCGCCGAGGTGGTCGACTACGCCGCCGAGGACTTCACCCGGAGCGGGCGCCGCCACGACCTGCTGGTGGACATCGCCGGGACCCGCTCGGCCGCGGCGTGCCGGCGGGCGCTGACGCCCAAGGGCACCTGCGTCGTCGTCGGCGGCCCGGCCGGCCGGTGGCTGCAGCCCGCCGGCCACGCGTTCGCGGCGCTGCTGCTGTCGCCGCTGGTGTCCCAGCGGATGGTCATGGCCGACGTGGTCCGCTGCACCCGCAACCGGCAGAACCTGGTGACGCTGACCGCGCTCATCGAGGACGGCGAGATCACCCCGGTCATCGACCGGGGCTACGCCTTCGAGGACATCCCCGAGGCCCTGCGGTACCAGGAGAAGGGCCACAGCGCCGGGAAGGTCGTCGTCACCGTGTGACGCGCGCGCCCCGCGGCCCGTCCGGTTCGACGGTGGTCAAACCAGACAGAAGCCGGATTCTGTCTGGTTTGAGGTGTTTCATGTTTTATGTCTGTTCTTTGTAGCGGAGCGCGTCGCGGACGGCGGCGCCGCCCGGATCGTTGTTGAAGTACACATAGGCGTCGCCGGGACCGGCGATCCTGCGGGCCCACGCGGCCGGGGCCTGGCCGCGCCCCCGTGCAGGCGCAGGTACCGGAAGCCGGCCGTCCTCCACAGCGGCGTCACCGGGCGGCCGAGACGGTCGGCCCAGCACAGCGCGGCGCCGTGGCCCTCCAGGACGCCGCGCACCTCCTCGGTCCACCAGGAAGGGTGCCGGGGCTCGACGGCGACGCGCACCCGCGCCGGGAAGCAGTCCAGGCAGGCGGCCGGGCTCGGCGCGCAGCGTGGGCGGGAGCTGCAGCAGGACCGGTCCCAGCCTGTCCCCCGGCGGCCTCCAGCAGCCGCGCGACCGGCTCCTCGGGGTCGCGCAGCCGCTTCATGTGGGTGAGGAACCGGCCGGCCTTGACCGCCATGACGAAACCCGGCGGGGTCGCCTCCCGCCACAGCGCGAACGTCTCGCGGCCGGGCAGCCGGTAGAAGGCGTTGTTGTTCTCCACGGTCGCGAACACCTCGCCGTAGCGGGCGAGCCGGCGGCGCTGCGGCAGGCCCGGCGGGTACAGCACCCCGCGCCAGTCGGCGTACTGCCACCCCGATGTGCCCGTCAGCACCACGGCTCCCCCTTCCCCGCGCGTGCCCGGGGTCCTAC
>NZ_SMKU01000526.1 GCF_004349215.1 Actinomadura rubrisoli | reverse complement strand
GGCCGGGGGCGGAGGTGGCCTCCTCCGACGCGGACACGGGCTCAGAAGGCCGTTCCGGCGCCGAGCCGACCTCGGGGTCGGTCTTGGCGGTTTCGGCCGCCTCGGAGGCGCTGGGCGCGTTTTCGGACGAGGCGGGCGCGGGTGCCGGAAGGTCGGTCCGCGTCGGCTCGGCCGGAGGCCGGGCGTGCGCGCCGATGCTGCCGGACGCGAGCGGGTCGGGCTCCGGCGAAGACCAGGCGGGCAGAGACGTCCCCGACTCGTGGCCCCTGGCGGTCTCCTCGCGCTCCGGCCGCGGGATGTCGCTCGTCTTGTCCAGGCTGAGCGGCGAGGTGGACGAGGACGGCTGGGCGTAGGGCGGCTGGGCGAGACCTGACAGGCCGCTCTCGGGACGGGACGCGGAGCGCTCGCCGCCGGGCTTGGAGGATGCCGCCGCCTTGCCCGCGTCCGAGGACGCGGGGACCGAGACCGCGGCGCGCGCCGCCAGTGCGGTGTCGGGCAGGCAGGCGGTGCAGGGGCTGAACCCCTCTTCCTTCGCCTCGACGTAGGTGAGCTCTTCTGTGTCCCTTCCGGCGAGCTGCCGGCAGGTGTCCAGGTGGTAGCGCTTGCGGCCGCGGACGACGAAGACCAGTGCGTCCTCGGGGACGTCGACCGGCTGGACGGGGATCTCCACCTCGTCGTCGGCCGGCTCGGCGGGAGGCCTGGCCTGCTGGGGCGCCGTGGCGCCCTGCGCCGAAACCGGCGAAGCAGGTGGAGCCGATGGAGCAAGTGGAGCCGTTGGGGCCGGCTTCTTGCGCTTCCCGCTCTTGGGCTTGCGCCCGGCGGACGGCGAGGCACCGGCGCCGAAGAGCTCCTTGCGCCGCAGGAACACCCCGGTGGACAGGCACAGGGCGGAGACGATGCTGACGGCGATCGATATGTAGATCACCACCAGCGCGTCAAGGCCGAACACCTGGGCGCTGTCTCCGTTGCCGGCGACGATTCCCGCAACCAGCAGGGCGATCGCCACCACGACGAGAACGCCACTCAGGATGATCACAGGGTCTCTCTCCCTCGTTCAGACCGCTCGGCTCCGGGTCGCCGAAAGGACCCGGTGGTCGACCCGCCGTCGCCGCCGGGATGGCGGTGCCATCCTCGGCGCGGCGATCGGGAAGACACTATCGCCTGCGGGGTCCGCGTCAGCGCCTCTCGTGCGGCGGGTTGTCGCCGCCCGCGTGGAACGCGCCCGTGGCCGAGTGCTGGACCTGCTGGGTGTGCGGCGCCGGCTCGGCGGGCGACGGGAACGGGCTGGGCGCGGCGGGGTTGGAGCCGCCGGCGGTGCCGTTGCGGTTCTCGGCGTGGGGCAGGGCGTTCTGCGGGCCGGTCTGGGCCGCTCCGCCCTGGGGGGCGCTCTGCTGGGACTGGACGGCGCCGGGGACGGCGGCGAACGCTCCGGTCTCGGTGCTGCCGGCCTCAAGGTCGCGCAGCTGGCCCTCCAGGTAGACCTTCAGGCGGCTGCGGTACTCGCGTTCGAAGGCGCGCAGGTTGTCGACCTCGCGCTCCAGCTCCTCGCGCTGCTGCACGAGCGAGCCCATGACCTGGCGGTGCCGCTCCTGGGCGTCGCGGTCGAGGGCCTCGGCGCGCGAGCGGGCCTCGCTGACGATCTGGTCGGCCTGGCGGCGCGCCTTGCCGAGGATCTCCTCGGCCTCGCGGCGGGCGCGGCCGAGGGTCTCGTCGGCCTCCCGGCGGGCGTCGGCGATCGCCTGGTCGGCGGTCTGCTGCGCCAGCGCGAGCACGCGGGCGGCGGTGTCCATGTTGTCCTCGCCCGTGGGCGCGGGCGCCATGCCGAGGCCGCCGAGGGCGGGCTCCGGCTCAGGCTGCGGCTGCGGCTCCGGGCGCTGCTGCACTTCGGGGATCTTCTGGACGTCCGGCTTCGGCTCCACGATCGGAGCGGCCATGGCGGGGACCTTGCCGCGCAGGCACTCGGCGAGCTTGGCCCGCAGCTCCTCGTTCTCCTGGATGAGGCGGTCGAGCTCGGCCTCGACCTCGTCGAGGAAGGCGTCCACCTCCTCCTCGTCGTACCCCGGCCTCAGCCTGGTGGTACTGAACTGCTTGTTCCGCACGTCGGCGGGTGTCAGCGGCATGTTCGTCTCCTTGGCGCGCTTGGAGTCTGTCCCCAAAGGACGGTATCCGATCAGAGCCTCTGCACGAAGATGATCATGACCCAGACCACAAGGATGAGGAAGGTGAAGCTGAGGTCCAACGCCACGTTACCCAGCCTGATGGGCGGGATGAAGCGCCTTAGGAGCTTCAGTGGCGGATCGGTGATGGTGTAGGTCGCCTCGGCGATCACCAGCACCACCCCGGACGGCTTCCATTGCCGGGCGAACGACTGCAGGACTTCGAGGATCAACCTCCCGATGAGGAAGAGGAGGAAGAAGTACAACACGTACAGCAG
Source organism: Actinomadura rubrisoli (assembly GCF_004349215.1). GTDB lineage: Bacteria > Actinomycetota > Actinomycetes > Streptosporangiales > Streptosporangiaceae > Spirillospora > Spirillospora rubrisoli. Next base: position 1,997 of record NZ_SMKU01000526.1, on the reverse strand, counting down.
TACGTCACCGACGATGTTCACGGACACTCTCGCTTGTGGCTGTCAGCTTTGGTTGAAGAACCCTCGTTCTGCCATCCGGGCCTTGTCCTCCGCCGTCACCTCCACGTTGGCGGGCGACAGGAGGAACACCTTGTTGGTAACACGCTCGATGCTCCCGTGCAGGCCGAACACGAGACCTGCCGCGAAGTCGACCAGCCGCTTGGCATCGCTGTCGACCATCTCGGTCAGGTTCATGATCACCGGTGTGCCCTCACGGAAGTGCTCCCCGATGGTCCTTGCCTCGTTGTAGGTCCTGGGATGCAGCGTAGTGATACGCGCAAGGTCGGTGGTACCGGACTCGTAGAGTGCCACGGAGCGTCGCTCCACCGTGGACGATGCGTGATGATCCCGATCAAGGTCCGCCGCGTCCTCGGCTCGGGTAAGCTGACCGCCGGATTCGTCCTCGCGGCGGCGCCCCTGACCTGTGTCGGTCTCCTCGTCGTAGACCTCGTACTCGTCGTAGTCGTCGTACTTGCCGTACTTGTCGTCGTAGCGGTCGTCCTCCACAAGGCCGAGGTAGACCGCCATCTTGCGCATCGCGCTGGCCATTTGTCCCTCCGTGTCCTGTGGCCGCGGCACCCGGCGCGTCCGGCGCCGCCGTTGGACTCGTCCATCTACGTGGCCCACATTCCGGCAGGTACCACTGGGGGGACATTACCTGACGATTGCCCGTCGGCCCCCGAGCAACGCCGTACCGACCCGCAGGTGTGTCGCGCCGCACGTGATCGCCTGCTCCAGGTCGCCGCTCATCCCGGCCGAGACGACGGCGGCGGACGGGTGCGCGCGGCGGACCTCGTCAGCGACGCCGGCGAGGCGGGCGAAGGCGGGCAGCGGGTCGGCGCCGAGCGGGGCGACGGCCATCACCCCGCCGAGCTCCAGGTTCCCGGCGCCCGCGATCTCGTCGGCCAGGCCGGGCACCTCGGCGGGGAGCGCGCCGCCGCGCCCGCGCTCGTGGTCCGGCGGCGCCTCGTCCAGCGACACCTGGACGAGGCAGCGCAGCGTGCGCCCGGCGCGGACGGCCGCGTCCGACAGCGCGGCGACCAGCCCGGACCGGTCGACCGAGTGGACGACGCCCGCGTACCGGGCGACCGCGCGGGCCTTGTTGGTCTGCAGCCGCCCGACGAAATGCCAGGTGAGCGGCAGGTCGGCGCATTCGGCGGCCTTGGGGCGCGCCTCCTGGTCGCGGTTCTCGCCGATCTCGGTCAGGCCGAGTCCGGCCAGCAGCCGCACATCGGACGCGGGGAACGTCTTGGTCACCGCGATCAGGGTGATCTCGCCCGCGTCCCGTCCGGCGGCGGCGCAGGCGGCGGCGATGCGCGCGCGCAGCTCGGCGAGGCCCTCGGCCAGCTCGGCGCGGCGCTCGTCCGGGGACGGGCGCGCGCCCGCCGCCGGCCCTTCCGGGCCGTGGTCGGGTGCGGTCACACGTCTTCCCTGAGCCAGACGTATCCGGCGAACCGGCCGGTGCGGCCGTCGCGGCGGTAGGAGAACAGCTCGGGCGACTCGATGGTGCAGCGGGGGTCGACCCGCACGTCCGCCACGCCTTCGGCGGCGAGCTGGGCCGCGATGCCGGCGCGGATGTCGAGGCCGGGGGTGCCCTTGGACGTGGTGGCATACGCGGCGGGCACCACCGCGGCGACCTCGTCACGCATGACCGCGGGCACCTCGTAGCAGCCGCCGCACGCGGCGGGGCCGATCGCCGCCGCGATCCTGGCGGGGTCGGCGCCGCGCTCGCACATCCGCTTCACCAGCGCCGGGACGACCCCGGCGGCCGTGCCGGGGCGGCCGGAGTGGGCGGCGCCGACGACGCCCGCGGCGGGATCGGCCAGCAGGACGGGGGCGCAGTCGGCCACGAGCACCGCCAGCGCCAGGCCGGGGACAGTGGTGACGATCGCGTCGACGGGATCGAGGCCCCCGCCGGATGGGGCCGGGGGTTCGGCCCCGGCCCCATCCGGCGGGGG
>NZ_SMKU01000525.1 GCF_004349215.1 Actinomadura rubrisoli | reverse complement strand
TCCCTGGTGGGCGGGGTCGGAGCTATGATCAACAGGCGGGCGGGCGTCTGGGGAGACGCGGAGCCCGTCCGCTGCGGGTGTCGGCCGCAGAGCGCTGAGCGGCCCGAATACGGCCGCGGGGGCGGGCACCGGCGGGGTGGCCTTACCTGGCAACCGCGCCCACGGAGGGGGCGGCCCCGCTACCGTGTGAATTTGCGCCACTGATCTAGGCATGGAGGCTTAGGTGTCGGACACAGAGGATCTCGGCCCGTCTTCCATGGATCTCAACACGAACGTGCCCCACTCCGCACGGGTCTACGACTACCTGCTCGGCGGCAAGGACAACTTCGCCGCCGACCGCGCGGCGGCCGAGGAGGTCGTCAGGATCGCGCCCTACATGCGGACGTCCTCGCGCGCCAACCGCGACTTCATGGTCCGCACGGCCCACTACCTGGCCGCCGAGCGCGGCGTCAGGCAGTTCCTGGACGTCGGCACCGGCCTGCCCACCTCGCCCAACCTCCACGAGGTCGTCCAGGCGGTGGACCCCGCCTGCCGGGTCGTCTACGTCGACAACGACCCCATCGTCCTGGTGCACGCCCGCGCGCTGCTGACCAGCACCCCCCAGGGCATGTCGCGCTACATCCACGCGGATCTGAGCGAGCCGGAGACCCTGCTGGACTCCCCCGAGCTCCACGAGGCGCTCGACCTGGAACGTCCCATCGCGCTGTGCCTCATCGCGGTCCTGCACTTCATCAACGACGAGGACCTGGCCCGTTCGGTGGTCCGCCGCCTCATGGAGCCGCTCGCCCCGGGCAGCTTCCTGGCCCTGTCCACGATCACGCTCGACAGCGCCCCCAAGCAGGTCGCCGCCGCCGTCTCGGAGTACAACTCGCGCGGCATCAACTCCAAGGCCCGTCCGAAGGCCGACGTCGTGAAGTTCTTCGACGGCTTCGAGCTGCTCGAACCCGGCGTGGTCCCCGTCCACCACTGGCGTCCCGACGACGCGGCCAGGTCCATCGACGACTCCCAGGTCTCCATGTACGGCGGCGTGGCCCTGAAGAACTGACCCCGGCGTCCGTTGTGACGGTCCAGGTTCGGCCTTGCCGAAGGGTTGTGCTCGCCCGGACCGGACGCCACCGTAGTGCCACGGTGAGCGGCCGGCGAGGCGGATGGCGATGGATGTGCAGGCGGCGGGGCGTCCGGACGAGGGGCAGGGCGACATCCTCAGCCGGCTGGAGGCGGTGGACCGGCGCAGGCTGCGGGACGCGCTGACCGAGGACGAACTGCACCGGTTCGCCGAGCAGGGGCGCTCGCGCGTCGTGGTGGTGCTGCTGGCGAGGGCGATAGCCCGGATCCTGCCCGGCCCGATCGGGCCGCTCACGGCGACGGCATCGGTGCTGGTGATGGGCGCGTGGCCCTACCTGCTCGCCCTGGTGGCCGGCGGGTTCGTGGAGGACAACCCGCTGCGCGGCACCACCGGCGGCCTGTTCGCCTTCTCCGCCGCCCTGTCGTCCGTGCTGATGCTGGCCCTCGGCTGGGTCGCCTGGCGGTGGACGGGGGTGCTCGCCGAGAACGTGTCCGACCTGCTGGCCGCATCGGGCGAGCGGAGGGAGTTCATCGGCTGGCTGCACGCGCGCTGCGCCCGGACGCCGCAACTGGTGGCGGGCGCCGCCGGGACGGGCCTGGCGGTCCTGCTGGTGTACGCGGTGTCGCATCAGAGCACCGACTCCGTGTCGGTCAGCGTGTGGATCTACCTGTGCTGCGCCTGGACGGGGTTCGTCGGCGGCGGCGTCATCTACTGGCTCTACACGCTCGCCGAGGTGCCGTTGCGGCTGCACCGGTGCCAGGACCTGCAGATGGCGTGGATGGATCCCGCGCACACGCCCGCCATCGTCCAGCTGTGCCGGGTCTACGGGCGCGTCGCGGTCTGCACGGCGCTGGGCGTTCTCATCGCCGAACTGTCGACCCTGGCCGTCACCAGCGACCACCCGGGATCGCTCATGCGGGGGTTCTTCGTCGGGTTCCCCGTCCTGGCGGTCATCACGGCCATGTACGTCGGCATCCAGCCGTACGTCACGCTCGCGTACCTGGTCAGGCGGCACATCGACACGATCGTGGACCCCCTGATGGCCCAGACGCACCGGCCGCCCGGCGACCTGCTCCTGTCGGAGGACCTGGGCGGCGTCTTCCAGGTGTACGGCCATTTCCGGACGCTGCGCCGGCTGCCGATCAGGACCGCCACGCTGCTGCAGTACGTGACCGGGATCCTGGCATCGCTCGTCGTCTTCTTCGTCCAGCGCTGGGCGTCCTGAACCCGCGTCCGCCGCGAACGCCACCTCTCCTCCACGGCCGCGGCCGCTAGCGTCCGGTGACCGGGCTCCAGATCCAGGCGCGGGTGCGGGTCTCCTTGCAGGTGATGCGCCGCGGCGTGTAGGCCGCGGGATCGATGAGGCCCCCGCTGTCGGTGACGTCCGTGTAGAGCCGGTCGGAGACGATCATGGCGAGGTCGGCGGCGGCGCTCCCGGCGATCCGCCTGAACGCCGGGGCGTCCAGGAGCCGGAACAGGTGGACGAGCGCGGGCCCGGCCACCCCGTGGTCGTCGCGGTGGACGCGTCCGATGTGCACGGCCCCCCGCAGCTTGAGCCGGGTGGCGGGACCGGCCAGCCGGTTGTAGCGCCGCAGCAGGGCGGTCATGTGGTGGGCGAAGGGATCCAGCAGATGGTCGGCCGCGACCTCGGGCGGGACGGCGAACAGCGCGCCGTCGCCGCGGTCCTCGCGGTAGCAGTCCTGCCAGGGCACGCCGGTGATCTCGCACGCCTGGACGAGCAGCGCGTACATCTCGCGCCGCAGGTGCAACTGCGTGCCGGCGTCGGAGCGGGCGCCGAAGCCGCAGATGTCGATGGCGGCCAGCGTGGCGGTGACGGGTCGCGGCAGGTCGCGCGGCCGGGACATGGGCTGGATCACGCGGACGGCTCCGCGTCGGCGGGGTCGCTCCAGAACTCGATCAGCTCGTCCTCGGTCAGCTCGCTCAGCGGCAGGGCCGGGGCGGGCCGCGCGGTGCGCAGTTCCCAGGTGGAGGTCAGCAGGAACAGCAGCAGGTCGTCATCGCCGAACCGGGGCGCCGCGGGGCCGGCATGGCGGCCGCGATGCTGGTGGACGGGATGACGGCAGGCGATGAAGGCGGTGGCGTGAGCATGCATGAGTCGTGCGGTCCTTTGGGGGTCGTCGGGGACTGGCCCCACCAGTACGCCAGATCCGGCCCGTCGGAACCACCGCAAATCAGCGATCAGAAGGAATCGGAACACCTGGGAGGAGTTCAGCACAATACAAGCGGACATCCACCTCATCTCACCTTATTCCCGGGTGAATGCGGTTCGGATACTCGGCCACTTTGCGTCACATGACACAAAGATCACCCCGAGCCGCTCCAGAGTGCTCCGTCCCGCTCCGTAATTCCTCGAACCGCACGTCACAGGCCCGTCCAGGACCAATCGGAACAGTCCGAAACAGCACGCTTTACTCCCCGAGATACCCATAAAGGCCAACGCAGTGAGAGCATCTCCTCGGCATTGACGATCAAGCGCAGGCGATGACCCCATGACACGTTAGGGCCCTAACGAAATGACGACCCACTCCCCGCAGGCAAGCGTCGTGCTGGACGAGTTCGTCCACGACCTTCTTCAGTTCACCCATGCGTGCGGTTCCCCCAGCCAACGCGAGCTGGCCAAGTCGGCCCCCGCGGTGATCGCCCGCCACAAGGACCGGATCAAGGTGCTGCGCCCGCTGTCGGTGGCCGGGATCAGCGACGTCATGTCCCGCAAGCGGCAGCGCCCCCAAGCCTGGGGCTGGGTGGCCGCCTACGTGCTGACCTGCCTCCACTACGTCGAGACGACCGGGGTGGAGCCGGTCTTCGACGGCCCCGCGGACCTCCAGGGCTGGCACGTCCACTACCAGGCCATGCGCGACCGCCTCGACCGGCTCCATCTGGAACCGCCTGCGACGTCCGAACAGCCGGTCCCGGACGAGCCGAGCGAACTGTTCTGGCAGAACATGGACGACGACGCGCTGCAGACCTGGGTGCACAGCCTGCGCAACAAACAGTCCATGGCGCACCGCCGCTACCACGACCTGTTCGGCCAGCACGGCGTCGACCTCCTGATCGCAGCCGAACACGGCGACGCCGACGCCTCCTGCCGCCTGGGCATCCTGCTGCTGTGCCACGAGTACCCCGCCGAGGCCAGAGCCTGGCTGGTGTCGGCGGCCAACGCCGGGGACGAGGCCGCCCAGGTCCTGATCAACGCCGCCCCCAGCCGCCGCGACCAGATGGCCGCCGAGCTCGCCTACGAATTCACCCTGCCCTGGCGCACCGCCGCTACCACGACCTGTTCGGCCAGCACGGCGTCGACCTCCTGATCGCAGCCGAACACGGCGACGCCGACGCCTCCTGCCGCCTGGGCATCCTGCTGCTGTGCCACGAGTACCC
>NZ_SMKU01000524.1 GCF_004349215.1 Actinomadura rubrisoli | reverse complement strand
GCCCCGTCAGCCGCCTGCTGCCGACCTCCAGCAACCCCGCGTCGGCCAGCTTGTCCAGATGGAACGCCGCCAGCGTCCGCCGCACCCCGGCCGCCTCCGCCGCCTCGTTCCGGCCCACCTCATGCCCCTGCGCGGCCACGTACTCGTACAGCCGCCGCCGCACGGGATCCTGCAGCAGCGCGATCGCGTCGATGTCCTCCACCCGGCCATTCTAAGAACAGCACTAATGAAACTTAGAAGGGAGCGTTCGGGACAGGGCGGAAGGAGGCGGCGGAGGCGGCCCGCACGGCAGCCCGCGCGGGAGGCGGCGCGGGAGGCGGCGCGGGAGGCGGCGCGGGAGGCGGCGCGCAGACCGACGTCAGTGGGCGCCCAGAAGATCCACGACGAACACCAGCGTGTCATCGCCCTTGATCCCCGCCTGGGCCAGGCCCTTCGCCCCGTACCCCAGCGACGGCGGCACCACCAGCAGCATCCGGCTGCCGACCTTCTGCCCCATCAGCCCCTGTTCCCAGCCCTTCATCACCTGACCGGTCCCGATCATCAGGCCGTACGGGTGCCCGTCCGCCCACGACGAATTGAACATCTTCCCGTCACGCCAGAAGAACCCCGCATACTGCACCGCCAGCAGCTGCCCCTTGGACACCGCCGGACCGTCCCCCCGCACCAGCGTCCGCACCTGAAGCCCCTTCGGAGCCGCCACCCGCGGCACCACCACTTGCGGCGTCCGCCCCGCCGGAGCCGCCGTCACCCTCGGCAGCCGCGCATCCTCCAGCGGCGCCTGCCGCCTGCCCACCGGACCCGCCGACCTCGGATACACCCTGCGCACGTCCAGCACGTACACCAGCGTGTCGCCCGAACCGATCTGACGCGCCGAATCGCCCCGGTCACCGAAACCGTCCTTCGGCGGAATCGACGCCACCACACGCGACCCCGCCCGAGACCCCTCGAACGCCCGCTGCAACCCCGGCACCAGCTGCCACGTCGGGAACGCCTCCGGCCTCCCCGCCGCATACGTGCTCGCCAGCAGCTTCCGCCCGCCCTCACTCCACCGGTAGCCCACATAGTCGGCCACCACCAGATCACCCTTGTGCGCCGCCGGGCCCTTGCCCTTCGACAAGGTCTTCACCGCCAGCGAACCGTCCGGTGCGCCCTTCGGGAACGACACCTCCGGCAGATGACCGAAATCTCCCCGCACCGACACCTTCACACCCCCGCCACCCGAACACGCGGCAGAGAAAGACAAAGGAACGGCCAGCACGACGACCGCGGGCAAAGCGGCGAAACGACGGCGCATACAGGTCCTTCGGGGGTGACAGGCGCTGCTCGGCGCTCCACCCTACCGCCCAAGTGACCAGCCGGTAGTGCCCACCGCGCCGAACCCTCCGAACCCCGCAGCCCTGCGCCCGACCGGCGCCCGGCCGGGCCACCGGCCGCTACGCCCGACCGGGCCTCCAGGCGCTACATCCCCGCGATCAGCTTGTCGACGCGCTCGTCCACCGAACGGAACGGGTCCTTGCACAGGACGGTGCGCTGGGCCTGGTCGTTGAGCTTCAGGTGCACCCAGTCGACGGTGAAGTCACGCCGCTTCTCCTGCGCCTTGCGGATGAACTCGCCACGCAGCCGGGCCCGCGTGGTCTGCGGCGGCACCGACTTGGCCTCGAAGATGTCCAGATCCCGCGACACCCGCTCCACCGACCCCCGCTTCTCCAGCAGGTAGTACAACCCGCGCTCCCGATGCACATCGTGATACGCCAGATCCAGCTGCGCCACCCGCGGCGACGACAACGGCAGATCGTACTTGCGCCGATACCGCTCGATCACCTTGTACTTCGTCACCCAGTCGATCTCACGGGACACCAGATCCAGATCCCCCGTCTCCACCGCCCGCAGCGTCCGCTCCCACAACTCCAGCACCCGCTTCGCCGTCGCGTCCCCGCCGCGCGCGTCCACGAAGTCCCGCGCCTTCCCGAAGTACTCCTTCTGGATCTCCAGCGAGCTCGCCTCGCGGCCGTTCGCCAACCGCACCTTCCGGCGGCCCGTCATGTCATGGCTGACCTCCCGGATCGCCCGGATCGGGTTCTCCAGCGTCAGATCCCGCATCACCACGCCCGCCTCGATCATCCGCAGCACCAGATCGGTCGCCCCGACCTTCAGCAGCATCGTCGTCTCACTCATGTTCGAGTCACCGACGATCACATGCAGCCGCCGGAACCGTTCCGCGTCCGCGTGCGGCTCATCCCGCGTATTGATGATCGGACGAGACCGCGTCGTCGCCGACGACACACCCTCCCAGATGTGCTCCGCACGCTGCGACACGCAGTACACCGCGCCCCGCGGCGTCTGCAGCACCTTCCCCGCCCCGCAGATGATCTGACGGGTCACCAGATACGGGATCAGCACATCGGCCAGCCGCCCGAACTCCCCGTGCCGCCCCACCAGATAATTCTCATGGCAGCCGTACGAGTTCCCGGCCGAGTCCGTGTTGTTCTTGAACAGATAGATGTCACCGGCGATGCCCTCCTCACGGAGCCGCCGCTCGGCGTCCACCAGCAGCCCCTCCAGGATCCGCTCGCCCGCCTTGTCATGCGTCACCAGATCCACGACGCTGTCGCACTCGGGCGTGGCGTACTCCGGGTGGCTGCCCACATCCAGGTACAGCCGCGCACCGTTGCGCAGGAACACGTTGCTGCTACGACCCCACGAGACCACCCGGCGGAACAGATAGCGCGCCACCTCGTCCGGTGACAACCGCCGCTGACCGCGGAAGGTACAGGTGACGCCGTACTCGTTCTCAAGCCCGAAAATGCGCCTGTCCACACCAAGACCCTATGCGCCCGGACCCCCACTTGGCAGTCTCCGGACCGCACCGTTTCCCCCGGACACGCGCGAAAGACCCGCCGCGGCCAGGCGGCCACAGCCACCCCGCCACGACGGGCCACACACAACCGGACACCCTCCCCGGTACCGCCCTCAGCAACCGCCCGAGGCGATGCTTTGGGCGATGCTTGGGCGATCCCCGGGGCGATGTCCGGGGCGCGCCCGGACCCGCTGATCAGTCCTCGTCCGCCTCATCCGACGACGACGTCGCCCCGTCCGCTGCGTCTCCTGCGTCCGCCGCGCCGTCCGCCTCGTTCAGCAGATCCCCGATCCGCCGTGCCGTCAACCGCCGGAACAACCGATGCTCACGATGACGATCCAGCACCGCCACCTCCAGCGACTTCGCATCCAGATGACGATCCGAATCCTGCGCCTCCAGCGCACGCACCGCCGTCCGCAACGCCACCGCCAAAGACGAACCCTCCCGGTACCCGTCCTTCAACGCCTGCGCCACAGCGTCCGCCTGGCCGCCCATCGCCACATAGCCATGCTCATCGGCCACCGAACCATCGAACGTCAGCCGGTAGATCTGGTCCGTATCCGCGTCAGCACCCACCTCCGCGACGACCAACTCCACCTCGTACGGCTTGTTCGTCTCCGTGAAGATCGTCCCCAGAGACTGCGCGTACACGTTCGCCAGCCCCCGCGCCGTCACGTCACGGCGGTCGTACTGATACCCGTTGATGTCCGCGTACCGGACCCCGCCCAGCCGCAGATTCTCGAACTCGTTGTACTTCCCCACCGCCGCGAACGCGATCCGGTCATAGATCTCACTGATCTTGTGCAGCGCCCGCGACGGATTGTCCGCCACGAACAAGATCCCGTCGTCGTACTGCAGCACGACGACGCTCCGGCCACGCGAGATCCCCTTCCGCGCGTAGTCCGCCTTGTCCTTCATCTGCTGTTCGGGCGACACATAGAACGGCATGGACACCGGTCTGGATCCCTTCTATCGCAGCGGGGCGGTCGGCCCGCCCGGCGAGTCGTAACGTCCATCGACCACGGCCTGCGCCAACGCGCCGACCTCGTCCTCACCGAGCCGGCGGTACCCCTCCGACGTCACCGACGCCACCACCGGGAAGATCCGCCGCGTCAGATCAGGACCACCCGTCGCCGAATCGTCGTCCGCCGCGTCGTACAACGCCTGCACGCACACCAGCGCGGCGTCCTCCTCCGACAGATCCGCCCGGTACAGCTTCTTCAGCGCACCACGCGCGAACACCGACCCCGACCCGATCGAGTAGAAGTCCCGCTCCTCGTACCGGCCGCCCGCCGGATCGTACGAGAAGATCCGCCCGCCATCGCGCTCCTCGTCATAACCCGCGAACAACGGCACCACCGCCAGCCCCTGCATCGCCATGCCCAGGTTCTGCCGCACCATCGTCGCCAGCCGGTTCGCCTTGCCCTCCACCGACAGCGTCCGGAGCTCGCGCTTCTCGTAGTGCTCCAGCTCCACCTGGAACAGCCGCACCATCTCGATCCCGATGCCCGCCGTACCCGCGATCGCGATCGCCGAGAACTCGTCCGCCCGGAACACCTTCTCGATGTCCCGCTGCGCGATCACGTTCCCCGCCGTCGCCCGCCGGTCCCCCGCCATCACCGC
>NZ_SMKU01000523.1 GCF_004349215.1 Actinomadura rubrisoli | reverse complement strand
GGGGGCGGCGCGAGGGGGCGCACCGCGACCCGGTGCCCCGGGGCCGGGCGCTGCGGTTCGCCGGGCGCCGGCTGCTGACGGCGGTGCCGGTGCTCTGGGCGGCGGTCACGCTGTCCTTCGCGATGCTCCACCTGGTGCCGGGCGACCCGGTGAAGATCATGCTCGACGGCGCCGGGTCCGCCGCGCCGGCCACGCCCGCCCAGGAGCGCGCGCTCCGCCACGAACTCGGCCTCGACCAGCCGCTGGCCGCCCAGTACGCCCGCTACCTCGGGCACGCGGCGCGCGGCGACTTCGGCCGGTCCTACGAGTCGGGCCGGCCGGTGACGCAGGCGCTCGGCCGCGTGCTGCCGGGGAGCCTCGCGCTGATGGGCTGCGCGCTCGCCCTGGCGCTGCTGCTCGGCACCGGGCTGGCGATCGCGGGGACGGCGACGGGGAGCCGGGTGCTGGGCGGGCTGCTCTCCACGACGCAGATCGTCGGCGCCGCGCTGCCCTCGTACTGGGTCGGCCTGATGCTCATGGAACTGTTCTCCTTCCGCTTCCCGCTCCTGCCCGCGACGGGCGACCAGGGCCTGGAGAGCCTCGTCCTGCCCGCCGTGACGCTGGCCCTGCCCACGGCCGGCTTCATCGCCCAGATCCTGGGCGGCAGCCTGAGGCAGACGCTGGCGCAGCCGTTCATCACCACGGCCCGGGCGAAGGGCGCCGGACGGCTGCGGACGCTCACGCGGCACGCGCTGCGCAACGCCGCCATCCCCGCGCTCACCGTGGCCGGTACCACGATCGGGGGCCTGCTCGGCGGCGCCGTCGTGGTGGAGACCGTGTTCGCCAGGCCCGGCCTCGGCCGGACGGTGGTGGACGCCGTGAACGCCCACGACTATCCGGTGGTCCAGGGGTTCGTCTGCCTGACCACCGCGGGCTACATCGCGATCAGTCTCGCGCTCGACCTCCTGTACTCCCTCCTCGATCCCCGGGTCGCGCCGTGAGCGCCCGGCGCGCGGGCCTCCTCGCGGCCGTCGCGGTGCTGGCGTTCCTGGCCGTCTGTGCTGTGGCGCCGGGCCTGGTGACCTCGCGGGGCCCGGAGGCGGCCGACCCGGCGGGCGTCCTCCAGGCCCCCAGCGCGGCGCATCCCTTCGGCACCGACGAGGTCGGCCGCGACGTGTTCGCCCGGGTCGTCCACGGTGCCCGCGTCTCGCTGGCCACGGGCGCGCTGGCCACGCTGTTCGGGCTGACGACCGGCGCCCTGGCGGGAACGGTGGCGGGCTTCGCCGGACGGGCGGCCGACGCCGTGCTCATGCGGATCGTCGATCTGCTGATGGGCTTCCCGGCCCTGCTGCTGGCGCTGTTCGTCGTGGCCGTCATCGGCCGGGGCACCGTCCACATCGCGATCGCCGTGGGCGTGGCGGAGTTCGCCGGATACGCGCGGCTGACCCGGGCGGAGGTCCTGCGGGTGCGGTCCCGCGAGTACGTCGAGGCGGCGCGGGCGAGCGGCCTGCCCGGGCCGCTGATCGCCTGGCGGCACGTCCTGCCGAACGCCGTCCAGCCGGTGCTGTCCGCGGCGGCCATCGGGGTCGGCGTCTCCATGCTCGCCTCGTCGTCGCTGAGCTTCCTCGGCTTCGGCCCGCCTCCCCCGGCGCCCGAGTGGGGCGGGATGGTGGCCGGCGCGCGCGACTACGTGGCCCTCGCCTGGTGGACGGCCGCCTTCCCCGGCCTGGCGGTGGTCGCCACCATCCTGTCCGTGCGCCGTATCGGCCGCGGGACGGGCCTGCTGGACCGGTGACCGAAAGGGTTTCTTCGAGAGAGGAAGAAATGCAGATCCGCGTTCTCGGGCCCTTGCAGATGGAACAGAACGGCATCTCGATCACACCGAGCGCTCACAAGCTGCGGCAAGCGCTGGCCCTGTTCCTGCTCAACGCCAACCGCTGCGTCTCCACCTCGGAGCTCATCGAGGAGCTCTGGGAGAACGATCCGCCCCGCAGCGCCATGGCCACCCTGCAGACCTACATCCTCCGGTTACGCAAGACCCTCGGCGACGAACTGGTACTCACCGGTCCCGGCGGCTACACGCTCCTGCTGGACGAGGGCGTCCTCGACCTGCACCGCTTCGAGCGGCACATCGAACGCGCGCGGGCCGAGCTGGACCGCAACGCCTGCGCCAACGCCGCCGACCTGCTCGACAGGGCGGCCCGGCTCTGGCGCGGGCAGCCCCTGAGCGACCTGTCGCCCGGGCCGATCCTCCGCCGGGAGATCGTCCGGTTGGAGGAGTGCCACCTCAACGTCCTGGAACAGCGTTTCGAGATCAAGATCTCGCTGCGCCGGTACAGCGAGAACGTCAGCGAGCTGCGCGACCTGTGCATGCGCTACCGGATGCACGAGATCCTGCACGCGCAGTTGATGCTCTGCCTCTACCACTGCGGCCGGAGGCCGGAGGCCCTCACCGTCTACGAGCAGGTGCGCAGGACGCTCGCCGACGAACTCGCCCTCGAACCGTCGATGAGGCTCCAGGAGCTGCACGATGCGATGCTCGCCAACGACCCCGATCCGGAACCCACGCTCACCATGGCGGGCCCGCCGCCCGGCTGCACCGGATGACCCGCGGCGTCAGCGGGTGCGGGCCTCGCCCTGCCGGGCGCTCCCACCGCCCGCGGACCCGCCTTCCGCCCACACCTGGCGGATCGCCGCCAGGAAGTACTCCGTGGGCTCGGCGCCCATCACGGCGTACTTCTCGTTGAAGACGTAGGTGGGCGCGGCGTGAATGCCGAACACCGCCGCCCGCTCCACGTCCCCCAGCACGTCGTCGGCGTGGCCGCCGCCGGCCAGCATGCGCCGGGTCTCGCCGGCGTCGAGGCCCACGTCCGCGGCCAGGCGCGCCAGCTCCTCGTGGTCGGCCAGCGACCGGCCCTCCATGGCGTAGGCGCGGGAGAGCCGGTCCATCATCTCCGAGGCGAGCCCGTACCGGCCGGCATGGCGCACGCACCTGTGCGCGTCGAACGTGTCGACCGGACGGGCCTCGGGCAGCCGGTACTCCAGGCCCTCGGCGGCCGCGAGCACGGTCACCTGCTCCAGCATCTGCAGCACCTTCTCCAGGGGGAGCTGGTGCTTGCGCATCATCGCCTGCGGCAGCGTCTCGGAGCCGTCCTTCGACGCCGTCGGGTCGACGCGGGGGCACCGCCAGCGGATCTCGATCTCGCCGGCGTGCTCGAACGCCGCCAGCGCCTTGTCGAACCGCCGCTTGCCGATGAAGCACCACGGGCAGTTCATGTCCGACCAGATCTCGGTCAGCATGCCGTCTCAGTCCTCCGTCGCGGATGTGGAGATCGCCTCCGGGCGCGGGGGCGCGGGCGGCTCCTTCGCCGGGCCCGCCGCCTGCTTGCGCGGCACCGCCAGCGCGATGACGGCCGCGACCGCGGGGAACAGCGCCGACCACGCCAGCGCGAGCGCGAAGCCGTCGACGCTCGCGTGGTCGGCGGACGCGCCGCCGGCCAGCAGGTCCTTGGTCCGGTGGCCCGCGATCGTCACCAGCAGCGCCAGGCCCAGGGCCCCGCCGAGCTGCCGGGTCGCGTTGATGAGGCCGGACCCGAGCCCGGTCTGGTGCAGCGGCAGCGCGGACGTCCCGGCGACCGTCACCGCGGCCATCAGGACGCCGAGCGCGAAGCCGATGAGCATCGTCGGGCCGAGGACGTCGGCGGCGAACGTGGAGTGCTCGTCGATGCGCGACAGCCACAGCAGCCCGCCGGCGCACAGCACCGAGCCCGTGAGCAGCAGCGGCCGGGCGCCCACGTTCTGGACGAACTTGCCCGCCGGCACCGCCCCGACCAGGATCGCGAGGGCGAGCGGCAGGTAGGCCAGGCCGGTCCTCATCGGGCTGTAGTCCAGGATGCCCTGCAGGAACAGGGTCATGAAGTAGAACATCGAGAACATCGCCGCGCCGCCCGCGAACGCCACCCCGTTGGCCGCCGACAGGCCGCGGAACCGGAACACGCCCGGCGGGATCAGCGGCTCCGACGCGATCTTGAACTGGTCGACGGCGGCGAGCGCGAGCAGGACCAGGCCCCCGGCGAGCGAGGCCAGGACCCGGCCGGATCCCCATCCGTAGCGCTCGGCCTCGACGATGCCGTAGACGATGGCCATCAGGCCGCCGGTGATGCAGACCGCCCCGAGCACGTCCAGCTTGCTGCCCGCCGCCGAGCCGCGGTACTCGCTGATGACGAGCGCGGCCCCGACCGCGAGGACGATGCCGATCGGGACGTTCACGAACAGCGTCCAGCGCCAGGAGAGCTCCGTCAGCGCGCCGCCCGCGAGCACGCCGAACGCGCCGCCGAAGCCGACGACGCCGCCCCAGATCCCGAACGCGCGCGCCTTGGCGGCCGGTTCGGTGAAGGTGGTGCCGAGCACGGTGAGCGTGGCCGGGGCGACGATCGCCGCGCTCACCCCCTGGACCGCCCGCGCCCCCACCAGCATCCCGGCCGACTCCGACAGCCCGCCGACGAGGCTGGCGACGGTGAACACCACGATGCCCGAC
>NZ_SMKU01000522.1 GCF_004349215.1 Actinomadura rubrisoli | reverse complement strand
GCTCCGGCCCCGCTGACCCCGGCCCCGCCGACTCCGGTCCGAAGATGCCCCACGTCACCGTCGTCGGGATCGGCGCGGACGGCTGGGACGGCCTGGCCGGGCCCGCGCGCGAGGCGCTCCGGTCCGCCGAGGTCGTGCTGGGCGGCGCCCGGCAGCTCGGGCTGCTCCCCGATCTGCCGGGCGAGCTGATCCGGTGGCCGTCGCCGATGCTGCCCAACCTGCCCGGCCTGCTCTCCCGGCACCGCGACCGTCGCGTGGCCGTCGCGGCGAGCGGCGACCCGATGTTCTACGGCGTCGGGACGGTGCTCGTCCGGCTGCTGGGCGCCCGCCGCGTCCGGGTCCTGCCGCACGCGTCGTCGGCGTCGCTGGCCTGCGCGCGGCTCGGCTGGCCGGTGCAGGAGACCGAGGTCGTCAGCGCTGTGGGGCGCCCGCTCGCCGCGCTGAGCGCCGTGCTGGCACCGGGCCGCCGGGTGCTCGTGCTGTCGGCGGGCGCCGGGACGCCCGCCGAGGTCGCGGCCCTGCTGGACGAGCGCGGGTTCGGCGGCAGCGAGGTGACCGTCCTGGAACGGCTCGGCGCCCCCGACGAGCGTGTGGGGCCGATCCGCGGCGATCTGGACGCGCTCAACATCGTGGCCGTCCACTGCCGGGGGACGGGCGCCCTGCCCTCCGTCCCGGGCCTGCCGGACGAGGCGTACGGCCACGACGGGCAGCTCACCAAGCGGGAGGTCCGCGCGATCACCCTCGCGCGCCTCGCCCCCGTCCCCGGCGAGCTCCTGTGGGACGTGGGCGGCGGCTCGGGCAGCATCGGCATCGAGTGGATGCGCGCCCACCGGTCGTGCCGGGCTGTCGCCGTCGAGGGCCGGGCGTCCCGCGCGGAACGGATCGGGGCCAACGCCGCGTCCCTCGGCGTGCCGGGCCTGCGCGTGGTCGTCGGCCGCGCCCCGGACGCCCTCGGCCCGCTGGACGCCCCAGACGCGATCTTCGTCGGCGGCGGGGTCACCGCGCCCAACATGGTCGAGACGTGCTGGGCGGCGCTCAAGCCGGGCGGGCGCCTGGTGGTGAACGCCGTCACCGTCGAGTCCGAGCGCGTCGTCGCCGACGCCCACGCCCGGCTCGGCGGCGACCTGACCCGGATCGCGATCAGCAGGGCCGCGCCGGTCGGCGGGTTCACGGGATGGAGGCCGATGATGCCGGTGACGCAGTGGGCGGTGACGCGATGACGGTGCACTTCATCGGCGCCGGGCCCGGGGCCGCCGACCTGATGACCGTGCGGGGGCGCGACCTGGTCGCCGCGTCGCCGGTGTGCCTGTACGCGGGCAGCCTCGTCCCGCCGGAGGTGCTGGAGTGGTGCCCGCCGGGCGCCCGCCGGGTGGACACGGCGAGGATGGTCCTGGACGACATCGTCGCCGAGCTGGTGGACGCCCACGCCCGGGGCCTGGACGTGGCGCGGCTGCACTCGGGCGACCCCTCGGTGTTCAGCGCGATGGCCGAGCAGATGCGCCGCCTCGACGCGGCCGGCGTCCCCTACGACGTGACGCCGGGCGTCCCGGCGTTCGCCGCGGCCGCCGCCGCGCTCGGGCGGGAGCTGACCGTCCCGGAGGTCGCGCAGACGGTCGTGCTCACGCGGACCTCGGCCCGCGCGACCCGCATGCCGCCCGGCGAGGACCTCGCCACGCTCGGGCGGAGCCGCGCCACGCTGGTGCTGCACCTGGCCGTCCAGCGGATCGACGCCGTGGTCGGCGAGCTCGTGCCGAACTACGGCGCGGACTGCCCGGCGGCGGTCGTCGCCCGCGCGTCCCGTCCGGACGAGGTGGTCCTGCGGGGGACGCTCGCCGACATCGCCGCCCAGGTCCACGAGGCGGGGATCACGCGCACGGCCGTGATCATCGTCGGGTCCGTCCTCACCGCCGAGGGCTTCACCGACAGCCACCTCTACTCGCCCGCCCGCTGCCGCTGACCCTTCCCTCTCACTTGCGGCGAAGCCGCCGGGGGTCTGGGGGTCCGCCCCCAGGGGCAACACAGTCAGGGGCCGGCGCGGCCGACGATCGTCCCGGCCCGGTCGATGACGACCACGTCGACCAGCACCGGGGCGCCGCGGAGGACGCCCAGGGCCGTGTCGCGGGCGCGGGCCGCCACCAGGTCGCCCAGCGGGACGCCCGCTCGCCGGCAGATCTGCAGGGCGTCCAGGGCGGTGTTGGCTCCGCGCACCCGCTCGGCGGCCTCCGGGTCGGCGATCATCGAGGCCAGGAAGGCGAAGTCGACCTGCGAGCGCTTGGAGTGCAGGTCGAGATGGCCCGCCGCGAGCTTGGCGAGCTTCCCGATGCCGCCCGCGACCGTCAGCCTCGGCACCGGATGCCGCCGCAGGTACTTCAGGACGGCGCCCGCGAAATCGCCCATGTCGAGCAGCGCGTCCTCCGGCAGGCCGTGGAGCTCGGCGGCGACCCTCTCGGACGTGCTGCCCGTCGCGCCCGCGACATGGGCGCGCCCCGCCGCGCGCGCGACGTCGATGCCGCGGCGGATGCTGTCGATCCAGGCCGAGCACGAGTACGGGACGACGATCCCGGTGGTCCCGAGGATGGACAGCCCGCCGAGGATGCCGAGGCGCGGGTTCCACGTCCGGCGCGCCAGCTCCTCGCCGCCGTCCACGGAGATCTCCACGACCACGTCGGCGCCGCCGAGGACGTCCCGCATCATCCGGCGCGGGACCGGGTTGATCGCGGGCTCCCCCACCTCCAGGGGCAGCCCCGGGCGGGTGACCGTCCCGACGCCCGGGCCGGCGCGGAACACCACTCCGCTCCCCCGCTCCCCGTGCCGCACGGTCGAGCGGACGAGGGCGCCGTGCGTGACGTCCGGGTCGTCCCCGGCGTCCTTGACGATGCCGGCGGTGGCCGACCCGGCGCCGAGCTCCTCGACGGCCAGCGCGAACGCGGGCCGCTGCCCGCGCGGCAGGGTGATCTCGACCGGGTCGGGGAACTCCCCGGTCAGCAGCGCGGTGTAGGCGGCCTTGGTCGCGGCCGTCGCGCACGCGCCGGTCGTCCATCCGTAACGGAGCCCGCTCACGCGCCTAGCATGCTCTCGTGACCAAGCGCGTACTGCTGCTGGGGGGCACCGGCGAGGCCAGGCGGCTGGCCGGGCTCCTGGACGCCGACCCGTCCTACGAGGTGATCAGCTCGCTGGCGGGCCGGACCGCCGCGCCCGGCCTGCCGCCCGGCCGCACCCGCGTCGGCGGTTTCGGCGGCCCGGACGGCCTGGCCGCCTGGCTGCGGGACGAGGGCGTCGACGCCGTGGTGGACGCCACGCACCCGTTCGCGGCCCTGATGACCGCCTCCGCCGTCGCGGCCGCCGGGCGCACCGGCGTCCCGCTGCTCGTCCTGCGCCGCCCGGGCTGGACGAGCGGGCCCGGCGACGACTGGCGCCGCGTCCCCACCCTGGAGGACGCCGCCGCGAGCCTGCCCGGCGAGCGGGTGTTCCTGACCACCGGCCGCAAGAACCTCGCGGCGTTCGCGGGCGACGCGCGCCGATGGTTCCTGGTCCGCTCGGTCGACCCGCCCGAGCCGCCCGTCCCGCCGCGGATGGAGACCGTCCTGGCGCGCGGGCCGTTCACCGTGGACGAGGAACTGGCGCTGATGCGCTGGCACGCGGTCGACACCCTCGTCACCAAGGACAGCGGCAGCGCGATGACGGCCGCCAAGCTCACCGCCGCCCGCACGCTGGGCCTGCCGGTCGTGATGGTCGACCGGCCGCCCGCGCCGCACGGCGTCCCCATCGCGGCGTCCGTCGGCGAGGCGATGGCGTGGCTGGCTCATGACGGGTAGCGGCGGGGGGTGAACACGGTGGTGCGGCCGTCGCCGCGCTCGGCCACCCGCGTCTCGGACGAGCCGACCAGCAGCAGGCAGCGCATGTCCACGCCGTCCGCGCTCAAATCGGCGAGCCGGACGACCCGGACGCTCTCCTCCGGGCCGCCGACGTCGCGTCCGATGACGACGGGGGTGTCCGGCGAGCGGTGCTCCAGCAGCACGTCGCGGGCCCTGGCCACCTGCTCGGTGCGGGTCCTGGAGGCCGGGTTGTAGATCGCGATCACCAGGTCGGCCGCCGCCGCGGCCGCCAGCCGGGACGCGATGACCTCCCACGGCTTCAGCCGGTCCGACAGCGACAGCACGCAGTAGTCGTGGCCGAGCGGCGCCCCGGCCCGGGACGCGACCGCGTTCGCCGCGGTCAGGCCCGGCAGGACGCGCACCGGGATGTGCTTCCAGCGGTCCTCGGCGGCGACCTCCAGGACCGCCGCGGCCATCGCGAACACGCCCGGGTCGCCGGACGACACCACCGCGACCCGGCGGCCCCGCTCGGCCAGCGCCAGCGCGAACTCCGCGCGCTCCGACTCGACGCGGTTGTCGGAGGCGTGCCGGGCCTGCCGGGGGTTGGCGGGCACGCGGGCCAGGTACGGGGCGTAGCCGACGAGGTCGTCCGCCGCCGCCAGGGCGTCCTGCGCCTGCGGCGTCAGCCACTCGCGGCCCGCCGGCCCGAGCCCGACGATCGTGAC
>NZ_SMKU01000521.1 GCF_004349215.1 Actinomadura rubrisoli | reverse complement strand
TCCCGGGGGTGGGTCACGGAAGGGCGTTGAGGAACGGCTCGTGGCTGTTCATGAACTCCCATTTGAAGTAGCGGTCCCAGTTGATGGACCAGGTCATGAGCCCGCGTATGGCCGGGGACGTCCCGCCGCGCAGCGTGTACGAGCCGCAGCCCTGCCCCTTGGCCAGGCAGTTGACGGCCTGCTGCACCTGGGCGGGCGCGGTGTGCCCGTTGCCCGCGCTGACGGCGGCGGGCAGCCCGATCGCGATCTGCTCGGGACGCAGCCCGGGGAAGGTGTGGCCGGTGTTGGCGACCGTGAACCCGGCCTTGATCATGTCGGTCATCGCGATGTGGAAGTCGGAGTCGCCCATCTGGTGATACCGGCCGTCCAGCCCGGTCACCGGACCGGAGTTGTAGTCCTGGACGTGCAGGACGGTCAGGGCGTCGCGCATCGCGTGGATCACCGGCAGGTACGCGCCGGTGCGGTTGTCGGCGCCGCCCGCGCCGCCGTAGAACTGGTAGCCGACCTGCACGAAGAACGTCTCGGGCGCCATCGTCAGGACGAACTTCTCGCCGTACTTGGCCTTGAGGGTCTTCAGCGCGGAGATCAGGTTGACGATCACCGGGGTGGTCGGGTTGCGGAAGTCGGTGTCGCCGGAGTTGAGGGACAGCGAGTGGCCCTCGAAGTCGACGTCCAGCCCGTCCAGGCCGTACCGGTCGATGATGGCCGAGACCGACCGGACGAACGCGTCCCGCGCGCCCGCCGAGGTGAGCTGCACCTGGCCGTTCTGGCCGCCGATCGAGATCAGGACCTTCTTGCCCTTGGCCTGCTTGGCGCGGATGGCGGCGGTGAACTCCTCCTCGCTCTCCACGTTCGGGCACTCGCTCGCCGGGCACCGGTCGAAGCGGATGTCGCCGGACGTGACGGACGTGGGCTCGCCGAACGCGAGGTCGATGATGTCCCACGCGTCCGGCACGTCGGCCATCCGGACGTAGCCGGAGCCGTTGGCGAAGCTCGCGTGCAGGTAGCCGATCAGCGCGTGCTTGGGCAGCCCGGTGTCGGCGCAGCCGCCGGTCGTCCCGCTGACGGGCCCGGACTTGGCCGACTCGCCCACGTCGTTGTAGGCGGCGACCGTGTAGCTGTGCGTGGTGCAGGCCGCCAGGCCCGACAGCGTGGCGCCGGTCCCGGTGACGGTCGCCCGCACGTCCGGGCCCTCGTAGACGCGGTAGCCGGTCACGGGCCCGGAGGCCGCGTCCCACGACAGCGCGATCGAGCGGTCGGTGACCTCGCCGAGCCTGAGCGTCGCGGGCGCGCTCGGCACGCCCGGCTGCGGGTTGCCGGGGCCGTCCAGCTCCACGTCGTCGGCGTTGTAGGCCCCGGCGCCGTACCAGCCGTGCAGGAAGATCTGAGCGGAGGTCTGCCCGGCGGCGGTGGTGAACGACA
This sequence comes from Actinomadura rubrisoli, assembly GCF_004349215.1. GTDB lineage: Bacteria > Actinomycetota > Actinomycetes > Streptosporangiales > Streptosporangiaceae > Spirillospora > Spirillospora rubrisoli. The sequence goes on along the minus strand of NZ_SMKU01000521.1, from coordinate 3,119 downwards.
GCGTCAGCTTGGTGTAGGACGACGACGCCGGGGACCAGGTGGAGGCGCCGCCCGTCACGCCCAGGTACACGTAGTTCCCGCGCACCCAGGCCGACAGGGTGTAGGCCGTGCTCGGCCGCACGCCGACCGTCTGGGTGCACTGGCCGCTGTCGCCCGCCGTGACGCCGCCGGCGAGCGCGTACTTCCCGGTCCGGACGGGTGTGGACACCACCGAGCCGCCGCCCGAGCAGGACCAGCCGCTGAGCGTGCCGGTCTCGAACCCGGAGTTGGACAGGACGTTGTCCGCGCGCGCCGGGCCGGCGCCGGTGCCGGCCCCGACCAGCAGCCCCGCGACCAGGACCGCCAGGACCCAGATCTTCTTCACGACGGCCCCCCTACGGCAGGGTGTTGAGGTGCGGGCGGATGGTCCTGGCGAAGCCGCCGCCGTTGCTGGCGTCCCAGTTGACCGACCACGTCATCGCGCCGCGGATGTCGGGATAGGTGCGCGACGGCTTGAACGAGCCGCACCCGGTGCCCTTGGCCAGGCAGTCCAGCGCCTTGTTGACCAGGGACGGGGAGACGACGCCGCCGCCCGCCGCGCCCGGCCCGGCGGGCAGGCCCAGCGACACCTGGTCGGCGCGCAGCCCGCCCTCCAGCTGGATGCAGGCCAGCGCGGTCATGAAGTCGACCGTCCCCTGCGAGTACACCTTCTGGTCGCAGCCGAGCATCGTGCCGGAGTTGTAGTACTGCATGTGGACGACCGTGAGGATGTCCTTGATCTTCAGCGCGAGCTGGAAGTAGGACGCGCCGGTCGACTGCATGTCGATGGTCTGCGGCGCCATCGTGATGATCAGATCGCCCCCGGCCTTGCTGCGCAGCTGGCGCAGCGCCTGCTCCATGTAGGTCGGGTTGAGCCCGTTCTCCAGGTCGATGTCGACGCCGTCGAACCCGTACTGGGTCATCAGGCCGGAGACGGAGGTGGCGAACGCCGCCGCGGACGAGGAGTCGCCCACGCGGATGGAGCCCTTCTCGCCGCCGACCGAGAGGATGACCTTCCTGCCCTTCGCCTTGAGCGCCGTGACGTCGGCCTTGAACTGCGCGTCGGTGTAGCCGCCCAGGGCGGTCGACAGGCCGGGGTCGACCTGGAAGGTGACCTCGCCTGCCCGGGAGGTCGCCTCGCCGAACGCCACCGCGACCAGGTCGTACTCGCCCGGCACCTCCGACAGCTTCATCTCGCGGGCCGGGTTCACGAAGTTGTGCCAGTACCCGGTCAGGAAGTGCTTGGGCAGCGGCCCGGTCGCGCAGCCTCCGGTCGTCCCGGTGGCGGCCGCGCTCGCGGGCGACTCGCTGTCGGCGTTGTACGCCTTGACCGTGTAGCTGTGCGTCGAGCAGGCCGCCAGGCCGGAGATGGTGGCGCTGGTGCCGGTCACCGTGGCCCGCAGGTCGGAGCCCTCGTAGACGCGGTATCCGGTCGGCGTCCCGCTGGCCGCGGACCAGGACAGGCTGAGGGAGGAGTCCGTCCGTCCGCTGACGGTGGGCGAGCCGGGGGCGCCGAGGCCGCCCGGGACGCCGCCGGTGCAGGGGGCGCCGTTGAACGTGCAGTTCTGCGGGCTCCCCGGACCGTTCCCGAGGAAGCCGAACGTGACGGTCCCGCCGGGCGGGATCGCGGCGTTGTAGTCGCGGTTGCGGAACGTGTGGTGGGGTGGGGACGAGGTCGCCAGGGCGTCCCAGTAGGAGCCCATGGTCGTCCCGGACGGCAGATCGAACTCGACCTGCCAGCCGCTGACCGCGGTCGCGGACTTGTTGGTGAGGGTGAACCGGCCCTCCCAGCCCGAGCCCCAGTCGGAGGGCTTGGCGAACGTCGCGGTCGCCACGTCGGCGCGGGCGCCGAGCGGAACCAGGACGACGAGCAGGAGGGCGGCCAGGGCGCCGAGGACGACGGTGGGGACGAGTCTGAGAACAGAGCGGGGGCGCACACTCACTCCATGGGCACGTTAGGGAAGCTTGCGGAAGGTCCCCCCGAACCCCGAAACCAGTCGCGCGAAACCGACAGGAAGGTTTCCTATCAATTTGAGAGCACGTTAACCAGCGCTTGGTCGCCCGGCAAGACCCCGGCCGCACAAGCGCGCCGAGCTCGGGGAATCACCCCAGGTTGAACACTGAACCACCTCGGGCGACCGCGAATATTGGCACAAACAACGGAGAAACGGCCCTGCCGTCGGCGGGTTTTGGCCGCGATCCCGGCTACGGCGCCGCCCCGCCGTCGATGATCTTGACGCCGCGCCCCCGGCGGGTGCCGCAGGGCCCGGCGGCACGCACGCCGCAGGGCGCCCACCGGGGGGATGCGGTGGACGCCCTGACGACTCGCCGGGCGATCAGCGGGGGGCGAGCACGGGGCTCCTTCTGATCGCCGGCCCGGGGAGCGCGCGCCGCAGCGGTACGAGGCGGCGGGCGCCGGGGTTCAGCGCCGAGCGGCCGCGCCGCTGCCGATGATCTGCAGGATCTGGGCGCGGTAGGCGGTGACGTCGGTGTAGATCGCGGGTGAGACGCCGCAGGAGGCCGCGGTGCCACGGCTGGTGGCGCCGGCGAGCTGCCATGATCCGGGGCCGCCGGTCACCGCGGGGCCGCCGGAGTCGCCGTAGCAGGCGCCCTTGCCACCGCCGCCCTGGACGCACAGCTCGGTCTCCCCGGTGATGTCCGAGCACGACTCGTCCGCGATGATGCTGGTGTCGAGCTGGCGGAGTCCCACCGGGAGGCCGCCGCAGCCCTGGGTCGGGCAGGTCTGCCCCCAGCCGATGATCCGGGTCGCCGAGCCGACCGGCGCGCCGGCGGCGATGGGGACGGGCTTCGAGATCGCGGGGGTGGCCAGCTGGAGCAGCGCGATGTCCCCGTCGAGCGCCTGGCGGGAGGCGACCAGGTGCACCTCGCCGCCCGAGTTGTAGGTGGTGGTGCCGACCCGCACCCGGGCCGGCGTCCCGCAGTGCTCCGCGGTGACCACCCAGCGCGCGGCGACGAGCGAGCCGCCGCAGGAGTGGTTTCCCGACAAGTCCTGGAGGGACGCCATGAACGTGTAGGTCTCGCTCGCGGGCACACCGCCGACGATGCCGGTGGGGGGCGGTGGCGGGGGTGGTTCCGAGGCG
>NZ_SMKU01000520.1 GCF_004349215.1 Actinomadura rubrisoli | reverse complement strand
CGGGGGCGGGGTCGTCCTCCGGAGGACGGTCCACGGCGCCGCCCGCGTTCACGCCCTGGGATTCGACGAGATCGTCGCCGGTGTCCTGCCTCTTGTGCTCCATCCTCGCCCTCTACCCGGCCCGGACGGCCCTAGGCGTCGGCTGAGCCGGGACCGGTCCCGTCGAATCCTTGGTCTCATGGGTTGTCGTCGCGGGTGTTCGGACGGCGGGAGGCACACGGTGTCAGAGCCGGACGAGGGCGAGCCGCACGACCACCCGGACCTGGAGCGGGCGGAGCGAGGATGGCGCGCCGCCCGGGAGGCGCAGCTGGCGGCCACCCACGTGATCTTCACGCTGCTCGTGGTCGTCCACCACCTCGGCGCAGGCGCCGGAGGACGAGGCGGACGACGACGGGCGCGACGCTCACCGGCTGCGCCGGGAATTGGGCGAGACGCGGCTGAGCCAGGCGCGGAGCGTCCGCGACGAGGCCGAGGAGCTGGTGGCGGACGGGCATGGCCAGGTCGCGCGGTCGCGCCGGCTGATGGACCGGCCGGGCCCGGTGTTGGCGCCGCCCGCCGACGAGCCGCCGCTGATCACCGAGCCGCTGACCGCCGAGGAATGCGACCGGCACCTGGCGCAGGCCGGCGACTCGCTGGCGGACATCTGGGCGGACGTCGACCGGGCCCGTGACCTCCTGGGGATGGATGCGGCCGATGATCGTCCGGCTGCCACCTCCGACGACGGACGGCCCGTGGACGACGCCCTCGGCATCGATCTGCCCAAGGGCATGGTCTATGGATGCGTGACTGTTCTGGTCGGGTCGGTCGGGGTGCTCATCCTTATAGCGATCGCCGGCGTCGTGGTTCTGATGGTCGTCGACTATTCCCTCCACAGCGAGAGCAAGACCATGACTCCGGACTGGGCGGTCACCGGGACCCGGCCGTCCCAGGTCCCGGCGCCCAAGGGGAAACAGAACCAGGTGAAGGGCACGGCGCTGGCTTACCGGCTGGCGGCGGGGCAGACGGTCACGACCTCCTTCGCCCTTCCCGGGTTGGAGCGGGTGTGGGTTCCCCCGCGGTCTCGGTACTTCACCGGTTTTCTCGATTTCCGGCCGGACTCACGCTGCGCCGCCCGCAGCAGGCTCGTCTGGACCCTCGGCGCAAAGGGGGGCCGGCTCGCCCTCGGCAAGGAGGCCGCCGTCAACGACATGGAGGTCTCTGACACGCTCGTTCTCTCCGTCCGTCTGGACGCTCCCGCATCCTGCGGCGGGACCTTGCGCCTTGCCTACCCCCACATTCGCAACTACGGGGTATGGAGAGGACCTATCGCTTAGCTCAGGCGTCGTCTGGCCCGCGGTCGTAGCGGCGGGCCGCGGTGTCTCCGCCGTCCTCGCGCCGTGGCTCGGCTCCCTTGGGCCGGGACCGGTCCCGTCGAATCCTTGGTCTCATGGGCTGTCGTCGCGGGTCATCGGACGGCGGGAGGCACACGGTGTCAGAGCCGGACGAGGGCGAGCCGCACGACCACCCGGAGTTGGAGCGGGCGGAGCGAGGATGGCGCGCCGCCCGGGAGGCGCAGCTGGCGGCCACCCACACGATCATCACGCTGCTGGTGGTCATCTACCACCTCTTCGAGGAGGACGAGGCGGACGACGACGGTCTCGACGCTCACCGGCTGCGCCGGGAACTGGCCGAGACACGGCTGAGGCGGGCGCGGAGCGTCCGCGACGAGGCCGAAGAGCTGATGGCGGACGGGCACGGCCAGGTCGAGCGGCTGCGCCGGCTGATGGACCGGCGGGATCGAGTCCCGGCGCCGCCCGCCGACGAGCCGCCGCTGATCACCGAGCCGCTGACCGCCGAGGACTGCGACCGGTACCTGGCGGAGGCGGCCGACTCGCTGGCGCGGATCTCGGACGCCGTGAACCTGGCCGGCAACCTGCTGGAGCCGGATCCGGCCGAGGATCATCCGGTCGCCGCGACCGACGGCGGGTGGCCCGTGGACGACGTCCCCGGCACCGACCCGCCCAAGGGCATGGTCTATGGATGTGTGACTGTTCTGATCGGGTCACTCAGGTGGCTCATGCTTGTGGCGGTCGCCGGCCTCGTGGGTCTGATCGTCGTCGACAACGGCATGCACGTCGAGACCAAGGCCATGACTTCGGACCGGGCGGTCACCGGGACGCGGCCGTCCCAGATCCGAGCGCCAAAGGAGAAGGGGAACCAGGGACGGCGCACGGCGCTGGCTTACCGGCTGGCGGCGGGGCAGACGGTCACGACCTCCTTCGCCCTCCCCCGGATGAAACGGATGTGGCTCCCCAGTGAGGCTCGGTACTTCACCGGTTCTCTCGAATTCCGGGGTGACTCGCGCTGCGCCGCCCGCAGCCGGCTCGTCTGGACCCTCGGCGACGACGAAGGCCGGCTCGCCCTCGGCGAGGAGATCGCCATCAAGAACCTGGGCGTCCCCGACAGGCTCGTTCTTTCCGCCCGGCTGGCCGCTCCCGCGCCCTGCGGCGGGACCCTGTACCTCTCCTATCCGCGCGTGACCAACTACGCGAGACCCGTCGGTGGTTCCCTTTAGGGGAGGGGGTCAGCCGACGTCCTCGGCGAGCATCAGCCATTCCTCCTCGACCTGGGCGGCCTCGGCCTGGATCTCCTTGAGGCGGCCGTCCAGCTCCTGGAGCTTGGCGTAGTCGGTGGCGTGGGCCGCGAGCCGCTCGTGCAGCTCGGCCTCCTGGGCGGCGAGCTTCTCCAGGCGGCGTTCGAGCCGGTCGAGCTCCTTGCGGGCCTTCCAGTCCTGGCCGCCCCTGGGCTTGGGCGGCGCCGGCTCCGCGGGCCGGGCGGCCTTCGCGGCGGCGGATGCGGCGGCGGCAGGTGTCGGCGCGGCTCCGGCGGCGCGGCGTTCGAGGTACTGGTCGACGCCGCCGGGGAGCATGGTCACGCGCCCATCGCCGAGCAGCGCGACGACGTGGTCGGTGATGCGCTCCAGGAAGTACCGGTCGTGGCTGACGACGACGAGGGTGCCGGGCCAGCCGTCGAGCAGGTCCTCGACCTCGGTGAGCGTCTCGATGTCGAGGTCGTTGGTGGGCTCGTCCAGCAGCAGGACGTTGGGCTCCCCCATGAGCAGCCGCAGGATCTGCAGGCGGCGCCGCTCGCCGCCGGACAGCTCGCCGATCGGCGTCCACTGGCGGTCGCCCTGGAAACCGAGCCGTTCGAGGAGTTGGCTCGCGGTCCAGTCGCGCTTGCCGACGGTGATGCGGCGGCGGATCTCCTCGACCGACTCCAGGACGCGGCGGGACGGGTCGAGCTCCTCCAGGTCCTGGGACAGGTGCGCGAGCTGGACGGTCTTGCCGCGGATCACCTTGCCCGAGACGGGGGCGACCGAGCCGTCCAGCAGGCGGAGGAGGGTGCTCTTGCCGCTGCCGTTGACGCCGACGAGGCCGACGCGGTCGCCGGGGCCGAGGCGCCAGGTCATCCGCTCGAAGATGTCGCGCGCGGTGTCCCCCTCGCCGACGCGGGCGGTCACGTCCTCCAGGTCGTAGACGGTCTTGCCGAGGCGCGCGGTCGCGAACCGGGTCAGCTCGACCGCGTCGCGCGGCGGGGGCTCGTCGGCGATCAGTGCCTGCGCGGCGTCCACCCGGAATTTCGGCTTGGACGTGCGGGCCTGGGGGCCGCGGCGGAGCCATGCGAGTTCCTTGCGGAGCAGGTTCTGCCGCTTCGCCTCGGTCGCGGCGGCGATGCGGGAGCGCTCGGCCTTGGCGAGGACGTACGCCGAGTAGCCGCCCTCGTAGCGTTCGACGCGGCCGTCGACGACCTCCCACGTCCGCTCGGTGACCTCGTCGAGGAACCAGCGGTCGTGGGTGACGACGAGCAGCGCGGTCCGGCGGCCCCTCAGGTGCCGGGCGAGCCAGTCGATCGCCTCGATGTCGAGGTGGTTGGTGGGCTCGTCCAGGACCAGCAGGTCGGACTCGGGGACGAGCAGGCGCGCCAGGGCGGTCCGGCGGCGCTCGCCGCCCGACATCCCGGCGAGCGGCGCGTCGAGGTCGAGGCCGGTGAGCAGGCCGCCGAGGACGTCGCGGGCCCGGGTGTCGCCCGCCCATTCGTGCTCGGGGCGGTCGCCCAGCACGACGGAGCGGACCGTGGCGCCCTCGGGGAACTCGTCGCGCTGCGTCAGGTAGCCGAGCCGCAGCCCGCGGGCATGCGTGACGCGCCCGTCGTCGGGCTCGGTCTCCCGCGCGAGGACGGACACGAGGGTGCTCTTGCCGCCGCCGTTGCGCCCCACGACCCCGACGCGGTCGTCGTCGTCCAGCCCGAGGGACACGGCGTCGAGCAGCGGCTTGGGCCCGTAGGACTTGGCGGCGTTCTCAACGTTGATCAGATTCACGACGCCTTCAAGCCTATTGCCCCCCGCGGACCGATTGTGCGCCCGGTGGACCCGCGCTCCAGCGTGGTCAGGGCGTGCCGGGCCAGCCGTCGAGCAGGTCCTCGACCTCGGTGAGCGTCTCGATGTCGAGGTCGTTGGTGGGCTCGTCCAGCAGCAGGACGTTGGGCTCCCCCATGAGCAGCCGCAGGA
>NZ_SMKU01000051.1 GCF_004349215.1 Actinomadura rubrisoli | reverse complement strand
GACCACGGCGGGCGGGGTGGTCTTGGGAGGCGCGGCGGTGATGCCGCCGGTCTCCGGCGGCCGGTCCAGCCGGGGCACCAGGTCCTCCCTCGGGTCCCGGTCGAACTTCAGCCCCTTGACCAGCCGTCCGCCCGGCCGCATGATCCGGCGCATCTCGGGGGACACCGGCGCGGTCGCGACCTGGCTCTCCTCCACCTGGAAGCGGACGACGAGCTGCTCGATCACACCGGGCGGCCCCGCCGCTCCGGCCAGCTGTTCAGCGCCGGTCAACCCCGCCACGGCGGCGGCGGTGGCACGGGCCGCGGCCGGGCTCTGGATCAGCCGGGAGTGGGCCGGCGCGGTCAGCGTCAGCGCCTTCCCGGACGGGCCCGGCGGGGCGTCCGCGGCGCGGGCGGCGGGGACCGCGGCCGGGTCGAGGTGCTTGCCCTTGAGCCTGTTCCCCACCTCGCGGGCCAGCTGCGCGGCCCGGATCTTGGCGTTGGCGGTGAGCACATCGCCGATCTGGGCCCAGGCGGCGGCCATGAACTCCTCCTGCCGCGCCTGCACGACCTGGGTGCCGTAGTGGGCGGCGGCCCGGAACCGGGGGTCGAGGTTGAGGCGGTGCACCCAGCCCCGCAGCTCGCCCTCCGGCACCGGGCCGGACCCGCCGGTGAGCAGCCGGGGCGTGAGCGCGTGCCAGCGCCCGTACAGCGGCGGCGTGATGATCGGGTCGACCTCCTTCGCGAGGTCGGGGATCTTCTCCGACAGCTCGGTGTTGGCCGCGGCCGCGGTCTTGTGCTGGTACGCCTCGGCCAGGTTGATCAGCCCGGCCATCGCCTGCTGCCACTGGTTCGGGTACGGCGGGCGCTGCGGGTCGGCGTAGTAGTTGTCCCAGTTCTCGTAGGCGTCGATGTGCTCGTCGGCCTCGGGCAGCTGCAGGGCACCGCCGAGGCGCAGCACCCCGTCCGGCTGGGTGGGGGTGGTGACGCCCGGCAGCTTGAACCCCGGCGAGCGGTGGCAGTCCATGTCGCGGCGTCCGACCCGGTCGTCGGCCCGGATCGGCTTGAGCAGCCGGACCAGGTACTCGAAGTCGCCGGTGCTTCCGGTGGTGAACGACCAGCGGTGGTAGTACGGCAGCTGCACCGACGCGGGAGGAGTCCCCCAGCTCGGCGTCTTGGCCTCGATGTCCCCCGGCGCCATCCCCAGCCCGGCCCGCCGTCCGGTCTCGAAGGCGGGAACCAGGAAGGCGTGGTAGGTGGTGTTGGGCAGCAGATGCCGCGGGCACAGCAGCCTGGAGCAGGCGCTGTCGGGGTTCTCCCGCAGCACCCTGCGGAGGTTGGCCAGTGCGACCGGATCGCGCGCGGGGTCGAGGTCCAGGGCGAGCGGAACGTCGAGTTCGCCGTTGACGTGGACGTGCGCCCACGCGCCGAGCTCGGCGTGCGGCGGCAGAGCGGCGGGCTCGGTGACGGTGATGAACGGCAGCGGCCGGTCGGGCAGCGCGAACTCCTCGAACTCCGCCTTCGCCCCGGTCTCCGATTCGGCGGCGAGGACGATCAGCGCCAGCCAGGGCAGCAGCCGCTTGGTGCCGTCCTCCAGCACCGGGCTGTACCGCCAGAGGAAGTCCTCGTCGTAGAACTCGACGTGCGCCAGGTAGTTCGGCTCGACGTTGTTGGCGAACGGCCGGGGCTCGGTGCGCGAGACCGCCCGCGGGTCGACGCCGACGACATCGCCGGGGCCGTAGATCTGCACCGGCTGCTTGACGGTCTGCTCCAGAGCCTTGCCCGGGGTGAGCGGGTCCCCGGTCAGGGTGAGCTTCACCAGGACCGAGGCCCTGGGAGCCCGCTCGCGGGGCTCGGTGATCCGGGTGGCCAGGCCGGTGCGCAGCGAGGGCAGGAACGAGTAGGCGCCCGCGGTCATGAGCCGCTCCCGTACCGTTCCATGGTCTTGGTCAGCTCGACGACCGCCGGATCGGCCGCGGCAAGCCCGGAGGCGGTCACCCCGCCGATGACGTGCGCCGCGGCCCCGACGGCCACCGCGGCGAACGCCCACCGGCCGCGCACCAGCCCGGCCACCGTCGTCCACGTGCCGTTGTCGTACAGCAACGTGCCTCGGTAACCGGCCTCGTCCTCCGGCCGGTCGGCGCCGCCGATCACCAGCACCTTGCCGGCGCCCACCGCCACCGCCCGGTGGAACGCCCGGCCCGCGGGCATGGGGGCGGCGTCCGTCCAGGTGCCGGACTCCACGTCGTACACCTCGGCGGTCCGCTGGCTGCGCGGGTCGAAGCCGCCGTCGTCCAGCGCGCCCGGCGCGGAGCCGCCGGTCACCAGCACCCGGGTCGCCGACAGCGCGGTGGCCTGGTGCGCACGCCGCGGCCGTCGCATCGTGCCGGTCGGCGCCCAGGTCTTGCTGTCGGTGTCGTACACCTCGCAGAACGCCAGCGCCGGGTCGGCGGCGGTGCCCACCGGCGCACCGCCCCCGCAGACCAGCACCTTCTTGCCGTCCCGCAGCGCCACCGCGGCGTGGCCGCTGCGGGCGTCGGTCATGTCCGGCGCCGCCGTCCACGTCTCGTCGCCGGGATGGAACACCTCGGCGGAGCGCAGCGCCCTGACGGTCTGCCCGGACGGGACCGTGCTGCCGCCGGAGACGAGCACCGTGCCGTCCGACAGCAGCACCGCGCTGTGCCCCCAGCGCGCGGTGGCCATCGGATGCTTGGTCGGTGTCCAGGACTTCGCGACCGGATCGTACAGCTCGGCGGTGGCGAGCGCCGGGCCGGTCGGGCCGCCGGTTCCCCCCGTGACCAGCACCTTCCCGCTGGGCAGGACGGTCACGGCGTGCAGCTGGCGCGCGGTGCCGAGCGGCACCGGGGCGGCCCAGGTCTTGGTGCCGGTGTCGTACACCGCCGCGTGCTTGACCGCCGAGGACGCGGCGTCGGCGCCGCCGGCGACCAGCAGCGACTTGCCGTCCTTGAGCAGCACGGCGCCGTCGTGCCTGCCGTACCAGCTCACCGGCGCGGTGTAGTCGGGCGCCGGTGCCCAGGTGTCGGCGGCCACGGGGATGGCTCTGGTCATCTCGTCGGGCCTTTCGGTGTCGGTCACGGCAGGTAGATCTCGGCGGTGCCGTCCAGCACGGCGGGGTCAGGACCGGGGGCCGCGGGGCCGGCCAGGGCCACCCCGCCGACGGCCAGCACCCGGCCGTCCGCGAGCACCACGGCCGGGAAGTCCCACCGGCCCGCGCCCAGCGGGCCGGTGGCCGTCCAGGTTCCGGAGGACGGGTCGAAGAGCACCGCGTTCCGGTATCCGGCGGTGGAGCGGACGCGGTCGGTGCCGCCGACCACCAGCACCCGGCCGGACCGGGTGGCCACGCCGCGATGGCCGCTGCGGCCGCCGGGCAGGTCGGCCACCCGCGTCCAGGTCTTCGCGGCCGGGTCGTACAGCTCGGCGGCCGCCAGGCTCCCCGGGCGATGGGGCACGGCCGGCACCGCGTCCCCGCCGGTGACCAAGACCTTGCCGTCGCGCAGCGCGGTCGCCTGGTGGCCCTTCCTGGGCACGATCAACGCGGCGGCCGCGCCCCAGGTCTTCGTGGACGGGTCGTAGATCTCGCAGTAGGTCATGGCGCGCTCCCCGCGTCCGGTGAGCAGGGCGCCGCCGATCACGAACACCCGCCCCTCGGGGAGCGGCACCGCCTGGTGGCCGGTCCTGGCGTAGGCCATCGGCGGGAGGCCGGTCCACGTCAGGGTGGCCGGATCGAGCGTCTCGGCCGAGGTCAGCGTGGCCCGGCCCTGCCCGCCCCGGGCGCCGGTGCCGCCGATGACCAGCAGCTTGCCGTCGACCACGGTGGCCGAATGCCCATGGCGCGCGGTGCGCATCGTCTGCTGCGGGCTCGTCCACGTCCGGGCCACCGGGTCGTATACCTCGACCGAGGCCAGCGGGGTCCCGTCCGCGCCCACACCGCCGGCCACCACGACCCGGCCGTCCGGGAGCGCGGTCGTCGTGTGCCCTCGGCGGGCCGTCTTCAGCGCCGGACCGGCGGACCAGGTGGCGGCGACCGGATCGAAGAGCATCGTGCCGGCCACCGGCGCGCCGGACCCGTCCGCGCCGCCGGAGATCAGCACGTTCCCGCCGCCCAGCAGCACCGCCTCGGTGCCGGTGACGGCGGACGGCGCCGGGTTGGCCGCGGTCCAGGTGCCGGGCTGGGCCGCCGCCCCACCGGCGGCCTCCGCCTCGCGGATCACGTGCAGCCGCCCGGCCAGCCGGGGCTCGTCGCGGATCCACTCCGCCATGGCGTCGGCCGCGGCGGTCTGGCTGCCGAACCCGGCCGTGCTCGCGCCGGAGGCGGCGGGCGGGAACGCCTGGTGGTTGTTGCGCAGGTAGGCGATGACGAACCGGTCGCCGGTGACCTGGACCGACTCCGCCGCGTCGTAGGGCCGCCGCAACTGGGCCTCCCGCTGGGACAGCGGCGAACGGGCCGTGCTGCTGCCCTCCAGGAGCTGCCCGAACACCGCCGGGTGCGCGCGGTACAGCCGGGGCGGGCGCCGGCTGCCTGCCCCACTGGCCAGCGACATCGCGCTTCCGGCCGCGCTGGCTGGCGTCGCCGTTCCCGTCGCGCCGGCCGGCCTGGGCGGGTCGGCGTCCATGATGTGCAGCTCGTAGCGGGCGCTCCGGCGCACTACCCGCGTGGCGGCCAGCGCGCCCTTGTCCGCGGTCAGCTCCAGCCCGGCGTCGGCGTTCTCGAACGCCGGGCGCGACAGCTTGGCCGCGTCGTCCATGTCCTGGAACTGGGCCATCGGGAACCGCTCGCCGGTGTCGGACGCCTTGACCAGGCCGCTGCCCTGCTCCGGCGCGACGGTGAACCGCTTGCCGTCGCTGGGCCGCTGGCCGCCGACCCGGTCGATCCGCGTCCCCAGCGGGAGGGCGCGCTGGTGGATGAACAGCGTGCCGAGCGGATGCAGCACCAGATCGTCGGTCTCGGTCAGCTGCCGCAGCGTGACCAGCGGGTTGGCCCCGCCGCCCGGCAGCCGCGTCTGCCAGCCGTCGGTCTTGCGGATCTCGGACTCCAGCAGGCCCATCACCTGCACCGGCGGCAGGGTGGTGTCGCGCTCCTCGCCCCAGGTGATGTCGAAGTCCGCGGAGATCTCGAAGAACAGCAGCGAGATCGAGCCCCGGCCGTGCGCCCGCCACGGGGTCGGCCCTTCGAGCTGGAGGTGCAGGTCGATGCCGAACACCCCGACCCCGAACGCCTTGAGCGAGACCCCGGCGGAGATCTCGACGACGAACGCGAACGGGGAGAACCGGAACAGCGCGTCGAACCCGAGGTGCCCGTGGATGCCGAACTCGTTGAAACCGAGCCGTAGCTCCACCGCCGCGCCGAACTGGACGGTGTTGCTGGTGACCGCGAAGTAGCCGGTCACCCGGACCAGCCGGCCGGGGCTGTTCAGGATGTCCACCGTGAGCCGCTGCGGCACCGGGAAGGGCAGCGGCGGCGGCTTGAACGACGGGTGGAACCCGCCGACCGACAGCACCAGGTCGGCGTCGCCGCCCCAGGCCACCAGCAGCCCCATGCCGCCGTCGATGGTCATGGTGAGGATCCGCGAGTCGCGCATCTTGGCGAAGAACCACAGCCGGGACTTGTCCGGCTCGAACGCGCCGACGAAGTCGACCTGCAGCACCAGCAGCGGCAGTTCCTCGCGCGGCAGCACGCACCTGAGCACGCCGAGGATCGCCACGGTGCCGGGCGGGATCTCGATGACGATCCCGAGCGAGACGGTGACCAGCGCCGGGGTGCCCCAGCCCAGCTTGGCCATCGGCCCGATCAGGAACGTGCCCTCCTCGGGCGGGAAGAACCGGCGCAGGTCACTGATGATCCGCGGCGCGTTGGCCACCACGTCGCGCGGGAACATCACCGACTCGATCGCCCCGCTGACCACGCCCTCGACCAGGGCGCCGAGGTCCATCCGGCGGTTCAGCCCGATGATGCCGCCGACCCCGAGCAGCGTGAACCCGAACCCGAGCTGGATCCCGCCGCCGGCGAACTCGGCGGTGATGACGATCAGCAGCGAGAAGCCGGACGAGCCGTCCGGCATCCGGGTGGTGATCAGCCCGATGCCCTTGAGCGCGACGAGCCCGGCGAAGTCCAGTTCCAGCGCGCCGGCGTACTCGCCGTGGTCCGGATCGAAGTACAGGTATCCGCCGCCGGAGACGATCCCGGCGTTGACCGACAGCCCGACCCCCTTCGGCGGCAGGAACCCCAGCGACACGTCGAGCGGGCCGAGGTTGCCGTCCATGTTCGGCTTGGGCACCAGGTTCGCCGACAGCCCGATCCGCTCCACCACCGCCTTGACCGGCCCCAGGTCGGCCTTGATGGTCGCGCCCAGCGCGACCGGCAGTCCGTCTGCGGACGGCGCCGCGGAGATCGTCAGCCCCTGCACCTCGACGGGCCCGATCTTGATGTGGGCGGGCACCTGGAGCTCCAGGTTGGAGGCGCCGCGGAAGTAGAACCCGTCCCGGTGCGAGATGCCGACGGTCAGATCCGCACCCACGGTGAACCCGCCGCCGGGAAGGATCTTGGCGATGAAGCCGTCCGCCCCGCCCGGCGAGAACACGAACTCCAGGCCGTCCAGCTCGAACTCGGCGTAGACGTCAGCCCCGCCGCCGGCCAGCCGCACCCCGCCGGTTCCGCCGATCTTGCGGAACTGCAGGCGCGTCCCGTCCCTGGCGCCGATCAGCAGGACCGGTTCGCCGCCGGCGTTCTCGCGCTCGACGGCCACCTCGATCGAGCCGTCCCGGCGGACGGGCGCGCCCTCGCCCGCGAACCCGACCACCGTCTCGATCGGCCGGCCGGGACGGAGCAGGAGCGCGACCCCGCCGCGCAGATCGAGATCGCTGCGGATGGTGATCGCGATGTCCGGGCCGAGCGGGATCCGGAGGCCCAGTTCCCCGTCGAACGACGGCAGCAGGGCGACCCCCGGAAGCCGGTCGCCGTCGGCCGGCAGCGGCATCAGCCGGAGCTCGGCGATCCGGTGCTCCTGCCCTTCCCCCGCGGCCGGGTCGCTGACCTGCTCGAAGAGCACCGCCCTGACCGCTCGTACCTCGTCGTCGCCGAGTTGGCGGACCGTCCCCTGAACGGCCTCGACCACGGGCTCGTCGACGACCGGAAGGGTCACCCGCATGCCGAGCGCCATCAGCAGGTTGTCGATCTGCCCGGCCAGCGCCGGGTAGTCGAACTCCTGCTCTCCCCATCCGAAGGCGGCCTTGAGCGGGCCGGACGGGTCGGCCAGTGCCTCCGGCAGCTCGGTGAGGTCGAGCGAGACATGCCGATAGGGCGGCCGGTTCCCGGCGGCCGGCACGAACCGGATCCGGATGACCCCCAGGGCGGTGAGCGCGAACGCCAGCGGCGGCTGGTAGTGCCGCAGGTAGTCGACCACCAGGTGGTCGATGAGCTGCTTGGGGAACTTCTCCCGGAACCCGTCCGCCCGGAGCGGTTCCGGGATCGCCGAATCGGGTGCCGCGGCGATCCCGCGTATCCCCTCGATGACCGCCTGGGTGGCGCCGAGCACCCGTCCGATCCCGTCCGCCGAGAAGCGGGGCGGCTCCAGCGGGCCGCTGTGCGAACCGCCGAGGTTGATGCCGCCATCGCCCAGGAGCCCCCGCAGCGCGTCGTACAGCGTGTCGACGCCGGAGCCGAGGTCCTTGACCGGCTGCGGGATGGTCTCCGACCGCCAGCCGAGCCTGCGCAGCAGGCCCGCGAACGACTCCGGGGACGCCAGCGCCTCGCGCAGCGGAAGCATGGCCTGCCCGATCCCGGCGAGCAGCGTGGCGACGGTACCGGCCTCAGTCATGGTTGTGCTCCGGGTAGAACATCCCTCTGACCAGGGCGTGGAAGCCCGGATCGATCCGATTGACGATCAGCCACTTGCACACGAAGCAGAAGGCGCTGTAGTCGTCCCGCGCGGAGCTGTTCCTCATCTTGCACGCGCCGGCCGGCCGGTAGGCCGCTCCGGCGAAGTGGTCGGCGCCCTCGAAGACACCGATCATGGTGCTGGGCTGGGCCGGCTTCCGCTGCCCCGGGATCCGCACCGGCACATCGGCCTCTTCACTGAAATGGAAATGCTCCCTGTTCTTGTTCAGCGGAGTGCGGTGTTCCTGGAGGAATTTCAACACGCTCTTGCGGACCACAGGGATCTCTTTGCCCGCGCCGTCCTGCATCGGCACGAAGACCGCCGATCCCTTCTTGAAAGTCGGGAACGGGCGGGGCGGCAGCGCCGATCCGCCGAGCACGATCGTCCCGCGGGTGACATCGTTGTCGACCACGACCAGCCCGTTCAGCTGCTGCTGCGGGGTCGTCGGGAACGGGAACTGCCGGCCGTTCGGACGGGGATCGAAGTTCTGCAGCCGCACCGGGAACTGCCGAAGCTGAGCGAAGATCCAGGCGCCTATATCAAGGGCGCCCACGTTCACTTCGATTCCGTTGTTCCTCTCTTGGGAATCCGCGGACAGCGTTGAGGAAATGAGGATGGCGGGCAACTTGAGCCATTCGACCTTCGCCGGGTCGATCGCCCTGGGCGGCGGGCTGTTGGACCGTATGCTGCTGTACAGCGTCACGTTGTCCCAGGGAAGGTCGTACTCCGGAGCGTCGCCGTCGAACTCCTCGTACTCGTCGCCCAGGTTGAAACTGTGCCCGAACTCGTGCGCTATCGTGTCGGCGAGACCGTCCGGTTCCTCGGCGAACTTTGGAATCTTCCGGAACATCCGCTGCGGGTCGATTCCGTCGCTCGGGCCACCGTATTCGTACACGACGCGGTTCTTGCTCGCCACGGTCTGCGCGGCGATCGTCAGGCCGTTCATGTTCGTCCCGCCGCTGAGGTAGTCGTAGACGATCAGGCCGACCAGACCCCGGCTCCGCTGGAAGACCGAGTCGTCGAAGAACCAAGCCTTGCCGATGTCGTAGAGGGTTCCCGATTCCCCTTTGAACTTCAGCCCGGCGGCCAGCCGCAGGACGCTGTTGTCCGGGTTGGGGCGGCGGGAGTTGGCGTACAACTCGGGAGGGTGCCGCCGGGGGTCGAATCCCAAATGCCTGTTCAGCGCCGTGGTGTAGAACTCGTACACCCGGCCGATGAACCTCGTCATCGCCTCGCTGGAACGGTCGAGGGCAGGCTTCACCACCGCCGGATTAGTGGCAGTCGACTTCCCGGACGCGCGGTCGGCGAAACGCCCGCCCAGCACGAGACCGAACACCGTATCCCGCACGTGCAGCATCCCGGTGCACTGGAGCCCTTTCCAGGCGTCCACCGTCTCGCCGTCCACCCGCGTCGGGTCGAAGTCGGGCAGCCCCTGCCGATTCCACAGCTCGGCCAGATGCTCACGCGCCTCGTTGCGTTGCGGCAGCCCGACGCGCGCGACGAGCGCCGCCATCGTGTAGAGCTTGGGCTTCTTGGAGTTGACCCGCATGTCGAAGGGGATCGCCAGACCGGTGGGCACCCTTCCGGTCGCCCGGTCGGTCACCCTGAACCCGCAGGTCACCCCGTTCTCCTCGGACGGGACAAAGGAGTTGAACACGTTGAAGTGCTCGCGCAGCAGCCCATAGGGCTCATGCCTCGGCGTGGCGTTGTCGAAAATAAGATCGGTGGCCCGGTAGGCGAACTCGTAGAACTTGGTCTTCTCGGCGTCGGTGAATCCCTCGGGGAGGAACAGGATGTTCTGCAGCTCCGACGACTGCGACACGTTGTTCCGCAATGACGCGTCGAGGTCGGTCCTGACCTTGCCGTAGTCAACGACCCGGACCGCCAGCGACCGCACCATGTCGCGGTAGTTCCCGGTGATGCTGACCGGATGGTGCACGCCGTCGGGGTCGGTCACGGCGACGCCCCGGAGCCGTCCGTGCTCGTTCACCACGACCGTGTCCGGGTGGTCCGGCGTCAGCGCGACGTATCCGTGGCCCGTGATGTCCCCGACCAGGTCGGTTCCGGTGGGTTCGTTGATGAACCTCGCGTAGAGCGTGGGCTGCGCGTGGTAGATCTCCGGATCCAGCGCGGTGGTGATGGAGTTGTTCCCGAACCACCAGTTCATGATCCGGTTGTGCACCTGGAGCCGGCCGACGATGTAGTCGTCGCCGGCCCGGATCTGGAACAGGTACACGCCGGGCTCGGTCGCGGTGACCTGGCCGGTGGCGGGGTCGACGGTGGGCAGCCCGTCGAACCGCTTGCCGGGGTCCCGGTGCGGTGCCATGAACTCGTACACCGCGTCCGTGACCGGGTTCGGGTCGAGCCGGTACCGCCTCGGGTTGCTCTCGTGCCTCCTCCTACGGAACACCTTCAGCGTCAGCGGCTTCGCCCCGTCGAGCACGGCGTGCACGTCGCAGTGCGGGAAGAGCACCAGATCCGTGAAGTCGTCCGCCATGGCGTCCACCGCTCCCCCGCTCCCCTGACCTGTTCGCGCCGTCCGGTTCTAACACCGCGGAGTTGTTTGGTTCCGGAACGCTCTCAACTGACAAACAATCCGTGGATAACCTCCCTGTAAGGATGCTCTTGGAGCAGGGGCATACGGCCTGGTGGGAGCCGAGGGGGTAGCGCATGCCGCGACCGGAACGTCCGTTGTCCTCCGAGAGCCCGCCGCTACTGGAATTCGCATCGGACCTCCGTCTGCTCCGCGAGAAGGCCGGCAAGCCGACCTACCGACAGCTCAGCGAGTCGGCGCACTACTCGGTCACCGTGCTGGCGCAGGCCGCCGCCGGCCGCAAGCTGCCGAGCCTGGCGGTGACCCTGGCCTACGTCGACGCCTGCGGCGGGGACGTCGACGAATGGCGCGCCCGCTGGCACAGCGTCGCCGCCGACCTGGAGTCGGCGGCCGCCGCCGCTCCCGCCGAGAAGGACCGGCGGCCCCCGTTCCTCGGGCTGGCGCCGTTCCAGCCCAGCGACGCCGACCGGTTCTTCGGCCGGGACGAGCTGATCGACCAGCTCCTGCGGCGGGTACGGCAGCGGCGTTTCGTCGGCGTGTTCGGCGCCTCCGGCTCCGGCAAGTCCTCGCTCCTGCGCGCCGGCCTGCTGGCCCGGGCCGAGAACCGGCCGACCATGATCATCACGCCCGGCCCGCACCCGATGGACGAGCTCGCGCTGCGGCTGGCGCGCGCCACGGGCCGTCCGGCCGAGGAGATCCGGGCGGACCTGGCCGCCGACCCGGCGAACCTGCACCCGCGGCTCCAGCGGGCCCTGCTGGCCAAGCGCAGGCACGCCGACGCCCTGCTGATCGTGGACCAGTTCGAGGAGACCTTCACCCTGTGCTCGGACGAGACCGAACGCGCCCGGTTCATCGAGGCGCTGGTCCACGCCGCGAACCGGCGGGGCAGCCGGGTGCGGGTCGTGCTGGGGGTGCGGGCCGACTTCTACGGCCACTGCGGCCGGCATCCGGAGCTGGCCGCCGCGCTGCGGGACGCGCAGATCCTGGTGGGCCCGATGAGCGCCGCCGAACTGCACCAGGCGATCACCAAGCCCGCCGTCGCGGAGGGGTATGTGATCGAGTCCGCGCTGGTCTCCCGGCTGATCGCGGAGGCGGCGGCGCAGCCGGCGTCGCTGCCGCTGGTCTCGCACGCGCTGCTGGAGACCTGGCGGCGCCGGCGCGGCACCCGGCTGACCGTCCAGGGATACGAGGAGGCCGGCGGGATCCAGCACGCCATCGCCCGTACCGCCGAGGAGGTCTACACCTCGCTGGACCCCGAGGGGCGGATCGCGGCCAAGCGGATCTTCCTGCGGCTGGTCAGCGTCGAGCAGGACACCGCGGACGCCAAATGCTGCGCCGGCCTGCACAGTTTCGGTGAGTCCGGAACGGTGACCATGGTGATGGAGAGGCTTGCCGCCGCGCGGCTGATCCAGCTCGACGACAACTGCGTGCAGATCACCCACGAGGCGCTGATCCGCTGCTGGCCGCGGCTGCGCGACTGGCTGACCGACGACCGGGAGAGCCTTCGGCTGCACCAGCAGCTCGCCGCGGCCGCCGAGACGTGGGAGGCGCTGCAGGAGAACCCCGATGCGCTCTACCGCGGCACCCGGCTGGCCAGGGCCAAGGAGTGGGCGGACGGCAACGACGGCGCGCTCACCGGCCGGGAGCGCCGGTTCCTGGCCGCCGGCCTGGCCGCCGAGGCCGCCGAGCAGGCGACGGCCGCCACCCGCACCAGGCGGCTCCGGCAGGCCGTGGTGCTCCTCGCGTGCCTGCTGCTCGTGGCGGTGACGTCCGTCGGCTACGCCGTCCACTCCCAGCGCCTGGTCGCCGACCAGCGCAACCAGGCGCTGGCGAGCAACGTCATCACGCAGGCGGCCGCGATGCGGGACGAGAACCCGCCGCTGGCCCTGCGGCTGGCCCTGGCCGCGCACCGGCTGGCGCCGTCGCAGGCCACCCGCGACAGCCTGTTCAGCACCTTCGCCGCGCCGTACGCGACGCTGCTGACCGGTCACCGCAGCGATCTGGTCGCCATCGCCTACCAGCCCGGCAAGGCGGTGCTGGCCACCGCGAGCTGGGACCGGACCGCGGTGCTGTGGGACGTGCGGGACATCAACCGGCCCCGCCGGCTCGCCACCCTCACGCTGCCGGACAGCCTCAAGGCGGTGTCCTTCTCCTCCGACGGCCGCCTGATGGCCACCGCCAGCGGCGGCGCCGCGCAGCTGTGGGACGTCACCGACCCCGCCCGTCCGGCCCGGGTCTCGACGTTCGCCAACGCCACCAGGACGGTCGGCGCGGTGGCCTTCGGGCCGGACGGCCGGATCGCGGCGACCGGCAACGGGGACCGGACGGCCCAGCTGTGGGACCTCACCGACCCGCGCCGCCCCTCCTCGCTGGCCGGTTTCCCGGCCCACGCCGGTCCGCTGGGGTCGCCGGTGTTCAGCCCGGACGGCCGCCGGCTGCTCACCGTCGGCGGCCGCACCGCCCGGCTGTGGGACATCGGCGACCGCCGCTCGCCGCGTCCGCTCGGCCGGCTGTCCGGGCACACCGGGGTGGTGGCCGGCGGAGCGTTCAGCCCTACCGCTCCGGTGGTGGCCACGGCCAGCTGGGACCACAGCGTCCGGTTGTGGGACATCAGCCGCCCGGGCGACCCCGTGCCCCTCCAGGTGCTGCGCGACCATGACGCGCTGGTCTGGTCGGTGGCCTTCAGCCCGGACGGCACCACCCTGGCCAGCCAGGGCCGGACCCTCCGGCTCTGGGACGTCACCCGCCCCGGCCGGGCGAGGGAGGTGGCCGTGCTGCCCGGCGGCGCCTACACCACGGCGTTCAGCCCGGACGGCGCCTCGATCGCGGTGCCGGGCCGGGCCGGGCTGCGGCTCCAGGACGTCCGGGAACTGCCGCTGGCCGATCACCGCGACGTCGTCGCGGCGGTCACCTTCAGCCCCGACGGGCACACCCTGGCCACCGCGAGTTGGGACCGCACGGTCCGTCTGTGGGACGTCACCGATCCGCACCGGCGCAGCCCGCTGGGCGTGCTCACCGAGGCCGGCGGCTTCGTGCGCTCCGTGGATTTCAGCCCGGACGGGCGGCTCCTGGCAAGCGGCAGCGACGACGGCAACACCCGCGTCTACGCCGTCGCCGATCCGCGCCGTCCCGTCCTGCGCGCCACCCTCCCCGCCAAGGACGGCGAGGTCACCGCGGTCGCGATCAGCCCGGACGGCCGCCTGCTGGCCGCCGGATCGGAGCGGACGATCAGCCTCTGGGACCTCACCGAGCCCGCCTCGCCCCGCAGGCTGACCCAGATCCCCGCCCACGGCCGCGGGGTGCACACCGTCGGTTTCAGCCGCGACGGCCGGGTGCTCAGCACCAGCGGCGGCGCCGACGCGGGTCGGCTGTGGGACGTGACCGACCCGGCCGTACCGCGCGAACTGCCCTTCCCGTTCCGCGGCGACGAGATTCCCAGCCAGGCGTTCAGCGCCGACGGCACGCTGCTGGCCACCATCGCCGACCGCCAGACGGTGCGGCTGGTCGACATCCGCGACATCCGCAGGCCCCGGCAGGTCGCGCTGCTGACCGGCCACTCCGGCACGGTCTACGCCGGCGCCTTCACCCCGGACGGGCGTCGCCTGGCCACCAGCGGCGCCGACCACACCGCCAAGCTGTGGGACATCGGCGATCCCCGCCGTCCGGCTCTGATCGGCACCTTCTCCGGCCACACCTCCGACGTGCCCACCGTCGCTTTCAGCCCGGACGGGCACACCATGGCCACCGGCAGCAACGACTACACCGTCAAACTCTGGGAAACCGACCTCGGCCGGATCACCGCACGGATCTGCGCCCTGGCCACCACCGGTATCAGCGACGCCGATTGGAAGCGCTATTTCCCCGGCGTCCCCCACCGGGACCCTTGCGCGAACCGCTGACGTCCCGGCCGGGCCGTCCAGCAACCGCCCGGCGGCGTGAATTCGGCTCAGAGCTGGGAACCGCCGCCGTCCACCGCGAGTTCGGCGCCGGTGGTGTAGGTCGCGTCGAACGCCAGGAAGACGACCGCTCTGGCGACCTCGGAAGGCGCGCCGAGGCGCAGCATGGGGTTGTCGGCCGCCATTTGGGCCTTGGTCTGCTCGGCCGCCTCCTTGGGCATCGACTTCTCCAGGATCCCCGAATCGATCGGGCCGGGGCTGACCGCGTTGACGCGGATCTTTCGCGGGAGCAGCTCGCGGGCGAGACTGCGGGTCATGGAGCGAAGCGCCGCTTTGCTGGCCGCGTACGCGCTGAGCATAGGAAGGCCCAGCACGTTCGCCACCGAGGTGGTCAGAACCACGCCGCTGCCCTCGGCCAGCAGAGGAGCGAGCTTCTGCACGGTGAAATACGGCCCCTTCGCATTGATCGCGAACAGCTCGTCGTAAAGCTCCTCGGTCGTCTCCTCGAAGGGCGCGAAACCGTTGACGCCGGTGTTGGCGAACAGGGCGTCCAGCGTGCCGAATTCTGCCTTGACCCGGTCGGCCAGCGCCTCGATGTCCACCTGCGAGGCGGCGTCGCTCCGCACGGTGACCGCGTTCTCGCCGAGCCGGTCGCGGGCGGCGTCCAGCCTGGCCCGGTCGCGTCCGGTGATGAGGACGCGGGCGCCCTCGTCGGCGAGCAGTTCCGCGGTGGCGAGACCGAAACCGCTGCTGCCTCCCGTGATCACGACACTCTTGCCGTCGTACTTGCCCATAGCGGATGTCCCCTGTTCTCAAAGCCGTCCATTGTCCTCGTCCGGAGGCGGTTCTCCGCCGCACCGGACGATGTCGAGTCAACGACGCGCCGAGCCGGGTGTCCAAGACCTGTGTTGCACCCCGTCATACGCGAACCGCATGACGGTTAGGCTGGATATGTGGCTGATAATCCGGTTCCGTCGACCGCGCGCGCCATCGACGCCGACCTCGACCTGCGGCTGGTGCGCTACTTCACGGTCGTGGCGGAGCATCTGAACTTCGGTCGCGCCGCCGACGCGCTGCACCTGGCTCAGCCCTCGCTGAGCCGCCAGATCCAGCGGCTGGAGCACCAGCTCGGAGTCCGGCTGCTCGACCGCACACCGCAGGGCAGCCGCCTCACCGGGGCCGGTGCCGCGTTCCTCCCCCAGGCACAGGCGCTCCTGCACGCCGCCCAGCAGGCCACGCTGACCGCGCGCGCCGCGGCACCGCCCCGCACGATCACCATCGGGTACGTCGACGACCTCGTGATCACTCCCGCGGTGCGCGATCTGCGGCGCCGCCACCCCGCGGCCCAGGTCCGCACCCGCCACCTGAACTGGGACGAGACCGGCGCGCTGTCCGATGGCCGGGTCGACGCGCTCATCGCGCGCGCGCCGCTCCCGTCGTCGACGGAGCGGCTCCAGGTGACCGTGCTCTACGACGAACCCCGCGTGCTCGTCGTACCCGCCTCCCACCGCCTGGCCGGCAAGGAATCGGTCACCCCCGACGACATCGCCGACGAAGCCCTTGTGCCGTGCACCGGCACCGGCACGGGCGCCGGCTGGAGCGAGTTCTGGCGTCTCGAACCCCGCCCCGGCGGCCACCCGGCACCGCTCGGCCCGATCGTCGTCGACACCTTCGAGGACAAGCTGGAACTCATCGCTGACGGCCGCGCCCTCGCCGTCCTGCCCGCCGGTGACCGGCGCATCACGCTCAGGGACGACCTCGCCGCCCTCCCCCTGGACGGAATCGACCCCTGCCAGGTCGTCGTCGCCACCCGCGCCAACGACCGCAACCCGCTGGTCGCCGACTTCCGCGACACGGCCCGAACCCACTTCACCGGGCCCCTCTGACGAACGCCGCGTCCCGATCCGCGCCGAGCGCGGCGTCGACCAGCTCTTCTGCCACGGCTGGGCCAGGGCGCCCCGTGGCTCAGCCGTTCACCTCGTCGCGCGCCCGGCCCAGTGCGTCGACCACGTCCTCGACGTCCTGCGCCCTGGTGCGGTGGCTGGTCACGCACAACCGGACGGCGGGGCGGCCGCCCACGCTCACCGGGCTGATCCAGGCCCGTCCGCTCCGGACGACGTGGGCGGCGACGGCCGCGTGCCATCGCGCGCTGCGCTCCCGGTCCAGCGCGTCCGCGCCGGGGTCGACGACGCACACGAGCGGCAGCGGGGTGTCGTTGATCCGGCTCCAGCCGTGCTCGGCAAGGCGGCGCGCCAGCAGCACGCCCAGCTCGACATCGCGTTCGAGCTGTTCGGCGAAGCCCTGCCGGCCAACGGCCGCCAGGGCCAGGAACACCTTGAGCCCGGCGAACCGGCGCGACCACTGGACGCTCGTCGTGTACGGGTCGGCGGCCCCCTCGGTGTCGGGCGGCATGTACGAGGTGCTGACCCGGAAGGCGTCCGCCAGGGCCTCGGGATGCGGGGTGAGGAACATTCCGGCTCCCATAGGCGCGGACAGCCATTTGTGCGCGTCCACGGTGACGCTGTCGGCGCGCTCCACCCCGTCCAGCAGCGGACGCAGCCGGTCCGAGAGCGCGAGGGCCCCCGCCCAGGCCGCGTCGACGTGGAAGTGCAGGCCCCACTCGTCCGCCAGGCGGGCCAGCTCCGGTAGCGGGTCGAGCGCGCCGCCGCCGGTCGTCCCGGCGGTGCCGACCAGCAGGAACGGCGCCCTGCCCGCGTCCAGGTCCGCCTGGTGCATGCGGCGCAGCCGCTCGCCGTCGAGGCGGTGCGCCGCGTCCGCCGGCACCAGCCGGACGGCGTCGCGGCCGAGGCCGGTCAGGTGAGCGATCTTCAGCCAGGCGAGATGGCTCTCCGCCGAGGCGTACAGGACGGGCCGGGCCGGCAGCCCGGCCAGGCCGGACTCGGCGTACGAGCCGAACCGGCGCGTCAGCGCGACGACCACGGCCGTCAGGTTCGCCTCGGCGCCGCCGACGGTGAAGCTCCCTTCCGTGGTGCCCGGCATCCCCAGCCGGGCGGCGAGGAAGCGCAGGACGTGCCGCTCCATCTCGACGGCGGCCTCGGCGTGGCTGTAGGCGGCGAGCTGCGGGTTGACCGCCGCGGCGATGAGCTCGCCCGCCACGCCCCACCAGGTGGGCGTGGGGTTGAACAGGCCGAAATAGCGCGGATGCGTCGTCTGCACCCCCCAGCTCCGCAGCTCCCGAATGATCTCGGGCACCACCTCGGCGGCCGGACGGGCCGCGTCGAACCGGTAGCCGTCCAGCCAGTCACGGATCTTCCCCGTGCCCGGTTCGGCAGGTGCCACCGGCCCCTCGGCCACCGTCTCCGCGTGCCGTCCGACCAGCGCGACGACGTCGGCCAGCAGCCGTGCGCCCTCCCGCGCGCCGATGTCCAGCGGCCCCGGCGCCTCCAGGGACGATCCGCCGGGCGTCCGCGCCATGATCTCTGTCTCCGCCATGATCCCCAGCCTGGGCGACCGGGCCGGTCCCCACCACTGGCGAAAAGGACGTGGAGGAGTAGATTTGCGCCATGCCGGATCAACCGGGGCGCCGCCGCGTCGCCATTCCCGTCCTGGAGGACTCGCCGCTCTTCGAGCTGGCCGTCCCTTGCGAGGTCTTCGGCCGGGACCGCCTCGACCTGACCCCGCAGTGGTACGACCTGACGCTCTGCCACACCACGAACGCGACCCAGAGCTCCCTGAACGGCCTGTGGCTGACCGCCCCGCAAGGGCCGCACGCCATGCGCGACGCGGATCTCATCGTCGTACCGGCCTGCCTGACCCCTGCGTACGAGCCGCCCGCAGCGCTCCTGGACGCGCTTCGCGAGGCGCACGACCGGGGAACCCGGATCGCCGCCCTGTGCTCCGGCGCCTTCGTCCTCGCCGCCGCGGGTCTGCTGGACGGGCGCGAGGCCACCACGCACTGGATGCACGCCGAGGAGCTCCGCCGCCGCTACCCGCGGGTCCGGGTCAGGGAACGCGCGCTCTACATCGACGAGGGCTCCATCCTCACCAGCGCCGGGACGGCCGCCGGGATCGACCTGTGCCTGCACATCGTCCGGCGCGACTTCGGCTCCGCGGTCGCCGCCGAAGTCGGCCGGCGGATGGTCATCGCCCCGCACCGGCAAGGCGATCAGGCGCAGTACGCGCCGCTCCCGGCATCCGGCCCGATCCGCGCGGACGAACTCGCGCCCGTGCTGGACTGGGCCGTCCAGCGCCTCCACCAGCCATTGACCATCGGCCGCCTGGCCGAGCGCGCCGCCATGAGCACCAGGACGTTCGGCCGGCGCTTCGCCCGCCAGGTGGGCATGACCCCGCTGAAGTGGCTCACCCAGCAGCGCCTGGCCGCCGCCCGGGAGCTGCTGGAGACCACGAACCTGCCCATCGACGCGATAGCCAAGCGCACCGGGTTCAACACCGGCGACGTCCTGCGCCAGCACTTCCACCGCCACATCGGCACGACCCCCACCGCCTACCGCCGCAGCTTCAGCGCCCCTCACCCGCCGGAGGCCGCGCGGCCGGACGACGTCCAGCGCGTCAGCCGAGGGAGGCGTTGACCAACTGCGCGAGATGGACGGCGGCGTCGCGGAAAGGAGCGTCGTCGCCGGTGACGCGGCTCAGCAGCTCGGCCCCTTCCAGCATCGCGATGACGGTGCCGGCCAGGGCGCGGGCGGCGGCCGGGTCGATCCCGGAACCCTCCAGCTTGGCCGCGACCATGCCCTGCCAGTGGACCAGGGCCTCGGTCGCGGTCTGCTGGATGCCGGGGACGCGGCCGACGGTCTCCAGCGCGGTGACGGCGATGGGGCAGCCGTCACTCCAGTCCGACTGCTTGAGCGTCTCGGCCTGGAGAAGCGCGCAGGCGGCCACGGCCTGGGCGGGGTCGTCGCTGGACGACAGGCCCCGCGCGAGCACCCCGCTGAACTCCGCGGCGCCGTACCTCATCGCCTCGATGGCCAGTTCCTGCTTGCCGCCGGGGAAGAAATGGTAGACGGAGCTGACGGAGGCTCCGGCAGCCCGGGCGATGGGCTTGACCGAGGCGCCTTCGTACCCCTGGCGTTGGAGCAGCGCCGCGGCGGCCTGGACGATGCGGCCGCGCGTGTCGCTCTCCGTGGACGACGGCTGGGCTGCCATGCCGACAGCCTACCTGGTTGGAACGTTCGCTCCAGCGTCCTATAGTCTGGATCGAACGTTCCAACCAGGAGGGCACGATGACGGCTTCATGGACGACGGCTTCTTCATGGAAAGGGCACCCTGGATACGAGCGCATGTTCGCCCCCGGCAGGCTGACGGTCGGCTTGTTCCTGCCGCTGTGGCCGTATCCGGGGAACATGGCGGCGATGCAGGGCCAGAGCGCCGTGGTGGAGGACGCCGAGCGGTCGGGCTTCGCGGCGGCATGGGTACGCGACGTCCCTCTCGCCGACCCCGGCTTCGGCGACGTGGGCCAGGTGTACGACCCGTGGTCGGCGCTGACCTGGCTCGCGGCGCGCACCTCGCGGATCTCCCTCGCGGCGGGCAGCGTCATCTTCACCTTGCGGCATCCCATCGACCTGGCCAAACAGGCGGCGTCGATCGACCACCTCAGCGGCGGGCGGCTGGTCCTCGGCGCCGCCTCGGGCGACCGTCCGGTGGAATTCCCCGCCTACGGCGTCGACTACGAGACGCGCGGCGCCCGGTACCGGGACGCGGTCGACACCTTCCGGAAACTGCACGAGCCGAAGTCCGGCGACGGCCTGGACCTCCTCCCCAAGCCGACCCATGGACGCATCCCGCTGCTGATCACCGGTTCCTCGCAGCAGTCACCCGAATGGATCGCCGAGAACGCCGACGGCTGGCTCATCTACCCGGGCGTGACCGCCACCGCGGACGGGCCGCGAGCACTCGGCCGCAAAATCACCACGTGGCGGAACCTGATACCCGGACAGGAATTCCGTCCGGTCATCACCAATGAGTGGATCGACCTCACCGAAGACCCGGGCCACCCGCCGACCCCGCTGCGCGGCGGCTTCGTCCTGCGCACCGGCACACGGGGCCTGCTCGACCTCCTGAACCGCTGGCAAGAAGAAGGCATCAACCACGCCGCCCTGGGCGTCCAGCACGGCCGCAGGCCCGCGGCCGAAGTGGTGGCCCAACTCGGCGAAGAGGTCGTCCCCCATTTCCCGGCACTATCAGCCGCTCCGCCACTCACCCCCTCTTGGTGACCGCTCTTTGCTCCGAGGATCAAAGGAAATGACCGCTGGGCAGATAGGGCGCAGAATCGGTCATACCGCGCACCGCGAGGTAGCCTTCCCGGCCGATGTCAAGGCGAGCGGCCAGGCTCTGACTCCGACTCGTCACGAGCGCGGGACGGCGACGGGTGCGAGCGGACAGGTAGTCGGCCGTCCGCTTGCTATGCTTGGCGTCCGATTCAACCGAGGTGGTCCAGGTGCCCGAAAGTGTCTACTATCCCGAGCTCATCAGTCCTCAACGGACGATCGGGCGGCGCACATTTGACTTCTCCCGCCAAGTGGCCATAATGGCGATAATCAACCGCACACCCGACTCCTTTCATGACCGGGGCCGCACATTCAGCCTGGATAAGGCGCTCATGGCCGTCGAGAACGCTCTGATCCACGAGGTCGACTGGCTCGATATCGGCGGTGTTCCCTTCGCCCCGGGCCCCCCGGTGAGCGTCGAAGAAGAGATAGACCGCGTGGTACCCGTGATCGAGGGCGCCCGATCCCGTACGGACGCGGTCATCTCCGTTGAGACCTACCGTCCCGACGTGGCCCGCGCCGCCTTCGCCGCCGGCGCTGACGTGCTGAACAACACAAGCGGACTCCACGACCCCGCCCTCGCCGACGTGGTCGCAGAGACGGGCAGCGGCCTCGTCATCACTCACAGCCTCGCCGACCCCCGGACCCCCTACCCTCGTCCGGAGTACGACGACGTGGTCTCCGAGGTCGCCGAGTTCCTCCGCCGGCGGGCCGACCTGGCGGAAAAACGCGGCGTGCCCTCAGACCGGATCATCATCGACCCCGGCCACGACCTGAACAAGAACACCCGCCACTCACTTGAACTGACCCGCCGCCTCCCAGAGATCGCCCAGATCGGCTACCCCCTGCTGGTGGCGGTGTCCAACAAGGATTTCATCGGGGAGACACTGAAGCGAGAGCAGGAAAAACGCATCGAGGGCACCCTCGCCACGCTCGTCGTGTCCATCCTGAGCGGTGCGCGCATTGTACGGGTCCACGACATCGAAGAGGCAACACAAGCGGTGAACATGGTCGAAAGCATTCTCGGCTGGCGCCCTCCCGCCTACATGCGCCACAATGTCATCTAGGTCTGCGCCATGCGGTAACGCAGGAACAGGTAGTTTCCATCCTGAACCGCGTGGCAAAGCTCCATGCTCTGCATATCGATAACCGGACCGTCCAAGATGCGCGCGGCGTCGCCGGCGGTGATGGACGGACTCAACGTCAAACACAGTTCATGCAACCACCCCGCAGCGGCGACCTCAGCGAGCACGACCGGCCCGCCCTCGCAGAGCTGGCGCGCATACCCCTGCTCCGCCAGCCGCTGCAAAGCCTCGCCCATGTCCGCGGAATCGGCACCGCAAACCATGACCTCAGCACGCCTCTCCGCCTCGCGCAGCCGCTCGACCGGAGCCGCGCCACAAGTAACCACGATCGGCGGTGTGGGCGCCTCAACGAAAAGCGGCCCCTCGAAATCGAGCCGCAGGCTCCGCGACACAATCGCCAGCTTCGGCGCGCCGGGCGGATACGACCCATACTCCCGGACGGTCGTGGCCCCCATGATCACAACGTCGGCCAACGTCCTGAGATGCTGCATCAAGGCCCAGTCACCCGAGTAACCGAGAGCGCTCGTACTCCCCCGGTACTGGATCCCCCCGTCCAGCGTCGCAATCATGTTCGCCCGCAACCACGGCGCCGTCTCCGGATACGCATACCCCTCAAGCATCGCACTCACATCCACCCGAGCACTGTAGAGGAGCCCACCTCCACCCCGGCCAACGCGACAACCAGCCCGCTTCATGACCCTCCGGACTGTCGGCTTCTCGGCCCGGCGTGTAATCCAGAAGCCGGTTCTCGTGGGTGCGTGAATCAGGGGCGGCTCAGGGGCGAACCCTGATGATCGCCGCCTGCCGGTGCTGCCAGGCTCGTCGTCATGATCTCCCTGGGTGTCCGCCTCACCGGCGGCGTGTGCGCGGCCGTCGCCGTGCTGTCGATCACCGGTCCGGCCAAGGCCGCGCCGCCAACTCACGACAAGGCACTGCGATCCGCTCTCGACGCGATCGTCGCCACCGGGCAAGCCGGTGCGACCGTCGAGGTCAGACGGGACGGCGGGGTGTGGCGCGCCACCAGTGGCCGTGCGCGCGTCGACCGTCCGGCCCCGCCCCCGCGCGACGGCCGGTTCCGCGCCGGCAGCGTGACCAAGACCTTCACCGCCACCGTGGTCCTCCAGCTCGTCGCCGAGGGCCGCATCGGATTGGACGACCCCGTCGAACATTGGCTGCCCGGCCTGGTGAAAGGCGGCGCCGCCGACATCACCGTCCGCCATCTGCTGAACCACACCAGCGGCCTGCCCGACCCCACCGACGCGCTGATCGACGACCAGGGCCTGCCGCGCGACCGCTGGCGCACGTGGAGACTCACCGAACTGGCCCGGCTGTCCAACCGGCTGCCCCGCGCCCCGTATCCCCCCGGCACGCACTACGCCTACTCCAACAACGACTACATCCTGCTCGGGCTGATCATCGGGAAGGCCACCGGCCACTCGTTCCGCACCGAGATCACCCGCCGCGTCCTCACACCGCTTCACCTGCACGGCACCGTGCTGCCCGGCGCCGACCCCCGGCTGCCCTCGCCGCACGCCGACGGCTACGCGACCGTCCGCCGCGACGGCCGCGACGTCGTCTATGACATGACCCTCCTCAACCCCACCATGGCGGCCTCCGCCGGGGAGATCGTCTCGACCACCGCCGATCTGAACCGCTTCTTCGCCGCGCTGCTCGGCGGCCGCCTCGTCCGTCCCGACCTCCTCGCCCAGATGACCGCCGAGACCGGCGGATTGGGCGTCGAGACCACCACACTGGGCTGCGGCATCCGGATCCACGGGCACGGCGGCGGCATACCCGGCTATCTCACCGTCGCCTTCACCTCCACCGACACCCGCCGCCAGGTCGCACTGTCGATCAACCGCAACAAGCCAGACGATCCCTCCCCCGCCATCATGACCTTCCTCAACGCCGCCTTCTGCTGAACCCCGGCCACGACGCCCCCCGACCCGCCCAGTGGTAGAAGACCCACGTGCCGATCATGCTACGGCTCGGTGAGCGACGCCGCCTTGGCCGAGTGGCGTTCGTGGAGCGCTGGTTTTACGGCGATGGCTTTTCGCCGTGGTCCGGCGAGTGGGGCAGCCGCAGGACGAACGTCGCGCCCTGGCCCGGCTCACCGCGCACCGCCGCGGACCCGCCGTGCGCCTCGGCGAGCTGGCGCACGATGGCCAGGCCCAGTCCGCTGCCGCCGGTTTGCCGGCTGCGCGACTTCTCGGCGCGCCAGAACCGGTCGAAGACGTACGGCAGGTGTTCGGGCGCGATGCCCGGCCCGGTGTCGGACACCTCGATCAGCACGTCCTCGCCGTCGGTGTACGCGCGCAGGCTCACCCGTCCGCCGGCCGGCGTGTAGCGGACCGCGTTGGCGAGGAGGTTGCCGACCGCCTGCCGCAGCCGTACCGGATCGGCGTCCAAGGACGGACGACCGGTCACCTCGACGGTCAGGACCGTCCCGGCGGCCTCGGCCGCGGCGCGGTAGACGGTCGCGATCTGCTCGACCAGGTCGGCCACGTCGACCGGCTCGGGGTGCAGCCGCAGCCTGCCCACGTCGGCGAGCGCGAGCTGCTGCAGGTCGTCCACGATGTGCTGCAGCAACATGGCCTCCTCGACCAGCGAAGCGGTCAGCGCCGGGTCCAGCTCGGCCACGCCGTCCTGGGCGGCCTCCAGCCAGCCGCGGATGTTGCTCAGCGGCGTGCGCAGCTCGTGCGACACGTCGCTGACCATCGCCTTGCGCTGCCGCTCCATGCGGTCCAGGTGCTCGGACATCTCGTTGAACGCGGCGCCCAGCTCGCCGACCTCGCCCTTGGCGCGCACCATGACCCGTGCCGAGCCGTCGCCGGCCCGCATCCGCCGGGCCGCCGCGGTCACCGCCCGCACCGGCCGCATCAGCCGGGTGGCGACGAGCACGCTGACCCCGGCCGCCAGGGCGAGGATCACCGCGGTGACCCCCGCGATGCCGTACGGGTCGATGGCCGGCGTACGGTCCTCCGGCGAGCCGATGTAGAGCAGCGTGGCCGGCGCGACGTACGGCTTCAACTGGGCGCGGCGCGCGGTGGCCAGGCACTCGGCGGCCGACGCCGGAGCGGCCGGCTTGCCGGTCTCGTCCAGCCACACGTCGACCCGGCTTCCGTGGCACTGCCGGACCAGGGCGGCGAGCTGGTTGAGCGCGCGCTTCTCGGTGGTGGTCGGCCCGGGCGCGTCCGGTGAGCACGGCGGCGAGCCGGGGCTCGACGGCGCGGAACGCACCGTGCGCTCCGGCGTCACCGCGGGGCGGTCCTCCGGCCGATCGCCGGGCGGCCTGCCGGGCGCGGTCCCCGGCTGCTTCGGCTTTCCCGCCGGCTCGGTCGACGGAGCGGGGTTCGGCGTCGTCGCGGCCGCGACCGATCGGACCCCCGCACCGTCGGCGAGCCGTACCTCTTCGCCTCCGGACGTTCGCACGAGCGCCACGCCGGGCGGCCCGGCGAGCGCCGCTCGCGGTGTGGAAGGGCCGTGTCCGGACGGCGCGCCGACGGGCGGGGGCGGGCGGTCCGTGCTCGGTGCCGTGGTGGCCGGACCGCCCTCGCGGCGGAGGTACGGGCGGCCGCCGGGTCCGATGGCGACCGTGGCGCGCTGGCGTTCGTGGCGCAGGCAGGCCGCCTGCGCGTCGACCTGCTCGCGCAGCCGTACCCGCTCGGGCTCGGGCAGCCGGAACGGCCCGACCGCGCGCGCGTCGATCCGGTCGGTGGCCGCGCCGGGTGCCAGCGAGACGTCCACGGCGAGCGGGTCGACGACGGCCGAGGCGCGCGCCGGCAGCGGCGGCCGACCGGCCGCCGAGTCCGCGATCCGGGTGCCGCCCTCGGTCGCCAGCGCGACCCGCTGGCCGCTCTGCCGGGCCAGCCCGTGCACGGTCTCCTCGGCGCCGTCCCACCGCGGGTGGCTCGCCGCGTAGCCGAGCAGCGCGTCGTTGATGCGGGCGTCGCGGGCGAGCGTCCGGCCCTGCTGATGCCGGATCTCGCCGGACGTGCTGCGCGCCGCCAGCCACGCGGTCGCCACGATCGAGCACACCGCGATCAGCACCGAGCTGGCGACCAGTCGTACGAGCAGGCTATGGCGCATGGTCGCCGACCAGCTTGTACCCGACGCCGTACACCGTGCGCAGCCGGACGGGGCGGCGGGGCTGCGGTTCGATCTTCTTGCGCAGGTTCTTCACGTGCACGTCGACCGTGCGCTCGGTGATGAAGCGGTCGAAGCCGTGCAGGTGCTCCAGGAGCTGCGCCCGGGTGAAGACCCGCTCCGGCCGCGCGGCCAGTGCCTCCAGGATGCGGAACTCCGCGGGCGTGCACTCGACCTCGCGCCCGTCCGCGAGCACCGTGTGCCGCTCGGGGTCCACCGTGATGCCGCCGACCCGGTACACCCGCTCGCCGCTTCCCTGCCCGGCCCGCCGCAGCAGCGTGCGCACCCGGGCCATCAGCTCGCGCGGGCTGTACGGCTTGGTGACGTAGTCGTCGGCGCCGAGGTCGAGGCCGAGCAGCAGGTCGTCCTCTGTCGAGCGGGCGGTCAGCATCAGCACCGGCACGTCGGACTCGGCGCGCAGCCCGCGGCACACTTCGAGGCCGTCGACGCCCGGCATCATCACATCGAGCAGGACGAGGTCGGGGCGGCGCGCGAGAGCCTCGTCCATCGCGGCCCGCCCGTCGTGGACGACGACCACGGAGTGCCCTTCGCGCCGGAGATAGCGCCGCAGCAGCTCCGCCTGTTTGGCGTCATCCTCAGCAACCAGGACATTTGCGCACATAGTCCCCGAGCGTAGGCGACGCGTGACCGGCACCACGGGATCATCACATCGGCCTTACAGGTTCTTCACACTCCTCGGCCAGCATCTCGCGACATGCGCCACGTCAAGATTCACACCGGCGCCCTGCTCGCCGCCGGCCTGATCGCCGGGCCGGCCGGCTGCGGCTCGTCGAGCGGAGGCGGATCGGGGGACGGCCCGCCCGGCGCGGACCACCCGGCGGCCGCCGCCGAGCCACAGCGGCAGGGCGGCGCGGAGATAGCGACAGTGCGCGGCCGCCAGATCGCCGTGCACAAACAGAAGGGCGACGGCGCGGCCTGGAGGACGCTGTCCAGCCCCAACGAGATGGGCGCCACCCGGGTCCTCCTCGTCGACGCCAAGGACGGCGACTGGCTCAAGGTGCTGCTGCCGATCCGACCCAACGGCAGCACCGGCTGGGTCAAGGCGTCCGATGTCAGGCTGTCGTCGACGACCCGCCGGGTGGAGATCGACCCGAAGGCGTTCACGTTCACCGTCTTCGACGGCGACAAGGTCCTGCGCACCGGCAAGGTCGCCACCGGCGAGGGCGGCACCCCTACCCCGGCCGGCCGCTTCTACTTCACCGAGCTGGTCAAACCGCCGAACCCCAACGGCGACTACGGCGCGTACGCCTTCGGGTTGAGCGGTTTCTCGCCGACGCTCAAGACGTTCGCCGGCGGCCCCGGGCAACTCGCCGTGCACGGCACGAACAAGGCGTCGGCGCTGGGCAGCAAGGTCAGCCACGGCTGCGTGCGGGTCGGCAACGACGACATCACCTGGATGGCCAAGAACCTGGCGATCGGCACCCCTGTCGTCGTCAAGGAATGAAACACCACCGGAAGGAACATCAATGCGCCTGAAATCCCTTATCGCAGCCGTCGCCCTGGGCGTCGGCCTGGCCGGCACCGGCCTGGCCACCGCCGAGGCCGCCACCGCCACGCCCAAGCCTCCTCCCACCTCGCCCGGCCAGCCGAAGCCGAGCCGACCCGGCGGCAAGCCGTCAAAGCCCGGCAAGCCGCCGATCGCCAAGCCCCCCGGCAACCCCATCCCCAAGGTGCCGAACTACACCGGCTGACCGTGACCGCAGGCCCGCACGTCTCCCGTCGTGCGGGCCTGCCGCATCGTACGGCCCGGTGCGCTCAGCCCGCCCGGACGCCTCTGACGGTGTTGAGGTCGGCGTAGACGGTGGCGCGAGATACGCCCAGGTGCTCGGCCACGACGTTCGCTGCTCGGGGCATTT
Source organism: Actinomadura rubrisoli (assembly GCF_004349215.1). Classification (GTDB taxonomy): domain Bacteria; phylum Actinomycetota; class Actinomycetes; order Streptosporangiales; family Streptosporangiaceae; genus Spirillospora; species Spirillospora rubrisoli. Next base: position 9,892 of record NZ_SMKU01000051.1, on the reverse strand, counting down.
GAAAGATTCCGCGGGAGTCCAGGGCTTTGATGACTTCGAGACGGCCCTGCCGGGTGTCGTGGGCGAGGGGACGTCCCAGACGCTCCTCCTCCTGGCCGATTATCGCGACGAGGACGTCCTGGATGTCGTCGGAGAACAGGGTCGTCGGCATCGCGGCGGGTTCCGGTTCTCCGATGAGATCCCTCATCGATTTGACGGCCAGGCGCAGTTCGGTGATGTCGAGGTTCACGCAGAGCGCACCGAAAACGTGGTCGGTGTCGTCCCGTAGGAGGATCGTGGACGACTTGATGGTGCGTCCGTCCGCGGTGCGGGTGATGTAGTTCAGCTTGTCCTCGGCGGTGTCGCCTTGAGCGAGCAGGTCCAGGCCGATCTCGCTCATCGCGCCGCCGACCCGTCGCGAGGTGACCGTGCCGGCGATCGCGACGACGCTCGCGTCCGGGCGCCGGTAGTCGTGCAGGACGATCTCGCAGTTGGGCCCGAAGGTCGCGACCAGCCCTTCGACCACCGGCCGCAGCGTGTCCAGCAGCAGGTCGGCGGATCCATCGTCGCGCGCGTTCTTCCTCGGTGCCGCCATCGCCGCCTCACAGATCCCGAATCGGATACAGACAGGTTGTCCAGAGACCCAGTCTATGTGTCTTGACAGAGTGTATGAGGACCTGGATGCTACGTCTAACTCTTCGGGAACGCCGGTATGCGGCAGCGAGCAGGGCGGAGAAGGAACAATGACGACGTCCGATGTCCTGGCCGGCGCCTCGCTCGACAGCATGGTTCTCAAATGCGTCACCTGCGGCCGGACCCATGCCCTGGATGAATTGCGATGGCGCTGCGGCGACTGCCGCGGTGTGCTGGACCTGGAGGGCTTCACCGCGGTGATGGCGAACGCCTCAGCGCTCGCCCGGCGGCGGCCGAGCCTTTGGCGGTATGCAGAGGCGCTGCCGGTTCCCGAACCGGCCGGTATCACCATGGGTGAAGGTGGGACGCCGCTGGTGCCCGCACCGGCGAAGCGCGGTGTGTTCCTCAAGATGGACTATCTGATGCCGACCGGCTCCTTCAAGGACCGTGGGGCGGTGCTGGTGGCGGCATTGGCCGAGCGGCTCGGTGTGCGGCGCATGGTCGCCGACAGCAGCGGGAACGCGGGCGCCGCGATCGCCGCATACGCCGCCCGCGCCGGAATCGTCTGCGACGTCTACGTCCCCGCGACGACGTCGGCGGGGAAGGTGGCGCAACTGCGGGCGTATGGCGCCACCGTTCGCCAGGTCGACGGGACCCGGGAGGACACCGCGGCGGCAGCGGCCCTGGACGCCGACGATCCGGACGTGTTCTACGCCAGCCACGTCTACAATCCCTTCTTCTTTCACGGCACCAAGACCTATGTGTTCGAACTCTGGGAGCAGTTCGACGGCCGGCTCCCCGGCACCCTGGTGCTTCCGGCCGGGAACGGAACCCTCGTGCTCGGCGCCTATCTCGGCTGCCGGGAACTGCTGGATCAGCGGCTGATCGACGGGCTGCCGAGAATCGTCGCGGTGCAGGCGGAGAACTGCGCGCCCCTCGCGCACGCCTTCAACCGTGGCCGCGCCGTCTCACAGGCGGGTGCCGCCGGCGGCACCATCGCCGAAGGGATCGCGATCGCCCGGCCCGCCCGCGCCGAGCAGATCGTGGCCGCCGTGCGGGCCACGCAGGGGGAGATCGTCACCGTCGCCGAGCCGCACATCCGCGCGGCTCACTCCGCCCTGGCGCGCGCGGGGCTCCATGTCGAACCGACAGCCGCGGTGTGCTGGGCCGCCATCCAGGCGTTCCCGGAAAGGCCGGCCGAAGCCGGAGACGAGATCGTCGCCCCGCTCTGCGGAAGCGGGCTCAAATCCAAGCCACCGGCCTGACCGGCCGCACCGACCCCGGGAGTCCACATGCCTGAAGCCTCACCCCGGTACGGCCAGGCCATGCACCCGTACACACCGGTCAGGAGAGCCGGTGACCTGCTCTTCGTCTCCGGCCAGCTCGGGGTGGACGATCAGGGCGAGCTTCCCGGGGACATCACCGCGGAGACCCACCTGGCCTTCGCGAACCTGCGCGGCCAACTGGAGCAGCACGGGGCCGGCCTGTCGGACGTCGTCAAGGTCACCGTCTACCTCGGCGACCTCGCCGATCGGGCCGAGTTCGATCCGATCTACGCCGATTACTTCCGGGAACCTCGGCCCGCCCGGACCTGCATCGAGGCGGGCGCGCTCCCCTTCGGCGCCCGCGTCGAGTTCGAAGCCGTGGCCTACCTGCCCGGATAGCGGTGCCGGAGATCGGCCAGGTCGTCGATCACAGCGGCAGCCATTCGGTCCCGACCGTGATCTCGTCGAGGAAGTCACCGGCGGGCTCCACCCCGAGACCAGGCCCGGTGGGCACCTTGACCCGCCCGCCGACCAACTCGAACGGCGCGGTGATGTCACGGGCGTAGTAGCGGTCTGAGGCAGAGGTGTCGCCGGGCAGCACGAACCCCGGCAGCGCCGCCAGCGCGAGGTTGGCGGCCCGGCCCAGCCCGGTCTCCAGCATCCCGCCGCACCACACCGGGACGCCGTGCGCCACGCACACGTCGTGCACCCTGCGGGCCTCCAGGTAGCCGCCGACCCGGCCCGGCTTGATGTTGACGATCGAGCACGCGCCCATCATGATCGCGTCCACCGCCGACCGGGCCGAGGTGATCGACTCGTCCAGGCAGATCGGCGTGCGCATCACCGTGGCCAGCCGCGCGTGGCCGCGCAGGTCGTCCTCGGCCAGTGGCTGCTCGACCAGCAGCAGGTCGAAGGCGTCCAGCCGCGCCAGATGCCCGGCATCGGCCAGGGTGTAGGCGGTGTTGGCGTCCACCTGGAGCAGCACGTCATCGCCGAACCGCTCCCGTACGGCCCGGACGGGCTCCAGGTCCCAGCCCGGCTCGATCTTCAGCTTGATCCGTGCGTACCCCTGGTCCAGGTAACCCTCGACCGCCTCCAGCAGCTCCGGGATCGAGTCCATGATCCCGACGGAGACTCCGGCGCGCACCGAGCCGTGCAGCGCGCCGAAGAACCGCGCGAACGAGATCCCGATCGTCCGCAGCTCGGCGTCCAGCCAGGCCATCTCCAGCGCCGCCTTGGCCATCGGGTGGCCCTTGAACACCGCCAGCGCCGGGGCGACCCCGGACGCGGTCTCCACACCCTCAAGCCAGGGCAGCAGGTGGCGGCGGATCACGTGCGCGGCGCCGTCCACGTACTCCGAGGAGTACAGCGGCGCCGAGGTCGCCACGCATTCGCCCCAGCCCTCCGCCTCCGGTGTCACCACCCGGACGAGCAGGATGTCGCGGTGGGTCTCCGTGCCGAACGAGGTACGGAACGGGGACACCAGTGGCAGGCCGATGCGCCGTAGCTCGATCCCGGTGGGCTTCATGACCTGTCCTCCAGTACGTAGTGTCCGTCCCGGGAGATCCCGGTGACGGTGTAACCGGCCGCGAGCGCGGCCTGCATGGCCTCCCGGACGACCGGCCGCCAGCGGGCCGCAAGCTCGGGGTCGGCGATCCGCAGCGCCTCGACGTCCCGCGGCACGGCGATGAGCAGCGCCGGGGCGCCGCTCCCGGGCATGTCCAGCGCCACCGGCTCCTCGCGTACCCGGGCCACCGCCACGGTGGCCCGCTGCAGAAGCGCGTCGGGCACCGGAGCAGGGTCACCGGCCGCCGCAGCGACCGCGCGCGGCGAGCCCAGCCGCCAGGACACGGCGAGCCGGTCGCTGGGCGAGCCCCGGTTGATGCCGTCCTCCATCGGGCCGTAGAAGTCGGGCAGGTAGGAGACCACCGCCGCGCCCAGCTTGTGCAGGTTGAAGTAGGCGTTGCGGCCGACCAGCGGGTCGCACGTCCAGCGGATCTCGCCGATGCGCCGCTCCAGCGCCCACGAGCGCTGGTGCTGCTTGAGCAGGAAGGCCGCGTCGAGGCCGCGGTAGGCCGGGAGCACTCCGGTCATGTGCGAGTGCAGGTGCCCGTCGCCGGCGAGGAAGCCGACGGCGACCCCGGCGAGCTCGGCGCCCGCGTAGGCTCCGGCGACATAGTTCCCGGTGTGCGCGAAGGCCCTGATCAGACCGGGGTCGATCTGCGGCCGAAGGACGCTCGCGCCCCACACCCGGGCGAGCAGGGCGGCCGCGTCGTGCTGCTCTTCCAGGGCGGCCAGCTCCCGCACCCGGAGGGTCTGTGTCGCTGTCATGGGCTCAAGTCCTTTCCTCCCTTGCTCACGCCCCGAACGCTAGGCGCGGCCGCGGCCGTCCGGCCTCGGCGAACGCGACAAAGGCCCGCGCCGTGCTTTGGCGCCCGTGACCATGCTGTTCCGCTCCTCTTCGGCTTGGCTGCTGTGCCGAGATCCCGACGCGAGGAGCAGCGATGCGAATCGACCAGCACGTCATGGTCAGTGCCGACGGCGCCCGCCGGGTGCCCTGCGAGGTGGGCACCCTGGAAGTGCCCGAGATCCGGGGCGGGGACGCCTCCCGGACCGTCGCGCTCGCGTTCGCCCGGTTCCGGGGGACGGGCCCCGAGCCGGGCCCGCCGATGGTGTTCCTGGAGGGCGGCCCCGGCGGCTCAGGGCTGGCGACCTGGCCCAAGGCCCCCGGCCGCTACCTGCCGTTCCTGGAGTTCGGCGATGTCGTCGTGTTCGACCAGCGGGGCGTCGGACGGTCCCGGCCCCGCCTCGACGGGCCGTTCCGGCTGGACCTGCCGCTGGACCGGGCGGTCGGCCGGGAAGAGTACCTGAAGGAGCTGCTGGCCAAGGCGGCGGACACGGCGCGGTTCTGGCGCGACCGGGGTGTGGATCTGCGCGGCTATACCAGCGTGGAGAGCGCCGACGACGTCGCCGACCTGATGACGGCCCTCGGCTACGAGACCTTCCGGACCTTCGGCGGCTCGTACGGCTCCCACCTGTCCCTCGCGGTGATCCGCAGGCACGGCGACCGGATCGACCGCAGCCTGCTCCAGGCGGTGGAGGGCCCGGACGACACCTACAAGCTGCCCGGCAACACCGACCGGCACCTGGCCCGCCTCGCCGCGCTGGCCGCCTCCGCGCCCGAGCTGGACGGCCGGGTGCCCGACCTGCTCGGGCTGATGGGCCGGGTCTTCGAGCGGCTGCGGGAGCGGCCCGCCACCGCCGACGGGGTGGTCATCGGCGAGTTCGACGTCAAGGCCATCACCGCGGACTGGGCGGGCTCCCCGGAGTTCCTGCGCAGGCTGCCCGCGCTCTACCTGGCGGCGGCCGAACAGGACAGATGGGGCTTCTGGGCGGAGCAGACCAGGCTGCGGCGCACCGACGCGGTACCCGGCCTGATGTCGATGTCCATGGACTGCGCGTCCGGGGCCACGCCGGCGCGGCTGAAACGCATCGCCGAGGAGGCCGAGACGGCGCTCCTGGAGGACTACATGAACTTCCCGTTCCCGTTCCTGTGCCCGGTGATCGGCGCTCCGGACGCCGGCGACGGCTACCGGGCCTCCGTGCGCTCGGACGTGCCCGCGCTCTTCGCCTGCGGCACGCTCGACGGCCGGACCCCGCCGGCCAACGCCCGGGCGGTCGCGGACGGCTTCACCCGCGGCCACTTCGTCCTGGTCCGGAACGCCGCGCACCAGTCCATGTTCGAGCGTCCCGAGCTCTTCCCCGCGGTGCGCGACTTCCTGCACGGCCGCCCGGTCGCGCTCACCGGCGCCGTCTTCGACTTCGAATTCGAGCCCCACCGGCCTGACCTGGTTGGGAGCCGCGACGAGCGCGGCGTCGATATCTAGTCGGCGGCCACGAAGACCGACCTGCGAAAACGCATCACTCTACTGGGAATCCAGAAGGAGACTTCATGAACAAGGCCATGGCAGCCGTGGTATCCGCCACACTGGCGCTCGCCGCGACCGCGTGCAGCGGCGACAGCGGTTCCTCATCCACGCCGGGCTCCGACGAATACGTCGACGGCGGCACCTTCACGGCCGTCACGTCGGCCGACCCGGGCAAGTTCGATCCGGCCACCGCGACCGGGACGGCCACCAACGCTGCACTGGCCTACGCCTACGACACGCTCGTGGCCATGGGCCCGGACGGCTCGGCCGTCCCGGTCGTGGCCAAGAGTTGGGAGGTCAAGCCCAGCTCGGTCAAGTTCAACCTGCGCGACGACGTGATCTGCAACGACGGGTCGAAGCTGACCGCGACCCAGGTCGCGGCCAACTTCAGCCATCTCGCCGACCCGAAGAACAAGTCGCCGCTGCTCGGCATCTACGTACCGGTCGGGACGAAGGCGACGGCCGACGACACGGCGGGCACGGTCACGCTCAACACGCCCAAGCCGTACGGGTTCCTCCTGCAAGGCGCCATGTCGGTCTTCCTGGTCTGCGGCAAGGGGCTGACCGACCGCAAGCTCCTGGAGCGCGGCATGGTCGGCACCGGGCCGTACGCGCTGAGCGAGAACGTGCCCGGCGACCACCGCACCTACACGCTCCGCAAGGAGTACGCCTGGGGTGGGCAGGGCGTGACCGCGCGGACCAAGGGCCTGCCCTCCAAGATCGTGATCAGGACGGTGGCGAGCGAGTCCACCCAGCTCAACATGATGGTGTCCGGGCAGGCCAACGCGATGTCGTCGAGCGGCCCCGACCGCGCCCGGCTGGAGCGCACCCCCGGCGTCAAGGTCAAGAAGATCGCGCAGGGACCCGGGCAGCTCTTCCTCAACCAGGGCACGGGCCGGCCCGCCGCCGACCCCGCGGTGCGCAAGGCGCTCGCGCAAGGGGTGAACCTGCCCGAGCTGGCCAAGATCGCCAGCTCCGGCTCGGGCGCCCCGCAGACGACGCTGACCCCGATCGAGCCGCGGGCCTGCGTCTATGACAGCGTCACCGGCAACCTGCCCGCCTTCGACCAGAACGCGGCCAAGGCCACGCTCGACGCCGCCGGATGGAAGCCGGGCTCCGATGGCATCCGCGAGAAGGACGGCAAGAAGCTGCGCCTGCGCTACCTCTACGAATCCACGGAGGCGGGCGCCACTGCGGCCGGCGAATACCTGGCCGCGCAGTGGAAGCAGCTCGGCGCCCATCTGGAGATGAAGGGCGTGCTCGACAGCGAGGTGGACCGGACGCTCTTCTCCGCGGGCGACTGGGAGGTCGTCTGGCTGCCGGTCACGGTGAGCCTGCCGATCGAGCTGATGCCGTTCCTGTCCAGGACGACCGCGCCCGAGGGCACCAACTTCTCCGGGATCAAGAACGCCGAGTACGTCAAGCTGGCCGAGCGGGCGACGGCCACCCTGGGGAAGCCGGGCTGCGAGCTCTGGAAGCAGGCCGAGGCGGCGCTGTTCAAGAACGTGGACCTGCTGCCGATCGTCAACCGGTCCGCGCTGATCGGGCTGCGCAAGGCCACCTTGCAGGTGGTCGGCGGCTCGATCGTGCCCACCAGCATCCGGATGCTGAAGGGCTGAGCCATGCGCTTCGTCGTACGGCGGCTGGCCCGGCTGGTGCTCTCGCTCATGGTGGTGGTGACCGCCTCGTTCGCGATGATCCACCTGATCCCCGGCGACCCGGTGCGCGCCGCGCTCGGCCCCACCGCCTCGGCCGAGGTGGTCGCCGCACGGCGGGCCGAACTGGGGCTCGACAAGCCCCTGCACACCCAGTTCTGGGACTACCTCACCGGCCTGTTCCATGGCGAGCTGGGCACCTCGATCATCTCCCAGGAGCCGGTGCGGCAGGTCATCGCCGACCGGCTGCCCAGCACCCTGCAGCTCGCCGCGCTCTCCGTGCCGATCACCCTGCTGCTGGCGGTCCCGCTGGGCATGTGGCTCGCGGCGCGGACCGAGAACGGCAGGCACCGGGGTACCGAGATGGCCTTCGCCTCGATGTCCGGGGTGATCCTGGCGGTGCCGGAGTTCGTGATCGCGATCACGCTGGTGGTGGTGTTCGCGGTGACGTTCAAGTGGCTGCCGCCCGGGGGCAAGGAGGGCGCGTCCACGTTCGTCCTCCCGGTGACCGCGCTCGCGCTCGGCCCCGTCGCACTGATCAGCAGGCTGGTCCGGCTGGAGACGCTGCGGGTGCTCGGTGAGGAGTACGTGCGGGTGGCCAGGGCCAAGCGCCTCAAGCCCGCCCGCCTCTACCTGTGGCACGTCCTGCCCAACACTCTCACCGCCACCCTGACCATCGCCGGGATGCTCCTGGCCGGGGCGGTCGCGGGCAGCGTCATCGTGGAGAACGTGTTCGCCTGGCCCGGGGTCGGCTCACGGGTGGTCCAGTCGATCACCAACAAGGACTACCCGGTCGCGCAGGGCATCGTCCTGCTGTACGGCGTGGTGATCCTCACCGTGAACATCGGCGTGGACATCCTGCTCGCCCTCGCCGACCCGCGTTCCCAGATCCGGAGGTCCTGATGCCGCGCCGCGCGCTGCGCACCACCACCGGCCTGATCGGCCTCGTGCTGATCCTGGCCGCCGTCGCCCTCGCGATCGTCGGGCCGGTGTTCTGGGACTCCGAGGCCACCCGGATCGACGCCGCCGACATCAACGCGCCCGCCTCGGGCGAGCACTGGTTCGGCACCGACGGCCTCGGCCGTGACGTGTTCGCCCGCACGATGGTGGCGGCACGGCTGTCGCTGACGCTGGCCGTGCTGGCGACACTGCTGGGCGTCGGCGCCGGTGTGCTGCTCGGCGCGCTGCCGACGGTGCTCGGCCGCCGGGGCGCCCGCTTGGTCACCACCCTGGTGGAGCTTCTGCTGGCCTTCCCCGGGCTGATCCTCGCCATGTTCCTGGCGGTGGTCTCCGGGCTGGGGGCGCGCGGGGCGGTGCTCGGCATCGGCTGCGCGACCGCGCCGGGGTTCGCCCGGCTGACCCAGACGATGGCCGCCTCGGTCGCCGGGTCGGACTACCTGGCGGCGGCGAAGGTGCTGGGCGTCGGCCGGACGCGGCGGCTCACCCGGTACGTGCTGCCCAACATCGCCGAGCCGCTGATCCTGGGCTTCACCGTCACCCTGGGGCAGTCGCTGCTGGCGCTGGCGGGCCTGTCGTTCCTCGGGCTCGGCGTTCAGGCGCCGACCTACGACTGGGGGCGGCTGGTCGGCGAAGGGATGCCCGGCATCTTCGTCTCACCCCTCACGGCGCTCGGCCCGGCGCTGGCGATCTGTATCGCGGCGATCGGGTTCACGCTGTTCGGCGAGGGTCTGTCGCAGGCCGCCTCCGGACGGGCCGTGGTCCGGTGGCGGGCCGAGCCCACCGATCCGAAGGCGGTCCCGCCCGTGCCCGCCGGCACCGCCGACACCGCCGGCGCCGACGACAAGGCCGTGGACGAGAAGGCCGTACTCGACGTCCGGGACCTGACCGTGACCTTCCCGGGCGGTGTGCGGCCGGTCCGCGGCGTCTCCTTCACCGTCCGGCCCGGCCAGGTGATCGGCATCGTCGGCGAGTCCGGCTCCGGGAAGAGCCTCACCGCGGCGGCCATCGCCGGGCTCGTCCCGCATCCGGGCGCGGTCGGGGCCACCCGGCTGGAGATCGCGGGCGCCGATCCGCGCGCGCTGGGCCCGGCCGAGCGCCGGCGCCTGCTGGGGACCAAGCTCGCCCTGGTCTTCCAGGACCCGATGTCGGCGCTGAATCCGGCGCTGCGGGTCGGCACCCAGCTCGCCGAGGTCGTGACCACCCACCGCGGGGCCGGCCGGACGGCGGCCCGGAAGTCGGTGGTGGCGGGGCTCGGGCAGGTGGCACTGCCCGACCCGGAACGGCGCGTCCGGCAGTACCCGCACGAGTACTCGGGCGGGATGCGGCAGCGTGCCGTCATCGCCATGGGGCTGATGGCCGAGCCCGACGTCATCGTCGCCGACGAGCCCACCACCGCCCTGGACGTGACCGTACAGCGGCAGATCCTGGCGCTGCTCGGCGAGGTGACCGGCGGGGCGGGCCGGGGCCTGTC
>NZ_SMKU01000519.1 GCF_004349215.1 Actinomadura rubrisoli | reverse complement strand
CCGCCCCAGCACGGCGGACCGCTCTTCCAGCAACCCCCACCACCGCCGGGACCGCCATCTGGCGCTCCACCAAGCCCGCCGCGCAGCTGACCGACGGCGAGACGAGGCTGATCTGCCGTCCACGTCGACAGCAAGGCGCGCGCGGCGGTCCGGCTCACCGGCGCATCCCCAGCCAGCCGTGTATGACCTCGGCGAGAAGGTCGGCTCGTCTCGCCCGGCTTGATGGGAGCAACGCACCGACACTGTGCGACCAAGGCCAAGGTCGCCGCTGCTCTTGCAGCCCACCACAACGCGTCCCGGCACGCCGACCGCCTTGCCTTGCCGTCGCCGGTGACGTCATCGGTCAGGCCCGCGCCGACCTGGAGCCCCAGGGCGCCGGTCTGGCCATAGTGCACATCCCTCAGCCGCACCCGCGCCGCGTGTATTGTCGCTGGTACCGCACCCGCGGTGCCTCGCCGGTCATCTCACGCGATGCCAAGCACCGTGAAAAAGGTCGCTGCCACCAGCGCGCCCTGGACACAGACCAGCGCGGGGCGGACTCTGCGGGCCAGCGGGCGGCGCGAAGGCAGCGCCACCGCGATCACGCCGACGACGGCGCTGCACCAGAACGTCACCACCGACACAGCCCACAGCACATCTCCATCTGGATTGCACGACTCCCCGCTGGTCATGCACGCACCGACCCCGTCATCCAGGACCATCAGCCACGCAGCGACGGTCACCGGCACCAGCGCGGCCAGCAGGATCACCGCGCAAGTCCTGGCCTCGTCCGTGGTCTCCGCCTCGCAGAAAGGCATGTTCTCCATAGCCGCAACCCCACCAAGGATCCGACGTCAGCGGAATCCGCTCGGCTACTCACCCCGCAGGCGCCCGGATACTCACCTCACCGATGGGGCCTGCCTGATCGCAGTGCGCGCGGCCAGTACGCCCGGACGGGCCGGGCCGCGACCATCTACACGATCCGGTCCTAGCGGCCCGCAGTGGCCCCATGGCGGGCCGGGAGCGTCGCGTTCGGTCAGTTGGTCCCCGCGTTGAGCGCCTCCGGGCGGACAGCGATGCGGGATTGAACGCAGGCCGGCGTTCCACGCCGGACGGCGGGTAAGCGCCAGGTTCTCGCCATGGCTCGGTTGCCGTGCGCCGTGCGCGCGTTGGCCGATCGGCCGTTACGGGTTCGGGCCATCATCAGCAACATCATCCGAATAGCTCAGTCGTCCGTCCCCGGATGCCGGAGATCTTGTCGCAGTCGTCGCAGCCATCGGGAGGCTCGCTGCCCTGAGTGGAAGGCCGTGGCGAACGGGGCCATCCGTGAGGCGGCTTCACCTCAGGTCGTCCCATTCCCAGTTCACCGACGGCACGGCAGCTCCTGCCATGAGCGGTGTCGGCGCCGCGAACGCCTCCCGCAATCGGCGGGCGGTCTCAGCTCGGCCAGCGCATCGCGGATACCGGTAACGGGACAGCCAACGGACATTCCCGCCCAGGACCGGGCGATCGCTCCGACCCGCCGGAACTCCCAGCCCAGCTGAGCACACGCCTGCCAGGTCACCGACTCCACCGAACCCGGGGTACATCAAGGACTTCACCAAACCCGGTGGGCTTCATGTCGCGGAACGGGTCGATCGCTTCCTTCCACGATCCCGCCCTGCTCTGATCGTTGCAGCAGTGACATAAACCGGCAAGGCACTGCTCCGACTAGGAGAGCAGCCGTTGGCGCAGGGCTGCTTCGATGGTCGGAGCAGATAACAGCAAGGCTGCTCCGATCATCGGGACAGTGACTGCTCCGATGATCGATGCAGACTGCGCCGATGATCGGAGCCAACCCTCTTTTCACCCTCGTGGACTCTCTCTCGAACGGCGCGGACACGTTGGAGGACGGTAGGTAAGTTCGTTACCTTCCACGGCGACTCATGGCTTCCTACGGCGCCGCGACCACGGATGGACGCGCGGTCCTCGCCGACGCCGAATGCGACGGCATCGCCAACCTCTCCGCATGGATGCACGGTGACACTGAAAGCCAACGACTGACACCACGCCGACCATGCTTGAACCTGGCCCGCACGTCGCCTGGGAACCTCAGTCCCATTACGAAACTCCCCTGGATCCAGGCACAGCTTCCTTCCGCAGTCGACGCAATGCCAACTCTTCGCTGTGCTGACAGAGCCCGTGACAATGCACCCAGTATCGTCGCAGTATCAAATGCGGCCTGGGCAAGCGGGCCACCACACGCGACACCAGGATTATTGCTCGCTAAGGAACGGCTACCACAATGGTGAACCTCATCGGAGCAGAACGGCCCGTCCACCGTCCTGCCCTCGCAGATCTCCTTCTGCAGTGCCCATGGCGAGGGTGCGGACAGGACCGCGTCAAAGATTTCCCTGCCCGCATAGAAGAGGGAAAACCACCGCCCTCTCGATACGGCGACGCCGCGATCCGCACCTACATCACCGACGGCCCCACCGTACTCTCTGCCGCAGGTCAGGACTGCGCTAGCCGAGGCAGGAGGTCTCAGCGATGAGGTCTGATGACGTGGCGGAACGATGGTCGCGAGAGGCATTGGAGGCGCTGGGACCGGTGATCGATGTCCCGACCGCCGCATCCGTGCTCGGTATCGGAGAGTGGACGGCGTACGCGATGATCCGCCGTGGGGAGTGGGAAGCCACGCTCACCCCTGTCCTGCGTCTGGGCCGCAAGATCAAGATTCCGACGGCGCGGCTCGTCACCCTGCTGTACGGCGATAGCGGGCCGGCCCCCGCAAGCCGCGACACCGAAGGTCCATCATCGGACATGGCAGGACGTCCGACAGGCACCTCCGGCGCGGCCACCCATGACGACGGTGCGCCCTCGACGGCTTCTTGATCGTTCATCCGGTGGCCGGAGCGAGCACATGCTGCGCCCCCTGTGGATGTCATGGGCTGACACAGCTCGCCCGCAGCCGAGCGTCTATCTCCGGTCTCCTGGTCCTCGAACCGGCCGGGAGGCAACCGCAGTGTCCGGCGATGACGGCTCGGACCCCGCAGGCGCCCAGGACCCCAGGCTCGCCAAGCCCTACCAGCTCTACCAGGACGCGCTCTGGGACGCGGGCTCCGACGAGCTGTCGACGACGGAGATGGCGGTGGCGCTGTGCTACGCCAACCACGCTCACAAGCCGCCGTATGACCGGGCGTGGCTGACCGACCGGCGACTCATGCAGCAGTGCAAGATCCGCTCAGCCGGAACCGTCGGGCGTATCCGCGATTCGCTGGTGAACAAGGGATGGCTGACCCCGCTGCATCCCGCTACCGGCACCCCGCTGGCCTACCAGCAGGCCAAGGCGCTGCAGCGCAGACGCAAGACCTTGCCCTACCTGCTGATCCGCCCGGCTGCGCCGCTCCCCACAGCAGCGATGCACACCGGTGAAACAACTGCTCCGACGAGCGGAGCAGACGAAAGCAAGGCTGCTGCAATGAGCCGATCGAACGGCACCACTGCTCCGATAGGCGAAGCAGACTGCTCTGCTGATCGGAGCACACTCTCCTCTCCCCCTTGTGAACCCTGTTCTGTGCCCGGAAGCGCGGACACATCACAGAGCGACCGAGAGTTGGCCGCCTTCACCAAGACGCTCATGGCCGCCTACGGCGCTACGGCCGACGAAGTCCACGCGGTCCTCACCGACGCCGAACACGACGGCATCCGCAACCTCACCGCATGGATGAACAGCGACGCCGGACGCCAGGACATCCCCCGCCGCCTGGTCCGGCGTCGGCGCCAACGCGCCCCCGCCGCCGCGGCGCGGGCCCGCGGGAACCGGGCCGCGATCGAGGCCTGCCAATGGTGCGACCACAACGGCCACCTCGACCACGGCGACCTCGTCCGCAGATGCGACCACACCGACCCACCGGCACCACCACCCGCCGGCACCGAGGACCACCGCACAGCCGCCGAGATACTGGCCGAACTCCGCAAGAAGTGGCGCGGGTGATCCGTCCACCAATCCGCTCAAACCGGGACAACATCAGAGTCCGGAGAAGGGGGGAAGCTCACTCTCTTGTAGTGGTGAAGCCTGCTACCTGATTCGTCCTGGGTAGGCGATGGCGAGTTCGTTGAGTGCTTTGCACCATCCCTGGACGCGTTGTCCTTCGACGACCGGAAAACCAGGGGAACATCAAGGTGTCCGACGAACGGGGAGAATCTCAGGTTTACCGGATCGGTCTGATCAACCTGAGGGGGCTGCGGTCACTGGTCAGGGCGGAGTTTCAGTGGGAGCAGCCAGGGCCCGCACGCTGCTGAACAGCACCCCGAAGGGCGCAGCCGACTACCCTTCAGGTCGATGTCCGGCGACCCCTCCGCGATTCTGAAGCAGGCCGCGCACCCTGGACTTCGGCAGGCCCGTGGCGATCGCCCTGCTGGGCGTGATATGGCACATTGTCGACCACACCGAGGCCGCGGCGATCGCGGACCGGCTAGATGATTGATTCCAAGGGCTGCTGTTGCGTTCAGTGGTCGTAGGCGGTCAGGGAGCGGGCGATCGGCTGGTCGGTCTTGTCGTTGTGCCAGATCGCGGCGGTGAGGGCCAGGATCGGTGTGAG
>NZ_SMKU01000518.1 GCF_004349215.1 Actinomadura rubrisoli | reverse complement strand
GCTTTGCCGGGTGGCCGGGGCTTCGGGGCTCAGGAGCGGGGGTTGTGGCCGGCGTCGGCGTCCATGCGGGCCCAGTCGGCCTCCCACAGGTCGGCGCGGTGGCGGTCGCAGCGGCGCCGGACGAGGGCGTAGGTCAGCAGCAGCGGCATCGAAACGCCTAGGACGGCCGCGGTCGCCGCGTAGGCGGCGTCCGTCACGGTGCGGCTGTGCGGCCGCGGCCGGACGGTCGGCTCGGCCCGCCGGTCGACCCAGATCGTGCGGTGCGCGCCGACCTTGGCGTTCTTCCAGCTCGGCAGCGTTCCGGCGCGGGGCTTGCCGTCCGCGCCCGGCCAGGTGGCCTGGACGGTCTCGTGGATGTAGCGGTCGCCCGCGGAGCCGATGCCGCCGGTCGAGGTGACCGTGGCGACCACCTGGTGGCGGCTCGCGCGCTCGGCGCGTTCGGTGCGGGTGCCCGTGTCGTAGGACCAGGCGGCGGCCCAGGCGGCCAGCGGCGGCCCTGCGGCGAGCAGCAGCAGGAGCAGCCCGAGGGCGACGAGGCGCTGGACCCGGTCGACGGGGCGGCGCAGCTCGTTGCGCTCAAGACCGAGCCGTCTGCGCAGCCGTGTGACCGGCCCGCCTCCACAGCCGACGCCGAACTCGCTCATCTGCGTCACCTCCCCGGGGTGTGCCCGCCCGGCAAGAGGCACTTAGCCTTCTTTTCCCAGGATATTCCCGAGTTCGTTGCTCGGCACGCGGCCGGTGCCCAAATCCCTTCCCAGATCAGGACCGGTATACCGGTGCGATGACCGAAAACGGCCACCGCACCGGCCCCGGACCGGTGTTCCGCGGACGAACCGGCGGCCTGTGCGGCGATTTGGAGCAGTTCGTCCGGGGCCGCCCTGGACCCGCCGTCGTGTCAGGGAGGGGACGGGCGCGACAGGTGTGGCATGCCGGTCTGCTGATATCTGGCATATCTGCTGGTTTTGAGCGGTATGGCTGGATCAAGCGCCGGCGGCGTGGCGGCCCAGCTCGTCGAATCCGGCCCTGATCCCGGTGGCGAGGACGTCCAGGTCGGGCATCCCATCGAAGTCTCCCGTCAGCCCGAACGTCAGCGTCCCCTCGTAGGAGAAGATCGCGACCCCGGCGCGCAGGCCCGCCGCGAGCGGGACGAAGGGGTACAGCCGCTCCAGCCGCCGTCCCAGCACGTACAGCGGGAACTGCGGTCCCGGGACGTTGGTCACCACGGTCTGGACGAGGGGCTGGCTCTGGCTCAGCGCGTACCGCGACCCGAGCGCGAGCAGGGTCGGCGCGAATCCCGCGAGCCCGGCGAGGGCCTTCCCGCCCGCCGCCTGGTGCGTGCGCTTCACGTCGTTCATCTGGCGGCGGATCCCGAACAGGCGGCGGCGCGCGTCCGCCTCGCCGACCGGCAGGTTCACCAGCACGCCCGAGACCTGGTTGTTCACCTCGCCGCGCTGGTCGTGCGCGCGGACCGACACCGGCACGAGGGTCCGGACGAGCGCGCCCTCGTGCAGCTCGCCGCGTCCCTCCAGGACCGCGCGGAAACCGGCGGTCACGGCGGCCAGCACCACGTCGTTGACCGTCCCGCCGAGCGCCTTGCGGACCCGCCTGATCTCGTCCAGGTCCGCGTGAGTCCACATCCAGCGCCGGTGGGGGCCGAGCGGGCCGTTCAGGGATCCCGTCGTCGGACGGGCCAGCTGCCCGAGCGCGCGCGGGATCTCCACCCCGACGTTACGCAGGGTCTGGGTGCTGAACAGCGCGCGCGCCCGTCCAGGCGCCTGAGTGATGTGCCGCAGCGGTTCGGTGACCTGCGTCCGCACCGACGCGGCCAGCAGTTCGGCCCCGGACGGGGCGGGCTCCGGCTCGGGCAGCTCCGCCGCCTCCGGCCGCTCGGGCTCGGGTTCGAGGTCGAACAGCGTCGTCAGCAGGTCGACGCCGCCCACCCCGTCCACGACGCAGTGGTGCACCTTGGTGATCAGTGCCCAGCGGCCGTCCTCCAGCCCCTCGACCAGCCAGACCTCCCACAGCGGCTTCGCCGGGTCGAGGCGCTGCGACAGCACCCGCCCGGCCAGGTTCCGCAGCTTCTCCGCGTCGCCCGGCGCGGGCACCGCCGTGTGCCGGACGTGGTAGAGGATGTTGAAGTGCGGATCGTCCACCCAGACGGGCCGCCCGAGGTTCAGCGGCACCTTCCGGACCCGCTGCCGGTACCGGGGGACGAGCGGCAGCTTCCCGACGACCGCCCGGACCACTTCGCCGTAGGTGGGCACCGGCCCCTCGAAGACCGTCACCGACGCGATGTGCAGCGGCGTGCTCGCCGACTCCGCGAAGTAGAAGCCCGCGTCCAGCCCGCTCATGCGTTCCATTGGCCGCACCGTCCTGATCGTTTGCCGGGGACTCCCAGAGCACTCCCCAGGGACGCCCCGTCCAATCGACGATATGCCTCACTTCGTGAGGATCTGCTCCCGGGACGCCGCGGACGGCTCCGCGCGGTCCCGCCGCGCCCCCGTGGCCAGCGCCAGGACGGCCCCGAGCGCGCACATCCCCGCGGTGATCCAGAAGATCTCCTGGTACTCGGTGCGCAGCGCGTCCTGGAGCGCCGCGTTGTAGACCTTGAACTGCCGCGCGAACTCGGCCTTGGACATCATGAACGGCAGCGGCGGCCTGAGATCCGCCGTCAGCGCGTGGAAGCGGTAGAAGCCCCACGCCGACAGCGCCGAGATCCCGATCAGCATCCCCATCATCCGCGCCACGACCACGGCTGCCGACGCGACCCCGTGCCGCGCCGCCGGGACGAGCCCCAGCACCGCCGACGACACCGGCGCGATCACCAGCCCCAGCCCGAGCCCGGTCACGACGAGGTCGACGTCCATCCTCGGCAGCGGCCCGTACGACGCGTCCGCCAGGTCGGCCGGCCAGCCCGCGATCAGCAGGTAGCCGACGGCGGCGATCGCCATCCCGGCGGCCATCGGCCACCTTTCCCCGACCCGCCGCGCCAGGAGGCCCCCGGCGACGGCCGCGATCGGCAGCGCCACCAGGAACCGGGTCAGCACCAGCGCCCCGTCCACCGAGTCCTTGTGCAGCAGCGTCTGCGCGACCAGCACCACGTCCACCAGCGTCACCATCAGCGCCGCCCCCGACAGCAGGCTCACGCCCAGCGTCGCCAGCAGCGGCCCGCGCCGCACTCCCGCGAGGTCGAGCAGCCTCGTCCGCGCCTTGACCTCCCAGAGGACGAAGACGACGAGCACCACCGCGCCCGCGCCCAGCAGCGGCGGGCCCCACGACGGCAGGGCCGACTCCTCCGGCTCCGGGTTGTAGACGCCGCCGACCAGCAGGCCCAGCCCGAGCGCCAGCAGCAGCCCGCCGACCACGTCCACGCCGGGCCGGGGCCCGCCCTTGCGCCCACCCGGCACCGCGTACTGCACCGCCGCCATCGCGACCGCGACCAGCGGCAGGTTGATCCAGAAGATCGCCCGCCAGTCCAGCGCCGCCGCGATCCCCGCCCCGTACAGCGGGCCCAGCACGCTGCCCAGCTCCTGCGCGGCGCCCACCGCGCCCAGCACCACCGGACGCTGCCGCTCCTCCCACAGGTCACCGGCCAGCGCCATCGTGACCGGCAGGAGCGCGCCGCCCGCGATGCCCTGCACGACCCGTCCGGCCGTCAGCACGGGAACCCCGTGGGCGAGCGCCGTCACCACGGAGCCCACCGCGAAGAACAGCAGGCACGCCTGCATCAGCGGCCGCCGCCCGAACCGGTCTGAAAGCTGCCCCAGCAGCGGCATCGCCGCCACGTACCCCAGCAGGAACCCTGACAGGACGGGCGTGACCCGCTCCAGCCGGTTGATCGGGATGCCGAGGTCCTTCACCACCGGCACCAGGATCGTCGTGACGACGTAGGCGTCCAGGGCGGCCAGCAGCACCACCGCGCCGCCGGCCCCGATCGCGACCCGGCGCCGCTCGCTCACCTCGGTGCGCTGATCTTGTACGGGGCGTCGAACTCGGTGAAGTCGATCACCACCGCGCCCCCCTCCGGGAACGCCCCCCGCACCTTCAGCAGCCGGTGGTCGGCCTTGCCCACCCACACCTGGCCCTCCAGGTCGGAGTCGATCCCCGGGATCAGCCCGGAGACGCGGTCCTTCGGCAGCTTGGCCCGCACCCGGTAGGCGTCCTTGCCGTTGACCTTCACCTCCGCCTCGGCCTGCGGCGCCTGGAGCGACCCGAGCAGCTTGGCGATGCCGCGCTCGGGGTCCAGCACGGCCGACGGGTCGTAGTAGGTCGCCGCCAGCAGCTTCGGCGCCTTCTGCCAGCCGCCCGTCCCCAGGTTGAGGTAGACGCTGGAGCCCACCGCGACGATCTTCGCCTCGACGTTCTGGCCCTGCTGCTCCAGGGTCAGCGTCCCCTGGGCGTCCCCGCCCCGCAGCAGCTTGATGTCGGCGCCCTTCACCATGATCGGCGTCTTGCCCTCCGACCTCACCGTGAACGCGACGCTCTTCACGGCCGCCATCGCCGCCGACGCCTGCCGCAGCGTCCCCGCCGCGTCGAACGCCGCCGGCGCCGCCGACTTCCCGCCGGACCTGCCCCCGTCGCCTGTCGCTT
>NZ_SMKU01000517.1 GCF_004349215.1 Actinomadura rubrisoli | reverse complement strand
AGGTCGGCGATCTCTTCCGGGGTCAGGTGCGGGCTCCGCCGCCCGCGCGCTTCTCTCAGCTGCGCTTCGGCCGCGGTCTTTTGAGCTTCCGTCTCAGCGACCCATCGCGCGATCGTCACCGAGTTCCCGCCGGCCTCCAGTGCGGCACGGTGCCGTTCGAGTTTGGTGTCGCATTCCTTGATCTTGTTCCGTGCCTGCTCTGCTGCCGATTCTGTACTCGTCGGAAGCTGAGCCTGGTTCATGGCCCTGATGGTCTCGGTGATCCGGTGGGGGGCCAGGACACGGCTAAGCCAGCGATCAAGCTCGGGGAGCAGATGATCCTCGCGGACGTAGACGTTGCGCGGGTGCGCGACCTTGTTGGCCAGCCCGTATTCCTCGGGGAACCGGCATCTGTAGTACGTGGCGGTCCCGTTGTGGTGGGCCTGCATCTTGCGGTCGCACAGACCGCACCACATCGTGCCCTTCAGCGGGTAGCAGCGCTTGCTGTGCCGCTGCCTGGGCTTGTCGGGCCGAGGCGCTTCTGTGAACCGCTGCTGGGCACGCGTGAAGGTCTGCATGTCGATGATGACGGGATGGACGATCTCCTCAGAGAACACCCAGCGGTCTTGTGCGTTCCAACGCAATCTGGTGGTGTGCCCAAGAGCGATGTCATCGACGTCCAGCAGCACCTCGTCCTTGCGCTGCTTGTTCCAGACCTGGTAGCCGGTGTACCGCGGATTCTTCAAGATGGCCCGGACGGCGCTCTTGGACCACGCGATGCCGCACCTGTGCCGGTTGCGCGCGCGATCGTGACTCGACGGGCTGGGGATGCCGTCGCGCGTGAGCCCCTCGGCAATGGCGAAGCAACCTCTTTTCCGGTGATTGCGCATGCCGAGGAACTCGGCGAAGATCCGCTGCACGATGCCCGCCGCGAACTCATCGATCACCAGATGCTTGAGCCGCTTGCCGTCAGCAGCCTTGGCCGGGTTGGGGTGTAGACCGGCGTCCTCGAGCCGGTACCCGTAGGGCGGCCGTCCGCCGAGGTAGCGGCCCTCGGTCGCGGTGATCGCGGCCATCGCCGAGCGCACGCGGATCTTGATCCGGTTGCGTTCGCCTTTGGACAGGCCGCCGAACACGCCCATGATCATGTCGTGGGCTTCGTTGGCCGGGTCGATGGGTCCGCCGACTTCGGGAACCCAGAGCGGGATCGTGAAGTGCTCGAAGATCGGGAAGGTCAGGGAGTACTGGTTTCCGTAGAACTCGCGGTGCGGCTCTCCGATCACCACCGCGTCGAAGTTCCGTTGGAGATTCTTGAGCTCAGAGACCAGTTGCGAAGCTTGGGGACGGCGCGCCCAGGGGATCGAGCGGGACTTGTCGACGTCGAAGAACTCGGCGACGATCACCCCTCTCCTGGGCTCGATGAGCGCACGTGCCCGACGGAGCTGCCAGGCACGCGAGGCCGCCGGGTCTTGGTTGTCCTCGGTCGAGACCCGCCCGTAGAAGGCGAACCTCAACTTCTGCGAATGGACGGCCGTCTGTGGCACAGGCGTGGTCGGCAGTGTCATTTGCTGTTCTCCTGTCGGGGCTCGGATGATGGGACGGGCCGGGAACGCGCGGCGAGCAGGTTCCGCAGCAGGACCCGGGCTGCGTCCGGCGTGAACTGTGGCGGTTCCTCAGGCACCGAAACCCGCACCCTGCGTTTGGTGTCGTCCGGAGTGCTCATCGAGTGACCACCCCACGCATGCGAAGGTCGGCGCCGTACCGGAACCGGTCGGTAGATCCAGCACCACCTCGTTGAGCAGGGTCAAACCACATCAAGCGCCTGCACAGCGCTGACGGCGAGACGGCCACCCAGTCGCAGGCCCACTCGCCGGAACCGGCAAAGCTGTTAACCGGCTATCCCCGTCC
Source organism: Actinomadura rubrisoli (assembly GCF_004349215.1). GTDB lineage: Bacteria > Actinomycetota > Actinomycetes > Streptosporangiales > Streptosporangiaceae > Spirillospora > Spirillospora rubrisoli. Next base: position 2,736 of record NZ_SMKU01000517.1, on the reverse strand, counting down.
GCCGTGGCCTGTTGGAAGATCAGGAGGTCTTCGTGGGCGGTGGCGCAGGCGGGGATGCCGCGTTCGCGGGCGCGGCGGGTTTCCAGCATCTGGAAGAACGAGGCCCGGTTGACCAGCGCGCCGTCGCGCAGGCCGGCGAGCAGGGCGACGTAGCGGCCGGCCAGGGCCAGGCCGTGCTGGTGGGCGGTGTCGATGACCAGGCCGGGAAGGTCGATCAGCTCGCCCTTGACCCGGATGGGCCGGACGGTGACCGCGACGATGCCGGACGGCTGGAGCAGGGTGGCGCTGCCGGCCAGGATGACACCGAATCCCTCCAGCAGTCCGGGTAGGGACTGGTAGGCGAGGTTGGCGTTGTCGCTGGAGTAGCGGTAGTGCCGTTTGACGATCTTGCCGCCGTTGTTGTCGCGGCTGGAGCGGAGGTGGCCGTGGGTGTGGGAGCCGTAGGGCGGTGAGGTGAGCACCAGGCTGGCCTTGCCACGCAGCGGGGCGAACACGGCGGCGATGTTGCGGGCGTCACCGCACGCCAGCTCAGCACGGCCGGTGGCACCGCGGGCGTAAGCGTGCCGCAGGTTGCCCAGGGCCAGATCGACGAAGTCGCGTTCGTACTCCACTCCCACGGCGTCGCGGCCCAGGCAGATGGCCTCGACCAGGGTGGTACCGATCCCGCACATCGGATCGATCACCAGCTCGCCCGGTCGCCCAAACCGAAGCCAACACCGGGGCTGGCCCTGGGGTCGGTTCGGGATTGTTGTGAGTGGAGTGGTTCATCGGGTGGCTCCGGTGTGTGCAACAACCCGCAGGTTCCTGTCTGCCTGGCTCTGTGTGGTCGTCTGCTCATGGAGCTGGGGCTGGTGTTTCACAGTCTTGGGCTGTGCGATCATGGTCCGCTGATGGATCTTCAGGATTTCTGAAAAAATTTCGTTGGCTCCGATCGAGCTGTGGCTTGTGTGAAGGTGTGGTGGCTCGGGTTGGGTCTGGCGGCGGTCCGGGATCTTCGGGATGTGCGTGCGCCTGCCGGGCCCGAGGAGGTGGCGGCGTTCGAGACCGATGTACTGGCCGGTTTCGTGCTCGCCCGGGCGTCGGCGGGGCTCGCCGACAGCACGGTCAGTGGTGATGTCGGTCATCTGGACCAGGTCCGCGCTTGGCTCGGCCGCCCGTTGTGGGAGATGCAGCCCGCCGACGCCGATCTGTATTTCGGTCGTGTGCTGCGGGAGGCGGCGAAGGGAACCCGGCTGGCGCGAGCGCAGGCACTCAAGACCTACTTCCTGTTCCTGGAGCTGCGGCACCAGCCCGAGATCCACCAGCTGACCGGGCATGTGGTGGCGTGTCCGATCGATGAGATGAACCGGCCGCGCGGCGGACGCGGGGCGGCGCTGCGGATCCCGCCATCGACCGCCCAGATCGACCAGCTGTTCGCCGGATGGCGGTCGGATCTGGCGACCTGCCGGAAGTTCGCGCCGACTGCCCGCAACTACGCGGCCGCCAAGTTGATGGCCGACGTCGGGCTGCGTATCAACGAGGTCCGCACCCTGGACCTGGCCGACGTGAAGTGGGGTCTGGGCCGGTTCGGCAAGCTCCATGTCCGGCACGGCAAGGGCGCGCGGGGCTCCGGTCCGCGCGAGCGGATGGTGCCGCTGATCAACGGTGCGGACCGGACGTTGCGGTGGTTCGTGCAAGACGTCTGGGGCCATTTCGACCGAGACCACACCCGACACCGCGCGCCGCTGTTTCCCTCCGAACGCCGCAACGCCGACGGCTCCAGCGGCCGGATCGGAGACGACCGGCTGCGCGCCGCGCTCGCCGAGGCCACCACCCGGCATCTGCCGGACTGGACAGCGAAGCTGACCCCGCACGTGCTGCGGCATTTCTGCGCGAGCCAGCTGTATTCGGGCGGGATGGACCTGGTCGCGATCCAGGAAGCCCTCGGACACGCCTGGATCGCCACCACGATGCACTACGTGCACGTCCACCGAACCCACGTCGAAGACGCCTGGATCGCAGGTCAACAACGTGCCGCCGCTCGGCTGAAGGGATTGTGAACCGTGAGATGGAACCTGCGCCTGGCCGCGGCGAACCGCGGCGTCTGGAAGGCCTCGGAGCTGCAGCGCAGCCTGGCCGAGCACGGTCTTGTCATCTCGGCCGGCAAGATGTCCGGGCTGTGGTCCGGGCAGCCGGTCTCGGTCAAGCTCGCCGACCTCGACGTCATCTGCAAGGTCTTGGACTGCCAGATCGGCGAGCTGCTGATCCCCGAACCGGACAAGGTCGACGCCCTGCCCGAGGCCGAGGCCCCGGCCGCCGCCGCCAGTTCGTCCGGCCCGACGGTGCTGCCTCGCCGTCGTGACGGCCGTTCGCTTCCGCCCACCTGACCGGTGAGCCGAACACCCAAGTGGCCGGCGGCCAGCTGCCTGGCCTGTGACGCCTGGGGCGGCATGGCCCACCGCGGACTCTGCCTGGTCTGCTATGGCTTCCAGGCACGCAACCCCGGCACCGGACCCTGCGCCGCCTGCAGCCGCGACCGGCATCTGAAGAAGGACCATTGCCGGTCCTGCTGGGTCCAGGCCGGCCTCGACCGGCCCCCGCTGAAGGTCCCCCGCCACCGGGTGCTGCTGCCCTACGTCCGGCAGGTCCGCCACCACCAGTTGTTCCTCGCCGGAACCGGTGCCCCGCGCGACACCATCCCCAAACGGCCCCGCCGGCACGGAGGCGGCAGCGGCGCCCCCGGCCTGGCCGCCAAAC
>NZ_SMKU01000516.1 GCF_004349215.1 Actinomadura rubrisoli | reverse complement strand
GCCGGTTTAGGCGCTGCCGGGTGATCAGCGTGGCGGTCTGGGGAGTTGAACCCGCCAGGTCTGCCCGTCGGCGTAGCCGAAGTTTCCCCGGAACGTCTCGATTCAGGTGCCTTCCGGGTCGTGGTGGACGTCGGTGACCTCATCACCGGAGGCGAGAACGTCACCTTGGCGGAGATCCTGGCCGCGGACGGGTTTGGTCTTGATCTTCTCCATAGGGCTCCAGATGGATTGGGGGAAGGTGGCAGGCTCGCGGCTCACTCCAGTTCCATGCCCGGTGTTGTCTGGCGAGGGCTTACCGGTGCCGTCCGACGCCGTTCTGCTTGACTTTCGGCGTGATATTCCGGATCGCTGTTGCCCTGGCATTGCTGATGCTCAGCGCGTACGCGATCTCAGAGATTGTCAGGGATTTTCCGGTGCTTTCTTCGATGGTGGTGATGATTTGCGACATGCGGTCTTCGCTGAGATTGTGGCCGCGTTCCAGCACCTTTCCAGGGCTTCCCGGGATCTTTCCCAGATCTTCCCCGCCCTGGGCATCGCCCCAGCTCTGTCCCACTGCGCCGCTTCCCCGGATCTTCCTCAGATCTTCCCCGTCGTGCCCGCCGAGCAGTTCGGCCAGGGGGTCGGTCCCGGAAATGGCATCGGTCGCGGTGCTGGCCATCATCGCCTTTGCGGCGTCGACCAGGAGGCGGCGGGAAGCGGTCTCGTCCAGGCCGGTTTCGCAGGCTCGGTCGATCGCCTCGACGGGCAGGGTGCCGTCCCGGCAGGCCCGCATGATCGCCGCCCGCACCTTTTTGGCTTTGGCGCCTTTGTACCCGGCATCCTCTTGGGCTGCTTCCACCACCCGGGAAACCGCCTTGATCTTCTCGTCCCTTACGACCAGGGCGGAAGAAACGGGGGAACGGTGCCGGAGCCGGTACAGGTTCGCCTCCCGCCACGCGCCGGGATTGGTCAGGCACATCACCATCGGGACGCGTTCCACGCCGATGGCGGCGTCGATCCGGGCCCGCAGCAGCCAGGCCACCGACTCGGCGAACACCGCCAGGGTGACCGCCATCAGCGCGTGTGCGGCCACGAACCAGCTGAACCAGCCGCCGCCGACCGTGCGCCCGTACCAGGCGCCGATCCCGGCGCTGATCACCACCAGCACGATCCCGTACAGCCGGGTGACCAACTGGCCGCGCGATTCCTTGACGGCCAGCACCAGCGACAGCGCCACCAGCACCGTGCCAGCCACGTCAAAGCCCAGCGGCAGCAGCTCCGCCAGATGCCTTGGCTCCCCAGCCTCCAGCAGCGCCGTGCGGGCGTTGGTGTAGGACACCCACATCAGCACCACGTACAGGGCGCCCACCACCACCAGGACGGCCTTACACGCCAGCTCACCGCGCTTGCTCAAGGCGATACGCCCAACACCGGGCAGCCCGGCCGCCGCGCGGCCGGAGCCTTCCGGCCGGGCATCGCCGCGGCTGTCATCGCCCGGACCGTCATCGCCCGGGCCGTCATCGCCGGGACTGGTCGGCCAATCGGCCGTCTCATCCATGCTGTCCATCGGGGTCCGGTGCTCCTTCCACGAAGAATCCGGGGCCGCAGGGTCGTGCGGTGCGAGGCGCGGTTCGGGCTGCGTTGCGGGCTGCGCAGACCCGATTGGCCAGGGTGCGGTAACGGCATGTGGCCCGAGCCGCGATCTCGTGGTCGGGCACCGTGACCGCCATCCCCGCCACCCGGGCGTAGATGTCGGCCCGCGCATTCAGCGCCCGCGCGATCAGGTCCAGGTCGGCGGCGGAGAACACGGAATTGGTCATTGGGAGTCTCCCTGGGGGAAGGTTCTCGGCCCAGAAGAAAAGCAAAGGGGGAAGGCCCCTGTCCGGCTGATCTCAGTGCGGGGTGCGGTTCGGCTCGGCGCTGAAGAACATGACGTTCCCGCCCTGGAACTGGCGGGGCATCGTCTTGAGGACGTGCTCGTAGATTGCGGACCGCGTGGTGCCCGCGCCGACCCGCATGGTGCACGTGAACGTGCCCTGCAGGGCACCAGTACCGTTGTTGGTCGGCTTGCTGATCGTGATGACCGCGAAGTACTCGGTCATGACATCGGCCTCCGTCACCATGCCGCACTGCTTCATGAGATCCGCCCCATAGCCTCCGACAGTGCGGACTCGATCGTGTCGTGGAACCGGACGCTGTCGTCGGCGTCGGTCGGGGCGGCGTGGGGGCCGCGGATGTAGAACCGGCGCTCCCTCAGCGGCGTGCACACTTGCCCGTATTCGCCGTCCACGGTGATGTACTCGGCGTGGCAGAGGTCGCGGCCGACGATGTTGAACGTCGGGGTCCGCTGGATGCTGAGGACGCCGGTGTCGTCGTTGCGCAACACCTGGGTCGCATCGCGGACGATTCTGATGATCTTTCCGTGGTTGTCGAATGTCATCGGGTGTCCCTCCTGAACCGGGGCGGCTTATTGGGAGTCGAAACTTTCGGCCACCAGGTTCGACGTGGGGTGCACCAGCTTGTAGGTGTGGCCGTTTCCGTTCCGGCCGGTGCCCCAGTAGTCGCGGAACTCCTCGAACCGGGACCGCGCGTCGTCCTCCTTCTCGTACGTCAGGATCTTGCGGTTTCCGTTCTCGTCTGCGATGTGATGGATCACGATGCGCCAGACGAACACGATCCGCGTGCCGGCCATCTGCTTGCCGCCTTTCATTCCTTGCCGTGCATTTGGCTGCGCCGAGGATGCGCACGGCTACTGGGGCGTGGACGGGGGCTGGTAGGACGGTGACGTGCTCACTTCCTTTTCCCCAGATGGATGGTTGGGTGGGCGGTCAAGTCCCCGCCCGCATCGGCCAGGGCCAGCAGCACGGCTGCCTCGTCGGCGTCCCAGCTCTCCTCGCCACCGCTCCACGGGTAACTGGATGCGGTGGTCTGCTCGTAGCCGGGCGGGATCGGCTGCGCCTGGGGCATCTCGCGCCGGTTGAGCCGTGGGCGGGGCATCAGGCAGCGCCCGGGTTGGCCGGAGCCCATACGTCGGGAACCGGGCCGAGGTCGCGGAGCTGAGCGGCCAGCGTCCGGGCCGTGTGGCCGGACACGTGCAGGCGCCGAGAGATCTCCGTGCACGGGTGGCCGGCAGCCAGGATGCGGGCGGCGGCCAGCAGACGCTCGGTGCGGGTCAGCGCCACCCGCCGCGCCCCGGTGGCGGCGATCTCGACCGCGATCGGGTCCACGATCCCGTCTTCGGGCAGCACCCACGGCGAGGGACGCCCGAGATCCGGGCCGGGCGAGTTCCCGGGCGAGTTCGAAGCGGAAACGGTCACGGCGGCGTCCTTTCACAGCAGGTCAGCAGGAAGTTGGTCGGCAGAAAGCGGAGGCGGGGGGCGGAGCCCGGGTGCCGGGGGTGTTAGGCGGTGTTCAGCTCCCACGGCTCGGCGCATTCCAGGCAGCAGCCCAGCCGCCGGGGCAGCACGTAACCGCGATCGGTCGCGCAACGCGGGCAGGTGCGGCGGGCCGCCAGTGCCTTGGCCAGTGCGGCCCGCTGCGCCGAGCTCGGGGCGCGTTTGGGCAGCGCCAGCCGCCGGTCGTACAGGTAGGCCACCCCGAGCCCGCGCCACCGGCGCCAGAGCACCTGTGCCACCACGTCCTGACCGCCGGGGCGCAGCCCAGCGGCGGCGAGCTGGCGGCGCGTCGCCAGATGCGACGGCGCCAACCGCCACGGATAGGTCGGGATGCCGTACCGGTCCCCGCGCGGATCCCAGAACCGCGCGGAGCTTCGGCGGCTCATAGCAGGGTGTCCTGTTGGCGGCGGCGGAGTTCGGTCAGCGTGAGCGGGCGAGACTCGCCGCGGACCCGTTCGCGCAGGATCGCGACGTCGCCGAGGTCGGCGCGGATGCGTTGCTCGCTCGCTTCGGCGGCGGCGTAGCGGTCGGGGAAGGTAGCCAGCAGATGTTTCCACTGCCGCTGGCCGGCACGCACGCACGCGCCGCCACAGTTGTTGTGGGCAAAGCCCAGCTCGTACAGCCGGGGCGGGGTGACGTCCAGGGCGCGGGCCCAGTCGAGCATCTGGCGTTTGGTCAGGTGCGGTTCGTCGCACATCGGGAACCGCACCGTCCAGGGCGCCCACCCTTTGACGATCGCGGGCAGGCGCCGGGTCTCTGACCAGTCGATCCCCACATGAAGCACGGTGCGGGCGGGGTCGGCGTTGGCCTCCAGCCACCGGCGGCACGGGCGCTGCTTGAGATGCGCCGAGCACGGCGCCAGCCGGGAGTTGCCGAGAAACCGCTGATCGGTGAACACCTCGAACTGGGTGCGGCCATCGGCCACCCGCACCAGCGGCGCCCCGAGTTGGGCCGCCGACTCCTCCAGGAACCGGTACAGGTCATCGTCCTCCACACCGGTATCGGCGAACAACAGCACCAGGTTGCCGGTGCCGTGCTCGGCGGCCACACGTTGCGCGGCGGCCCAACTGCCGATCCCGCCCGAGTACTGCACGACATGCGTGATCGCGGTCACCGCGTCTCCTGCCCCGAGCGGGTGTTCAAAGTGCCGGTCGGCAGAGTCGGCGGGGTCCAGCGGTGTCCGCAGTTGCAGCGGTGCCGCCCGTCGGGCAGCACCCGCACGCTGTGGACGCTTCCGCAGTTGGAACACCCGCCCGTCCCGGCGCCGGTCGGGGGGATGACGGGGACCGGGGT
>NZ_SMKU01000515.1 GCF_004349215.1 Actinomadura rubrisoli | reverse complement strand
GCCTGGTCCCCTCGGCTTGGCCGCCCGGTTGCCTGATCCCGGCCCGTCTGGCCTCGCCCGGTTGGCCGGGCCGCCTGGTCGTCCGGCCCGGCAGCTGCGGCTCGGGTGATCGGTCAGGGGGTGAGGGCGAGGGAGCGCTGAATGCGGGCGGCGGCGGCCTGCAGGCGGTGGGCGAACGCGTCGATCTGCGCGAGGCGCTCCGGGGGACAGGAGATCGCGAGCGCGCCGACGACGCCGCCGCTCGCGTCGGTCACCGGGACGGCGGCGCAGCCGGTGCCCAGGGCGTACTCCTCGCGGTCGATCGACAGGCCGATGGGCGTGCTGAGCGTCCTGAGCAGCCGCCGGGGCTCGGTGATGGTGTGCGGGGTGAGGTCGACCAGCGGGTGCCGTGACAGGTAGTCGCGGCGGCGGTCCTCGTCGAGCTGGCTCAGCACGCACTTGCCGATCGCGGTGGCGTGCGCGGCGTCGCCGAAGCCGACCCAGAAGTCGACGCGCGGGGTACGCGGGCCGTCGGCGACGTCGATGAGGCGGATCTCGTCGTCCACGAGCAGGCCGAAATAGGCGGCGGCGCCCAGCTCGTCCCGCAGCGCGGTGAGGGTCGGGCGGACGCAGGCGAACACCTGCTGCATCCTGCTCTGGCCGTACAGGTGCTGGACGCGGTCGCCGAGCACCCACACGCCGTCCGACAGCCGCACGGCGTAGCCCTCGAAGGCGAGGGTGCGCAGCAGGTGGTAGGCGGTGGCGAGCGGAAGCCCGGCCTCGCGGGCGAGCTGCTTGGCGGGCGCCCCGCTCGGGTGCGACGCCACCGCCTCCATGAGACGCAGAGCGCGCTGCACCGAGGCGATCAGTGTTGGTCTGCGTGGCTCATCCATCACGCACGGCGAACCCCTCCGGCCCGGCAGGGTCAAGGCAACGGGTCACATTCGAAACCATTGGATCACTTCCCGTGTCCGTTCGGGGTGTTTTCTGGAATTCTCACCCGAATGCCCGGCGACTGGAACGGTCCTTTATGGATATCTTTCTTGATGGCGACAACTTTCTTCCCTAGGACCGCGCCGAACGCGTGCGACACGCCAGCACCGGCAGGGGACTACTCATAGGTACAACCGGGGAGTAACTTCGGGGCACAGGGAAGTCGCTTCGAAGGAGCCGGCATGAGCCAGCCGAGTCGCAGCCCGAGTCCCGTCGACGAGCGGACCGCCCGGAGGGTCGCCGAGGAGGCGCGCGAGACCGAATGGCGGCTGCCCAGCTTCGGCAAACAACTCTTCCTGGGCGATTTCCGCCTCGATCTCATCCACCCGCATCCGCGTCCCGGGGACGAGGCACGCCGCAAGGGCGAGGAATTCCTCGCCCGGCTCGCCGAATTCTGCACCACCAAGATCGATCCGGCCGTGATCGAGCGGGAGTCGCGCATTCCGGACGACGTGGTCAAGGGCCTGCGGGCCATGGGCGCGCTCGGCATGAAGATCCCGGAGCGGTACGGCGGTCTCGGGCTCGGCCAGCTCTACTACGGCCGCGCCCTGATGATCATCGGCTCGGTCAGCCCGGCCCTCGGCGCGCTGCTGTCGGCCCACCAGTCCATCGGCGTCCCGCAGCCGATCAAGATGTTCGGCACCGACGCCCAGAAGGACTACTGGCTGCCGCGGTGCGCCAACGAGATCAGCGCGTTCCTGCTCACCGAGCCCGACGTCGGCTCGGACCCGGCCAGGCTCCGCGCCACCGCCGTCCCGGACGGCGACTCCTACGTCCTCAACGGCGTCAAGCTGTGGACGACGAACGGCGTGGTCGCCGACCTCGTCGTCGTCATGGCGCGGGTCCCGAAGTCGGACGGGCACCGCGGCGGCATCTCCGCGTTCGTCGTGGACATGTCCACGCCCGGCATCACCGTCGAGAACCGCAACGCCTTCATGGGGCTGCGCGGCATCGAGAACGGCGTGACGCGCTTCCACGACGTCCGCGTCCCGGCCGCCAACCTGATCGGGCAGGAGGGCGCGGGCCTGAAGATCGCGCTCACCACGCTCAACACCGGGCGGCTGTCGCTGCCCGCGATCTGCGCCGCGAGCGCCAAGTGGTCCGCCAAGATCGCCCGCGAGTGGACCAAAGAGCGGGTCCAGTGGGGCCGTCCCGTCGGCGAGCACGAGGCGGTGTCCAGGAAGGTCGCGTTCATCGCCGCCACCGCGTACGCGCTGGAGGCCGTGCTCGACCTGTCCGGCCAGCTCGCCGACGACGAGCGGGGCGACATCAGGATCGAGGCGGCGCTCGCCAAGCTGTGGTCGTCGGAGATGGCCTGCCGCGTCGCCGACGAGCTGGTGCAGCTGCGCGGCGGCCGCGGCTACGAGACCGCCGAGTCGCTCGCCGCCCGGGGCGAGCGCGGCGTGCCCGCCGAGCAGCTGCTCCGCGACCTGCGCATCAACCGGATCTTCGAGGGCTCCACCGAGATCATGCATCTGCTCATCGCCCGGGAGGCGGTGGACGCGCATCTGTCGGTGGCCGGTGACATCATCGATCCGGAGACGACCACCGGGCAGAAGGCGCGCGCGGCGGCGCGGGCGGGCGGCTTCTACGCGCGCTGGCTGCCCACGCTCGTCACCGGCGCGGGGCAGCGCCCCGGCGCCTACGGCGAGTTCGGCCCGCTGGCGCGGCACCTGCGCTACGTCGAGCGGGCCTCGCGCAAGCTGGCCCGGTCCATCTTCTACGCGGCGGGCCGCTGGCAGGGCGACCTGGAGTACCGGCAGGGCTTCCTCGGCCGCATGGTCGACATCGGCGCCGAGCTGTACGCGATGAGCGCCGTGTGCGTCCGCGCCCAGGCCGACACCGCGCCGGAGGGCCCGATCGCGGGCTCCGGCTCCGGCGGCACGGGTCCGGCCACGGCGCCCGGCGCGTCCGCCGTGCTCCTGGCCGACGCGTTCTGCCGGCAGGCCCGCGTCCGCGTCGAGGAGCTCTTCGACGGGCTGTGGCGCAACACCGACGCGATGGACGTGAAGCTGGCCCGGGCCGTCCTCGCGGGCGACTTCGCCTGGGTGGAGGAGGGCGTCCTGGACCCGTCCATCCCCGGCCCGTGGATCGCCTCCACCGAACCCGGGCCGAGCGGGAAGGAGTCCGTCCACCGCACCATCGGCTGACGGTCCGGCGACGGATCCGTGGCCGGGGCGCCGTCCCGGCACGAAATGCGGAACCGTCCGTGACCATCGGCGCGCGGTGCGCTACGGTGACCTCGCCTGGCATCGCCCCTTACACGCGCGCGCGGCGGCCAGGAGCACGCGCGCGGCGGCGCGGAGTTCGCCGGCCGCCGGGCGCGGGCAAGGTGAACGCCCGGCGTCGGCGGGTCGTACGGATGGGTAGACTGTCCCGACTTTGCGCCCGAGATCAAGACCGTCCCGGGGGATCCGGTCCTTCGATCCGGCGAAACGACAGCCGAACGCCAACGCACCCAGCGAGCGGGAAGTATGCAGCCACCAGCTCAGAAGAAGTCCATCGCAGGCACCCTCCTCAACCTCCTCGGCAGCAAGCCGAAGACCGCCCCGGCCGCCGCCACGGCCGAAGGCGACGTCGTCCAGCCCGCGGCGGGTGAGGGGGCACTGGAGAACCACCTCGGCGGCGACGAGGCCCGCAACTACCGCAAGTACGAGTACGAGACCGTCGCCCCGCACGTGGGCCGCTCGCTGCTGGAGATCGGGTCCGGGCTCGGGCACTTCTCCGAGCAGTTCGCGGGACGGCTCGACTACCTCGTCGTCAGCGACAACGACCCGTACTGCGTGGGCGAGCTGCGCAAGCGGTACGACGGCAACGACGACGTCGAGGTGATCGACCTGGAGCTGCCGGCCGCGGTCGAGATCCGGCAGAAGGTCGACACCGTCGTGATGATGAACGTCCTGGAGCACATCAAGGACGACGTCCAGGCGCTGCGCGACCTGGCCGCGGTCACCCTGCCGGGCGGCCGGATCGTCATCTGGGTCCCCGGCTACATGCAGCTGTACGGGGAGTTCGACCGCAAGGTCGGGCACGTGACCCGCTACACCCCGGCGACGCTGGAGGCGTCGGTCCGCGCGGCCGGGCTGGTCCCCGAGGTGCTCAAGCCGATCAACTTCCTGGGCGGCATCGCCTGGTGGTTCGCGGTCCGCCGCGGTGGCGCGGGCTACCCCGACCCCAAGCTCGTCAAGATCTACGACCGGACGGTCGTGCCGCTCACGCGCGCCATCGAGCGGCTCGTCCGGCCGCCGTTCGGCCAGACGGTCATCTGCGTCGCGCGCGTCCCGCGCTGACGCCCGGGCCCGCCCTGGCCTTGGGCGCCCGAGCAGTCTCAGGAGGGACGGTCCACCACACGGTGGCCCGTCCCTTCTCTGTCGTACGCGGTTGTACGCGGGACCTACGGGCACCGACCTTCCCCCCATCGGGCCTTCTAGGTATGAGGAATCGGGATGTCTCCCGATGCGGCCCAGCCCTCCGCCAGGAAGACTTGCCAGTGGCCGGAGAGGTCATGGTCCGCTCCTCCTGGCGGAGAAGCACCGGCTGCTTCCGCGGACCATGACAGCGAAGGCCAGCCACTGAAGTTCCCGTGTGGTCCGACGGTCCGGTGGCGGGGGCCCGGGAGGGGAGGCCCTCGCCACTGGACCCAGACCGGGCGGGGCGGCGCCAAGGCGGGCGCCCGCCCGGTCTGGGTCCAGTGGCG
>NZ_SMKU01000514.1 GCF_004349215.1 Actinomadura rubrisoli | reverse complement strand
AGGGCGGCGGGTCGTCCCGCACCGGGGGGAAGTGCTGGGAGTTCTTGCGGATTCCGGTGTGCTTGCCGGAAGATCTCCCGTAGACGACGCGACGCGAAGGACGATTGTTCGGGGTCCGGCCTGAGAGGGGCGGCCGCGTGAGGGGAGACGGCGATGGCGCCGCAGGGGAAGCTCGGTCTCGATCCGGAGGTGGTGCGCACCGCGCGGCGGCTGGCCGCCCGGGCCGCCGAGCCGATCATCGGGATGGCCCGCTCCCACACCACGGTCTCGGTCGAGCGGGCGCTGCTGCGGCTGGCGGGCCTGACCGGCGCCGACGACGGCGGCCGGCCCTGGGTCAACCACCTCGCCGACGCCGTCCGTGACCAGGTGGGCCTGGAGCACGGCCTGGCCCTGCCGGTGTGGGACGCCCTGCTGAGCGGCCCCCACGGCACCCTGGCCGGCCTCGCCCGCGACGCCGCGCGCGGCCGCGTGTCGTTCCGGCTGCCGGCCGGCGCCGACGCCGGGCGCGCCCGTGACGCCGCGCGCCGCGCCGCCCGCGAGGGCGTGGCCCGCCTGGACCGTCGCCGCGCCGAGCGCGACCGGCTGCTGGCCGAGCTGCCCACCCCCGACCGGGCGGACCCGCCGCAGCCGCTGGTCTACCTGATCGTGGCGACCGGCGACATCTACGAGGACATCCCGCAGGCGCAGGCCGCCGCCCGGGAGGGCGCCGACGTCGTCGCGGTGATCCGCTCGACCGGGCAGTCGCTGCTGGACTTCGTCCCCGAGGGCGCGACCCGCGAGGGCTACGCCGGCACCTACGCCACGCAGGAGAACTTCCGGCTGATGCGCGCGGCGCTGGACGAGGTGTCGCGCGAGCTCGGCCGGTACGTGCGGCTGACCAACTACGCCTCCGGGCTGTGCATGCCGGAGATCGCGGCGCTGGCGGGGCTGGAGCGCCTGGACATGATGCTCAACGACTGCATGTACGGGATCATCTTCCGCGACATCAACCCCCGCCGCACGTTCATCGACCAGCGGTTCTCCCGGCAGGTCCACGCCCGCGCCGGCATCGTGATCAACACCGGCGAGGACAACTACCTCACCACCGCCGACGCGGTCGACGCCGCGCACACCGTGGTCGTCAGCCAGCTGCTGAACGAGCGGTTCGGGCACGAGGCGGGCCTGGCCGACGCCCAGCTCGGCCTCGGCCACGCGTTCGAGATCAACCCGGCGGTCCCCGAGTCGTTCCGGCTGGAGCTGGCCCACGCGCAGCTGGTGCGGGAGCTGTTCCCGGACGCGCCGCTGAAGTACATGCCGCCGACCAAGCACATGACCGGCAACATCTTCGCCGGGTACCTGCTGGACGCCTTCTTCAACCTCGCCGGGGTGATGACCGGCCAGTCGATCATCCTGATCGGGATGATGACCGAGGGGATCCACACCCCCTGGCTGTCGGACCGCGACCTGGCGCTGGAGAACGTCCGCTACGTCCGGGACGCCTGCGGGGGGCTGGCCGAGGACTTCCAGCCCCGCCCGGACGGGATGCTGGTCCAGCGGGCCCGGCGGGTGCTGTCGGAGTCGGTGGAGCTGCTGGAGCGCGTCAACGGCGACGGGCTGCTCACCGTGATCGCCGAGGGCACCTTCGGCGTCACCCGCCGCCCCCCCGACGGCGGCAAGGGCCTGGACGGCGTCGTCCCGCATGCCGACGGGTACTTCAATCCCGCCATCGAGATCCTGGACGCCGAGGACCCGCACGCCGCCCACACCGGCGGCGCCGCCGAGCAGGAGGTGCCCGCATGACGGTCGAGACCCCCGGCGCGCACGCGCCCGCCGAGCCCGCCGACACCCGGCAGGTGATCCGCCCCTACGGCGACACCACCGGCGACGGGATGGTGCAGATGTCGTTCACCCTGCCGATCCCCGCCGGGCGTCGCGCCGAGGCCGCCGCCCTGCAGCTGGCCGGGAAGATGGGCCTGGACCCGGCCAGCGTCGTGCACGCCAAGCCGATGGGCCCCCACTTCACCTTCTTCATCGTCTACGGCAGGGCCGGGCACCTCATCGACTACGCCGCCATCCCCGCCCCGGAGGAGCGCGCGTACCCGCTGCTGTCGGCGCAGGAGGTGAACCTGGCGATCCGGGGGGCGCTGAACCGGCGGCTGGTGGTGGTGGGCGCCTGCATCGGCACCGACGCCCACACCGTCGGCATCGACGCGATCCTCAACGTCAAGGGGTTCGCGGGGGAGAAGGGCCTGGAGTACTACCGGGAGATCCAGGTGGTGAACATGGGCGCCCAGGTCACCGTGGCCGAGCTGGTGGAGCGCGCCAAGGCCGAGGACGCCGACGCCGTGCTGGTCTCCCAGGTCGTCACGCAGAAGAACGCGCACCTGCACAACACCAAGCAGATGGCGTCGGCGTTCCACGCCGAGTACCCGACCGCCGTGGCCGCCGGGATGGGACGGCCGCTGCTGGTGGTCGGCGGCCCCCGGTTCGACACCGTCACCGAGCGGGACCTGGGCGTCGACCGGATCTTCGGCAAGGGCACCACGCCCGCCGAGGTGGCCAGCTACCTCGTCCACGCCCTGCTGCCGGGGGAGCCGGCCCCGGGCGGGGACGGGCCCGGCGCGGACGACCCGGACCCGCGAGGCGGCGACCGCGACCAGGGCGACCGCGATCAAGAAGGTAGGGACGACCGATGAGCGACCCCCGCGAGGGGCTGACCGTCACCCACCGCCGGTACGTGCCCTACGCGCACGCCCACTACGCCGGGGACCTGGTCGACGGCGCCTACGTGCTGGGCCTGTTCGGGGACGTGGCGACGGAGGTGTGCATCCGCGCCGACGGCGACGAGGGGCTGTTCGCCTCCTACTCCGACGTGCAGTTCCGCGCGCCCGTGCGGGCCGGGGACGTGCTGGAGGCCACCGCCGTGGTCACCCGCGTCGGGACCCGCAGCCGCACCCTGGAGTTCCAGGCGCGCGTGGTGTGCCGTGGCCGTCCCGGCCAGGGCGCGTCGGCGGCGGAGGTCCTGGCCGAGCCGATCGTGGCGGTCACCGCCACCGGAACCGTCGTCGTGCCCGGCCCCGGCGTCTGATCCCGGCACCGGACCGGGCCGGGGCCCGGCGGTCCCCTTCTTGATCGCCCCGCCTGGCCCGTGAAATGGCCGTACATCGCGATCATGGTGTTGAGCTGGCGAAACAAGGAGTAGCCGCAGAACATGCGGCGGTTGACAAGGCGGTGGAAGCCGGTAGTTTTGCTGCAGTCCAGCACGGGACTCACCGATCGGCCGCCCGAGGCGCCACGGCCCACCGCGCGACGACGGGACGGATGCGGACCACGCCCCCGCCCGTCCGAGCCAGTGCGGTGATCCGGAAGCCGTGTCCGAGCGGAGCCGCCCGATCGTGCGGGGGCTTGGACCACGGGAAGGGCCCGGACATCCAGTAGAAAACGGAGCCTCGTTCTCACCGCCTGTGGGACGACTCCGGCCCGATGGGTGTCGCGGGCCCTCTCCCGTGCCCTGCCGCCGTGCCCTGCCGCTCTGCCGTCCTGCCGTGCGCTGCGCCCTGCCGCGCGTCGCGCTGGCCGTTTCCTGGGTGCCCTGCCCGGAGGCCGCGCGCCGCGCCGCGTCGCGCCGTCGCGCGGGCCGCTACCGGGCGCCCTGCCCCGCCCCCGGTGATTGCGCCTTGGACGGGGCCGTTCACTTCCCGATGGGGCGGATCGGTCCCGGGCAGGCGATGATGGTGGCAGCGGCGCCGCGCCCGCGTCCACGCGTCCACGCGCCCGCGCCCGCGGGCGCCCGTGATCGGAACGTGGTCGGACCGTGGTCGCCCTGGCCGCCGCGGGCCGGTAGCGTTCCGGCCAGTGGATCGAGCGAACGAGGTGTGGAGTTGGCCCAGGAGACCCTCCCGGAGCGTCCCGCGGCCGCGGAACCGGCCGCCGGCGCCCGCCCGGGACGGCTGGCCCGCGCCCGGCGCGGCGGGCGCGCCGGCTGGCCCCGCACGCTGCTGGCAGTCGGCGCCGGGCTGCTGCTGTGGCAGGCGTTCCCGCCCGCCGACCTCACCCCGCTCGCCCCGGTCGCCGTCGCGCTGCTCACCCTCGCGCTGCGCGGCCAGGACGCCCGCACCGGCGCCTGGCTGGGCTTCGCCGGCGGCGCGGCGTTCTTCCTGCCCGTCCTGGACGGCATCATCAAGGTCGGCCCGGACGGCTGGGTGCTGCTGAGCCTGGTCCAGGCCGCCTACTTCCTGCCGCTCGGCGCGGGGATCGCGGTGGTCGGGCGGCTGCCCGGCTGGCCGGTGTGGACCGCCGCGCTGTGGGTCGGCGAGGAGCTGATCCGCGGCCGGGTCCCCTTCGGCGGGTTCCCGTGGGCGCGGCTGGCCTTCAGCCAGACCGCCACCCCGCTGACGCCGTACGCCTCCATCGGCGGCGCGCCCCTGGTCACGTTCGTGACGGCCCTGCTGGGCGGCCTGCTCGCCTATGCCGCCGTCGCGGTCCTGCGCGCCCGCACCCCCGCCACCGCCACCGCCACCGCGTCCAGCGATCCCCGAGCGCCGGCCACGCCGTCAGCACCGTCACCAACGGCGTCCCGAAGGACAACGCGGCCACCGGCTCGCCGGCGCGCGCCGCAGCATCGAGTTCAGCAGCATGACCGCCCCGATCGAGTCGACCAGCACCATCCACGCCGACGCCGCCCCGAACAGGCCGGCGCGC
>NZ_SMKU01000513.1 GCF_004349215.1 Actinomadura rubrisoli | reverse complement strand
GCCCAGCCCTCCCCCGGCCCGATCGGCGCGCTTGCCCGAGCCGGCACCCACCAGTTCCACGGGTACGCGCTGGCCTGCCTGGTCGCCGCCGACCGCTACCACCACCTGGACGCCGTCATCCGGCCCGCGCTCGCGGCCGGAACCACCATCGTGTGCGACCGCTACACCGCCTCATCGCTGGTATTCCAGACCATCGACGGCGTCGAACAGACCTTCATCACCCACCTGAACCGGCACGCGGACCGCCCCGACCTGGCCATCTTCCTCACCTGCCGCGGCGTCGAGCTCCGCCGCCGACTAAAGGCGCGCGGATCACACGGCCGCTTCGAAGACGACCCCGACATCACCACCAAGGAGATCGCCCGCTACCACGACGTGTCCGCCCTGTACGCCGCGCAAGGGGTCCGCATCCTTGAACTCGACTCCACCATCACCGGCCCCGAATTACTGGCATCCCACGTGGTCAGCATCGTGCTACCGCTAACCTCGGCCTCATCCTGAACCGCAGCAACCGGCGCGCCGGAGGGGCAGCATGACCGACCGTTATCGATCCATCGTGGACGTCCACGTCATCCTCGAACGCGGCGATGAGATCCTGCTGCTGGAGCGCCAGGGCACCGGCTACTGCGACGGCATGCTCCACCTGCCCTCAGGCCACCTCGACGACGGCGAACCGCTCACCCACGGCGCCGCCCGCGAAGCCCATGAAGAGGTAGGCGTCCACATCGACCCCGCCGACCTGGTCCTGATCACCGTCGTCCACCACCGCCAACGTCCAGACCTCGCCCGCATCGGAATGTTCTTCACCACCACCCGATGGACCGGTGAACCCCACAACGCCGAACCACACAAATGCGGCAAGATCCAATGGCACGACCCCCGTCTCCTGCCCGAGCACACCATCCCCTACCCTGCCGCCGGAATCGCCGCCTACCTGACCGGTATCCCCTTCGTCGCGCACGGCTGGAACGACGCGTCCTAAAGGCTCTGCACCACGACGTGCCCCAAAGTGACACATCCCGTGGAGCATCCCCCTTCATCAAGGACATCTGTCTGAGGGGCTTCTTCGTGCCGAAGCGAGCAGACAGCCCTGACGATGTGCTCATGACGCTCACCAGAATCGACCGCACCCGACCGTTTCCCGGGTCAGCGACCTGTGGCCAACCCGGGCCACCGCGACATCATCGCTACCCCGCAGTGCCTGCCCCGCGCTGCTCGGCCTCAACCGGCACGGTGTCAGCTCGGTCCGTCGTCCTGGAGGAGGTCCCTCGCTCGTTCCATGAGACTTTCGAGCAGCGCAAGGATGGCGAACCTGTTCCCCAGCACGTCAGGTGGCACATCGGGCAGCGCCTTGGCAGGCGCGGAGGCGGGCTGGGGCGGCAGCGCGGCCCAGGCCACGCACAAGGTCTTCTTGTAGTCGATCAGGAGCGGCTCGAACTCTTTCTGGTCGATCAGGCCCGTGCCCCAGCGGACCACACGTCGGTAGACGTCCTCGGACACGATCAGGGCCAGGTCGCCTTGTTCGAAGCGCGCTCGCAGCACTGGGGCATCGAGTAGCCGGAACAGCGTGTTCAGGTCGGGGCTGACCACGCCGTGCTCGTCGTGGACGAGCTCGCCGTGGTGGACGGCCATGCGCAGGCGCAGGCGATGGTCCACAGACAGCGTCCTGTTGACCTGGCCGAGGCCGCGGCGGATCAGCGGTGCCAGCGGATCGACCAGGCTGTGCACGCTGTAGCCAGGAGGCGCCAGCAGATAGAGCCCGTCGCCGCGGTCCTCGTACTCGCAGTCCACCCACCGCATCTGCGCGGTCTCGGCGGCGCTCTGGATCACCTGGTACATGCAGCTGCGCATGTGCCTCATGACGTTCGGGTCGCCGCTATTGCCGAAACCGCAGATATCGAACGCGGCCATCGCGTGATACTGCGGCGGCTGAACAGGGGCCGGCCGATCAGTCGCGGCTTCGGCGGAGAACTTTTGCGGGGTTTCCATCGAATTCACCCATCCCGTGTGGTGCTCGGCGTCGAGGCGACGCACCGCGCCATGTTGCCACAACCAAACGGACACGTCCCTCATTTCAGTGGGATCGGCGTTAACACCTCCCAGATCCATAAATCCACAGGTCAGGGGCGATTGACCAGTTGCGATGCGTCTCATGACACACCAGCGGTAAGTCAACTGAAGTGCACGATCAAAATCAAGATAAAACAGAACGTCAACGGAACAGGACAGAACAAATCAAAAAACGAACACCGGTCAACAAACCTTCACAGCACCGACATAAGCCACATCTCGGCGATATCGCGAAACGACTCTCGGCTACATATACGAGGCCGCTTACAGGAAGGAGGGCAAATATGCGTTTCAGCCCGGGGAAGGTCGAGAGACCCCTCTCAACCTCCGAGTGGGGGTCGGCTGACAGCGGCCAGCAGGTACGGCCAGTTCCAAGGTGACGCGGGGTGATCGGTGACGGGAGGTCGGAGCGGATAGCTGCAGGCGACGACACGGGCTGGGTGAGACGCACCGGCGGCACCGGGAAGCGACCTACGACACGCATCCCGGTATGCAGACCTTCTGGACGAGCCTGCTACCCGGCTGCTTCCAGGTTTCCCCGCACCGTCTTGGTCAGGGAGTGATCCTCACCTAATACCCGCTGGCAATCAGCCAAGGTGGCCTCCAGCAGCGGGATCGCCCGCTTCAGATCACCCGCCGTGTAGTAGACGCCGGCTAGGTTGTTGCAGGATTGCAGGGTGTCGGAGTGGTCGTCGCCCAGCACCCGCTGGCAATCGGCCAGGGTCACCTCCAACAGGGGGAGTGCCCGCTTCAGATCACCCGCCGCTTGGTAGGCGGAGGCTAGGTTGTTGCGGGATTGCAGGGTGTCGGGGTGGTCGTCGCCCAGCACCCGCTCCCGCTCGGCCAGCGTCACCTCGTACAGCGGGATCGCCCGCCCCAGATCACCCGCCGACTCATAGGCGTAGGCCAGGTTGTTGCGGGAGTTCAGGGTGCCGGGGTGGTCAGCGCCCAGCACCCGCTCCCGCTCGGCCAGCGTCACCTCGTACAGCGGGATCGCCCGCTCCAGATCACCCGCTGTGTAGTACGCGGAGGCCAGGTTGTTGCGGGATTGCTGGGTGCCGGGGTGGTCAGCGCCCAGCACCCGCTCCCGCTCGGCCAGCGTCACCTCCAGCAGCCGGATCGCCCGCCCCAGATCACCCGCCACCTGGTAGGCGGTGGCCAGGTTATTACGGGAGGTCAGGGTGCCGGGGTGGTCGGCGCCCAGCACCCGCTGGCAGTCGGCCAGCGTCACCTCGTACAGCGGGATCGCCCGGCCCAGATCACCCGCCGCCTGGTAGGCGGTGGCCAGGTTGTTGCGGGAGTTCAGGGTGTTGGGGTGGTCGTCGCCCAGCACCCGCTGGCAGTCGGCCAGCGTCACCTCGTACAGCGGGATCGCCCGCCGCAGATCACCCGCCGCCTGGTAGGCGGTGGCCAGGTTGTTGCGGGAGTTCAAGGTGTCGGGGTGGTCGGTGCCGTGGAGGCGTTGGTCAGTGGTGAGGGCGCGTTCGTTGTAGCCGATGGCGGGCGTGATGGCGCCTTGCTCGTACAGGACCGCGGCGGCGCGGCTCAGCAGGCGGCTGGTTGTTGTGGTGTCGGTGGCGGGGTCGGTGCGTTCGGCCAGGGCGTCGATGTGGGGTAGCAGGGTACGCCAGGCCGGCCATCCTGCCGGGTCATCGACGTCGGCGGGGCAGGCTTGGTCGAGCAGGGTGGTGGCGTGGTGGCGAGCGGTGTCGATGTCGTCTGATTGGCGGTGGGGGTCGCGCGGGTCGGGGGTGCGGGCGACGGCTTGGACCAGCCGGTGCACCGCGACCGTGTCGGGGTCCAGGGTGATCATGTTGTAGGCGGCCAGCTCCCCCAGCGCCGTAGCGATTTCAGCCGGGTCGGCGATCGGGTCCAGCAGGGTGCGAGGGATGGCGTCGGGTGCCCACCAGGCCATGATCCGCAGCAGATCACCGGCCAGTGGAGAGTCGTCGGCGAGGGTGTCCAAGGTGATCCGCCAGATCCGGGCGATGGTGCGTTCGGCATCCGAGCCCCGGGCGGCCCGGTCGTACATCGCCACCGGATTGTCCCGAAGCAGTCCCAGGTAGCCCGCCGGGGTCAGGTGCGCCTGGCGGACATAGGCGCCGGCCTGCTTGACCGCCAGCGGCAACCACCCCAGCTCAGCGCACAACTCCGCACCCCCATCCAAACCGGTCGCTGGGGCGGTAGCCGGGCGGCCGGCGGTGACGATGCCGCCCAGCAGCTCCAGCGCCTCCGACGCGCTCAGCACATCCAGCTCGATCAACGCTGGGACGAGGTCGTGCCAGCCCTCACGCAGCCGGCTGGTGATCAGGAACCGGCCGCCCGGGGCGCCGGTCACCAGCTCGGCCACATCGGCGGGGTCGGTGACGTTGTCCAGCACCACCAGCCAGCCCGCATGAGCCGCCAGCCACCGCCGCGCCCACGCCGCCCGCTCCTGCTCCACCACTCCCGGCGCCGCCGGGGTGCCGCGGGTCATCTCCGGCACCAGCATCCCGGCCAGCTCAGCCAGACCCGCCGTGACGCTCGCGGCGGAATCGGCGGTGATCCACCAGGTCAGCACATGCTCCCCGGCGTGCAACTGCGCCCACTGGGCCGCCAGCGTGCTCTTGCCGACCCCGCCCAGCCCATGCACCGCCTGCACCACCGCCCCTGTCTCTTATACACAG
>NZ_SMKU01000512.1 GCF_004349215.1 Actinomadura rubrisoli | reverse complement strand
GGCCCCGGCCGTGACCCGCCGGGGGAGCCCCCCGCCGCGCCCGGAGGGCCGTCCGGCGCCGTCATGACGCGTCTGGCCGCCCCGCAGGGCGCCCGGCACCCCGGGGGAGGCGCCGGGCGCTCCGGGGCCGTCAGGACGCCTGAGAGACCGTCGACATGTTGAAGTCGCCCACCCTGACGGCGGGCATCGCGGCGCGGGTGAAGTAGTCCGACCACTCGCGCGGGAGCGTCGGGACCGTGCCGCCGACCTCGGCGAGCCGCGACAGCAGGTCGACGGGGCTCTCGTTGAACCGGAAGTTGTTGACGGCCCCGACGACCTCGCCGTTCTCGACGAGGTACACGCCGTCGCGGGTGAGGCCGGTCAGCAACAGGCGCTGCGGGTCGACCTCGCGGATGTACCACAGGCAGGTGAGCAGCAGGCCGCGCTCGGTGCGGGCGACCATGTCCTCCAGGGAGGCGCCGCCGCCGGGGCCCCTCATCGCGAGGTTGTCGATGCCCGGGGTGAGCGGCAGGCCGGTGCGCTCGGCCGAGTGGCGGGTCTGGGTGAGCGAGGTGAGCGCGCCGTCGGCGATCCAGTCGGTGGCGCCCAGCGCCAGGCCGTTGTCGAACACCGACGACTCGCGGCTGGAGGCGTGCGCGATGACGAACGGGGCGCACTCCAGCCCCGCGGCGGACGGGTCGCTGGACAGCGTGACGGGCAGGCTCGCGAGCCGCTCGCCGACGCGGGTGCCGCCGCCGGGGGCGCTGAACACCGTCCGGCCGTCCTGGGCGTCCTGGGCGCCCGCCGACCAGTACAGGTAGATCATCAGGTCGGCGACGGCGCTGGGCGGCAGGATCGTCTCGTACCGCCCCGCGGGCAGGTCCACGCGCCGCTCGCCCCAGTCCAGGCGCCGGCCGAGGTCGCCGGTCAGCGCGGCGACGTCCACGTCGGTGAAGTCGCGGGTGCCGACGCCCGCCCACGCCGAGCCGCCCGCGCCCTTGGCGTTGAGCTCCACCAGCCCGGTCGGCTGGTCGTGGCGCAGCCGCAGCCCGGCGGAGTTGCCGAGGAACGTGGAGGTCAGCGTGTGGTTGGCGAACCCGTACAGGCGCCGGCCGCCGGCCTGCGCGGCGGCGAACGCCTCGCCGAGCGCGGGCGCGAAGCCCTCGAACACCCCGATGCCGGTCTCGGCGGGGTCGTCGTCCCAGCCCGCGGCGGGGCCGCCGGAGACCAGGGGCGCGGCGTCCTCGGCGGGCTCGTTGCCCGCGGCGTCGGCCTCGGCGGCGCGGACGAGGTCCTCGATCCCGCCGGCGTCGACGGCGGCCCGCGACACCACGCCCGCCGCGACGCCGTCCCCGGTCCCGCGCAGCGCGATGACCGTCAGCCGGTTGGAGCGCGTGACGCCGTTGGTGGTGAGGGTGTTGCCGGCCCAGCGCAGGTTCGCGGTGCTGGTCTCCTCGGCGATGACGACGCACTCGTCCGAGCGCGACAGGGCCAGGGCCCGCTCGACGGCCTCCTGCGGCTTGACGACGCTCACTGGCCGGCCTCCTTCAGCGCGTTGAGGATGTTGACGCCGCGGAACAGCGCCGACGGGCAGCCGTGGCTGACGGGCGCGACCTGCCCCGGCTGGCCCTTGCCGCAGTTGAACGCGCCGCCGAGCACGTACGTCTGCGGGCCGCCTACGGCCTCCATGGAGTTCCAGAAGTCGGTGGTGGTGGCCTGGTAGGCCACGTCGCGGAGCTGTCCGGCGAGCCGCCCGTTCTCGATGCGGTAGAACCGCTGGCCGGTGAACTGGAAGTTGTAGCGCTGCATGTCGATCGACCAGCTCTTGTCGCCGACGATGTAGACGCCGCGCTCGACGCCGGAGATGAGCTCGTCGGTGGACGGGCCGCCGTCGGCCGGCCGGAGCGAGACGTTCGCCATCCGCTGGATCGGCATGCTGGACGCCGCGTCGGCGAACGCGCAGCCGTTGGAGCGGTCGGCGCCGGTCAGGCGGGCGATGCGCCGGTCGGTCTGGTAGCCGGTGAACAGCCCGCCGGTGATGATGTCGAACGACTGGGTCTGGACGCCCTCGTCGTCGTAGCCGATTGTGGCCAGCCCGTGCTCGGCGGTGCGGTCCCCGGTGATGTTCATGACCTTGGACCCGTACCGCAGGCTGCCGAGCTTGTCGGGGGTGGCGAACGAGGTGCCCGCGTAGGCGGCCTCGTAGCCGAGCGCCCGGTCCAGTTCGGTGGCGTGCCCGATCGACTCATGGATGGTCAACCAAAGGTTGGACGGGTCTATGACGACGTCGTAGACGCCCGCCTCGACCGACGGCGCGGCCAGCTTCTCGGCGAGCAGCTCGGGGATGCGGGCCAGCTCGCCGTCCCAGTCCCAGTGCGCGCCGGTCAGCCACTCCCATCCGTGGCCCGCGGGCGGCGCGAGGGTGCGCATCGTGTCGAACCTGCCGTCGGCGAGCCCGACGGCGTCGACGACCGGGTGGAGGCGGACGCGCTGCTGGGTGGTGACCGTCCCGGCGAGGTCGGCGAAGAACTTGTTCTCCTTGACCTGCAGCAGGGTGGCGTCGACGTGGTCGACGCGGTCGTCGGCGAGCAGCCGGCGGCTCCAGTCGGCCAGCAGCGCCACCTTGTCGCCGGTCGGGACCTCGAACGGGTCGGTCTCGTAGGAGGACACCCAGGTCCGCTCGCCGTGGACGGGCTCGGGCGCCAGCTCGATGGGCTCGCGGTTGACGGCGCCGGCGACGGCGGCGACCTCGACGGCCTGCGCCGCGACGCGCGCGGCCCCCTCGGGCGTCAGGTCGATGCCGGCGGCGAAGCCCCAGGTGCCGTCCTTGACGACGCGGACCGACAGGCCGAGGTCGTCGGCGTCCCGGGAGGTCTCCAGGGCGGCGTCGGCGAGGCGGAGGGTCTGGCTGCGGATGCGCTCCAGGCGGAAGTCGGCGTGCTCGGCGCCCAGCTCCCGGGCCCGGCTCAGGGCCGCGTCGGCCAGCGCGCGCAGCGGCAGCGCGGTGAAGGCGGGATCGATTTCATGCACCTTCGGCAACCTACCGGCAGGGCGCGCAGGACGGCCCGAACAAACCCGGGTCAGCGGATCTTGTCGGGATGGCACATCCTCATTCGCGGCGGCGGCCCGCTAGTGTCCCATGCTGTCGTCGCCGGACGACAATGGGACGGCGGGACGGGGGCCGTGCGCGGCCGCCGCCGAACCGGTCCACAGCAGACAACGAGAGGGTCGTGATGAGTCGCTCAGTCCTCGTGACCGGGGGTAACCGGGGCATCGGCCTGGCCATCGCCCGCGAGCTCGCCGCGGCGGGCGACGCGGTCGCCGTCACCTACCGGTCCGGCGAGCCCCCAGAGGGACTGTTCGGCGTCCGGTGCGACGTGACGAGCACCGAGGACGTGGACGCCGCCTTCGGCAAGGTCGAGGCCGAGCAGGGCCCGGTCGAGGTCGTCGTCGCCAACGCCGGGATCACCAAGGACACGCTCCTGGCGATCATGAGCGAGGAGGCGTTCACGTCCGTCCTCGACACGAACCTGACGGGCGCGTTCCGCGTCGCCAAGCGCGGCGTGAAGGGCATGATGCGCAAGCGGGGCGGCCGCATCGTGCTGGTCTCGTCGGTGGTGGGGCTGCTCGGCTCGCCAGGGCAGACCAACTACGCCGCGTCCAAGGCGGGCATGGTCGGCTTCGCCCGGTCCCTCGCCCGCGAACTCGGCTCCCGCAACATCACGGTGAACGTGGTCGCGCCCGGGTTCGTCGACACCGACATGACCGCGGCGCTGAACGAGGACCAGCAGAAGGCCATCACCGCGTCGATCCCGCTGGGCCGGATCGCGCGGCCGGACGAGGTCGCCAAGGCCGTCCGGTTCGTGGCGAGCGAGGACGCCGCCTACATCACCGGCGCCGTGATCCCCGTCGACGGCGGCCTGGGAATGGGGCACTGACGGCCATGGGAATCCTCGAAGGCAAGCGGATCCTGGTCACCGGCGTCCTGACCGACGCGTCCATCGGCTTCCACGTCGCGCGGATCGCGCAGGAGCAGGGCGCCGAGGTGGTGCTGACCGCCTACCCGCGCCCGACGCTGACCGCGCGCACCGCCAAGCGGCTCCCCTCGGGCCCCGACTCCCCGCCGCCGGTGCTGGAGCTGGACGTGACGGACGCCGGACAACTCGGCGCCCTGGCGGGGAACCTGCGCGAGCTGGGCTTCGACCGGATCGACGGGATCATGCACGCCATCGCCTTCGCGCCGCAGAACGCGCTCGGCGGCAACTTCCTGGAGACCGAGTGGGAGGACGTGGCGACCGCCGTGCACGCCTCCGCGTTCTCGCTGAAGTCGCTGACGATGGCGTGCCTGCCGCTGATGAAGGAAGGCGGCTCGGTCGTCGGCCTGGACTTCGACGCCACCAAGGCGTGGCCGGTGTACGACTGGATGGGCGTCGCCAAGGCGGGCCTGGAGTCGTGCGCCCGCTACCTGGCCAAGTACCTGGGCCCGAAGGGCATCCGGGTGAACCTGGTCGCCGCCGGGCCGCTCGCCACGATGGCGGCCAAGAGCATCCCCGGGTTCGAGGGCATGACGGAGATGTGGCCGCATGTGGCCCCGCTCGGCTGGGACATCAAGGACAGCGAGCCCACCGCGCGCGCGTGCGCGGCGCTGCTGTCGGACTGGTTCCCCGCGACCACGGGCGAGATCCTCCACGTGGACGGCGGTCTGCACGCCATCGGCGCGGCCTCGTCCCAGACGGCGGGCGCCTGACCCCGCACCACCCCGCCCGCGCGTCAGC
>NZ_SMKU01000511.1 GCF_004349215.1 Actinomadura rubrisoli | reverse complement strand
GGACAGAGGTGCGGCGGACGGGGTCTCGGCGAGCGGGGTCTCGGCGAGCGGGGTCTCGGCGAGCGGCGGCGCGGCGGCGGGCGGTGGTGGCGACGGGTTGCGGGTGGCCAGGACGGCGACGGCCGTGGGACGGGCCTCCCGCGCGGGGTCGGCCTGGCTCGGGGCGTCCTCGGCGGGACGGCGGCGGGCGGCGCATTCCCGGGTCGCGCGGAGGAGTTCGGCGTCGAGCGCGGCTTCCATTCCGGTGCGTCCCCTCCGGACGCGCATGGCGGCGCGCCGAGCGGACATGCCGAGCGCCGCTCCGAGGCGCGCGGGGCGAAGGCCGTGCCGGAACGCGAGAAGGACCACTTCCTGGTCGACGGGATCGAGGCGGGCCAGGCAGGTTCTGAGCAGGTGGTGCAGTTCCTCGGGCGGCGGCAATTCGGATTCGGCTCCGTCCCGCAGGGAGCCGCCAGCGGATTCGAGCGCGGCGGCGTCCTCGGCGGCTTCCGCGGCCTCGAATTCGGTCCGGTCCAGGAATGGGCTGTCGGAGAACTCGCCGTCCCGGTCCCAGAACAGCTCGCCGGCCCGGCCGCGCCGGATGCAGCGGCGGCGGGCCGCGCCGTACAGCCAGGAGCTCAGGTGCAGGTGGTCGCGCATGCGCGGGGCGCGGCGGCAGGCGTCGATGAAGGTGTCGTGGACGATGCCCGCGGCGACCTTCTCGTCCGCCGACATTGACAGTGCGTAATCGTAAAGGCGCTCGCCGTATTCATCGTAAAGCGCGGCCAGCGCCGCCTCATCGCCTTCGTTCAGCCCTTTGACCAGCTTTCGGTCGGCGGTGGCAACGGAGGGGGACAACCTCGGCATACACGCTCCCGGCACCGGCGTGGGGCGTCCGCCCCCAAAGGGGTCGTCCGGACATTCAGCCCACCTTGCATACACCCGCCCGGCCACCGCGCACCACATGATCCTCCGAAATCTTCGCGACGGTGACCGGGAGGTGGAGTTCCGCATCGCTCTGTAATCACGCGGGCCATGACTCCGCGTCAGAATCGAGTCATATTCGAAGTGTTATCTTGGTACCATGGTAACAGTTGATCGCGTCCAGACCGGGCTGCGGGTCGAGCGGAACGTCCTCAAGGTCCTCAAGGGGCTGGCCGAGTACCTGGACCTGTCCCTCGGCGACCTCGTGGAGGGCATCGCCCTGCACGCCTTCGAGGGCAGCGCCCCCTTCTCGTCCGAGACCATAGGCAAGATCGAGCAGCTCAAGGCCGTCTACGGGCTGACCCTCACCGCCGCCGACGCCCACCGCCTCACCGAACGGCCCGCGCCGTGAGCGCCCGGCACCGGCTGAGCGGCCGGTTCCGGGTCCACGTGCCGCCGGGCGAGGCGTTCGAGCTGTTCACCCCGCGCGGCGAGGAGCGGTGGGCGCCCGGCTGGCGGCCCCGGTTCCCCGCCGACGACGGCACCGGGCCGGGGACGGTCTTCGAGACCGTCCACGACGGGGAGACGACGACCTGGGTGGTAGTGGAATGCGAGCCCGGCCACCGCGTCTCCTACGCGCGCGTGACGCCGGGACACCGCGCCGGGACGGTGACCGTCCTCCTGACCGCGGACGGTCCCGAGCACAGCTTGGTGGAGGTGACCTACGACCTCACCGCGCTCACCGAGGAGGCCGCACGGACGCTCGACGAGTTCGCCGCCGACTATCCGGCCTTTCTCCGCGGCTGGGAGAAGGCGATCCGGTCGGCGTAGCGGCGGTGGTCAGGGGCGCTGGGACGGGATGCCGGGGAAGTCGTCCCCGAGGGCGTCGTCGTCGCGCAGCCTCGCCATCGCGCGGGAGACCGTGCTCTTGACGGTGCCGACGCTGACGCCCAGCACGTCGGCGATCTCCGTCTCGGACATGTCCTCGTAGTAGCGGAGCATGACGGCGAGGCGCTGGCGCTCGGGCAGCTTGCGCAGGGCGCGGCCGAGCGCGTCGTGCAGCTCGCTGCGGCGGGTGTGGTCGTCGACGGGACGGTCGGGCAACTCGTCGGTGGGGTAGACCTCCAGCTTGCGGCGCCGCCACCAGGAGATCTGGGTGTTGACCATGGCCCGCCGGACGTAGCCGTCGACGGCCGCGCGGTCGTGGATGCGGTCCCAGGCGAGGTAGGTCTTGGCGAGGGCGGCCTGGAGGAGGTCCTCCGCCTCGGCGCGGTCGGTGCTCAGCCGCGTCGCCGCGCGCAGCAGGGCGGGCCCGCGGTCCGCCACGTACGCGCGGAACTCCTCGTGCCTCGACCTGTTCACCTCACCACCGAACCAGGGGTTGTGGAGCCGCGCCGGCCGGGTCATTCTCAGGATCTTGGACGGCGGGGGCGCGCCGGTACCGTCGACGATCGCAGGTAGATCGTCATTTTGGTCCTACAGAAAACTTATTTTCGGGTCAACCAGTGCATAATCTTCAACCCGAGTAGCGGGATCCTCCTCCGCCCAACGACTTATCGCGACAAATCCGTCGACAGCCGGGGGGCAGCGCGTGAACCTTGACTCGCCGTCCTAACTGTTGTGGCCGCGAGTGATGATCGATGCCGGAGTGCCGCCATGCCGCTACCCCGCCGCCGTGGAGCGAGGCGCCGCCGACACCGCGAGGCCGTCTTCGGCCCGCCCCCGCCCGTCCCCTCCGGCCTGCCGGAACGGTCCGCGGGGCCGCTGAGCGCCGTGACCGGGACGATCCTGGACGCCAGCCCGCACCTGCTCGTCCTGCGGTCCGGTGGCTCGGGCGGCACCGAGGTCCGGATCGCGATGACGGAGGCCACGGCCGTCTGGCACGGCGGGCGCGCCGGCCTCGCCGCGCTCCGGCCGGGCCGCGAGGTGATCGTGCGGCCGAAGGACGACGGGCCCGGAGCCGCCCGGGTCTGGGTCGACATCGGCAGGATCACCGGCACGATCCTGGCGCGCGGGAGGGACACCGTGGAGGTGGACATGGGACCGCACAGAGGGAGGGCCCATGTGGTGATCCCCCCGCCCGCCCTTGGCCGGGTGCTCGTCCGGCACCCGCGCCTGGAGGCCGGATACCTGATCGACGTCATCTACGTGGGGTCGCCGGGCGGCCCCCAGGCGGTGCGTCCCGGGACGTCGCAGCCCGGCTACCGCGCCGACGACCTCGCCGCCCCGGGGGCGTCCGCGCCCGTCCACGGGACGCTGCACGGGACGGCGACCTGGTTCGGCCCGATCGGTGGCGCGACGACGCCGCCACCGCCGTCCGCCCCGCGAGGCGGACTGTACGAGGGCACCTGGCCGTACGTCCCCGATGCCGGTCCGATGCCGGCCGCTCCGGACTCCGATGAGCACGGCGATACCGGCTGGGAGGACGAAGTGGTGAGCCAGGGCGGAGCGGCGTATCCGGCGATCGATCCGGAAGGGGACGCGGGCGGCTGCCCCGACGCGCCGCCCGGATGCGTGGCGCTGCCCTACCTCTCCCTCGGCAGCGAGGTCACCGTCCACAACGAGTGCAGCGGACGGACCGTCGTCCTGCCCGTGGTCGAGTGCGGGTGCATGGCGGCCCGCTACTGCGACCGGTGCGTGGAGTGCGGCACGTCGCCGCGCGGGCGGATCGTCGAGCTGACGCCCACCGCGTTCGTGGCCCTGGGAGGCGACCTGGAGGCCGGGTGCTTCAACGCGCTCGTGCGTCCAGCCGCGCCCGGCGCGTCCGATGAGGGGAGTGCCGGACGATGGTGACGGCGTTCCAGAACACGCAGGTCCTGCTGCTGGCGGCCGTCCTGCTGGCGGCGTGCCTGGCGAAACTGACGATCCGCGAGCACGCGGCGGACGTCCCCGACCATGTGCACGGCGTCCCGGTGCCCGCCGGGCAGGCCCGGCTGGCGGCGCTGCAACGCGTCCGCGGGATGAACGTGGGGCTCGGCCTCGGCGAGGGCCTCCTCGGCCTCGCGCTGCTGGTGACCTCGCACATGTCGGTGCGGCTGGCGACCGCCATCGCTTTCGCGGCCGCCACGTGGGCGGTCGGAGAGCTGCGCGTCCGCCGGCCGGACGCCGGATGCGGCTGCTTCGGCGGGCTGAGCACCAAGCGGGTCGACCGGCGGAGCGTCCTGCGCGCCATGCTGTTCACCGGCGCCGCCACCGCCTCGATCGGAGCGCCGCTCGCCGGCCTGCAAGTGCTGCGGGACGTCCAGGTGCAGGTCGGGCTGGTGTTCACGGTCGAGCTGGCGCTGTTCGCGGCGCTGTCCCCCGAGCTGTCGGCGCTGCTGGAGCGCAACGGGTTGCGGGACGGGCTCCGGGGCGGACGGAACCGGTCGGCGATGCCCTGCGAGCGGCGGCGCAGCCCGCTCTCGGAGACGTACACGGCGCTGTACGACAGCGCGGCGTGGGTGAAGCACGAGAACGTCCTGGCCAGCGCGGTGCCGCTCGACGTGTGGCGCGAGGGCTGCTGGCGGTTCGTGGTCTACCCCGCCCGGATGGACGAGCAGGACATGGAGATCGTGTTCGCGGTATCGACCGCCGAACGCGACCGAACCGTCCGCTCCGCCCTATTTATTCAACCCCGGCCCAAGGCACTCGCCTAGCGGCTGTGTTTATTCAATCCCGGCCCAGGGCACTCGCCTAGCGGCTCGCGCCTTGACCGTGCTTGGGCGAGACGCGACATCGCTTCGCGATCTTCCCGGTGGGGCTCGCCTTCGGCTTCGCCCCACCGGTCAGTTTGCGCGCTCGCGTGACAGCTGAGGTTGTCCGGGAACGGCGATCATATGAGAACGGTGCGCCTCCTTTCGGGGGCGGTGTGGGTGGGTGG
>NZ_SMKU01000510.1 GCF_004349215.1 Actinomadura rubrisoli | reverse complement strand
GCGGGGGCGGCGGCAAGGGGCCGAAGGGATCGAAGAAGGTGCGCAGCCGCAAGGTCCGGATCGCGCGGCGGACCCTGTTCCTCCTGCTGGGGTTCATCGGGTTCTGCGTCGCCGCGTTCGGCATCGCCTACCTGTTCACGCCGGTGCCGTCGCCGCAGGAGCAGGCGGTCGCGCAGGGGCCGACGTTCTACTACTCCGACGGCAAGACCCAGATCGCAAAAACCGGCGTCAACCGCGACGCGGTCGAGCTCGCGCAGATCCCCGAGGGCGTCCGCAACGCGGTGATCGCGGCGGAGAACCGCAGCTTCTACCAGGACCCGGGCGTCTCGGTGCAGGGCACCGCCCGGGCGTTCTGGTCGACGGCGACCGGGGAGCAGCTCCAGGGCGGCTCCACCATCACCCAGCAGATGGTCCGCAACTACTACGGCGGCATCGGCAAGGAGCGCTCGGTCACCCGCAAGCTCAAGGAGATCATGGTCTCCCTGAAGGTGGGCCGGGAGAAGTCCAAGGGCTGGATCCTGGAGCAGTACCTCAACACCATCTACTTCGGCCGCGACGCGTACGGGGTGCAGGCAGCCGCCAAGGCGTACTACGGCAAGGACGTCAAGGACCTCACCCCCGCCGAGGGCGCCTACCTGGCCGCCGCGATCCAGCAGCCGAGCAACTTCGCCGACCCGAGCGGCGCGCGGCGCACCTACGCCGAGCAGCGCTGGCACGCGGTCGTCGCCAACATGGTCCGGGACGGGGCGGTGACCCCCGCCGACGCGGCCGCGATGAAGTTCCCGCTGCCCGTCAAGGAGAAGATCACCGACATCCTCAAGGGCCAGAAGGGCTACATGGTCAACGTGGCCAAGAAGGAGCTCGTCGAGCGCCGCGGCTACAGCGAGGACGAGATCAACCGCAGCGGCCTGAAGATCACCACCACGTTCGACAAGCGGCTGATGGACGCGATGAAGCAGGCCGTCACGGCCAACACCCCTGCCGGGATGAGCAAGCGCATCCGCACCGGCGTCATATCGGTCGACCCGTCCACCGGGCAGGTGCTGGCCTTCTACGGCGGCCGCAACTACCTCACCGAGGCGGCCAGCAGCACCTTCTACGGCACCGCGCAGGCCGGTTCGGGCTTCAAGCCGATCGCGCTGGCCGCGGCCCTGGCGGACGGCAAGAGCCTGTCGTCCAGCTACGACGGCAGCTCCCCGCAGTACTTCAACGGCGCGTCCGTCAAGAACGACAGCGGCGAGAACTTCGGGCAGGTGGACCTCGTCACCGCCACCGAGCACTCGATCAACACCGCCTATGTCAACCTCGGCCGGGACATCGGCAACGACAAGATCGCCGAGATGGCCGAGAAGCTGGGCGTCCCCGCCTCGCAGATGACGTCCGCGCAGCGCCACGCCGCCACGTTCCCGCTCGGCGTGGTGTCCCTGCACCCGGTCCAGCAGGCCGGGGTGTACGCGACGTTCGCCGCGGAGGGCCGGCACCGGACGCCGTACGTGGTCAAGTCGGTGACCGACGGCAAGGGCGGGAAGCGCAAGTTCGGCGAGAAGGGCGAGCAGGCGTTCAGCGCCCAGGTCGCGCGGGACGCCACGTACGCGATGCAGCAGGTCGTCCAGGGCGGCACCGGACGCGCCGCGCAACTGCCCGACGGCCGCGAGGTCGCCGGCAAGACCGGCACCACCGACCAGGGCCGCGCCATCTGGTTCAACGGGTTCATCCCCCAGATGGCGACGACGGTGGCGATGTACCGCGACGACAACAAGCCGCTGAACATCCCCGGGTACGGCGCGTACGGCGGCCAGTTGCCCGCGCAGATCTGGAACTCGTACATGAGCCAGGCCGTGAACATCAAGAACTACGAGCAGAAGGCGTTCGGCTCCCCCTCGGAGACGCCGGGCGGCGGTTCGGGCATTCCGCCGTTCGACCCCAACCCGGGCGGCTCCGAACCGCCGCGCACCTCTTTCCCGTCCCGCACTCCCCCGTCCAACGGACCGGACGAACCCGACACCCCGACGCCGCCCACCGGCCTCCCGACGATCCTCCCGCCCGACCCGGGTGGAGGCGACGACGGCGGAGGCGGCGATGACGGCGAAGGCGACAACGACGGCCCCGGCCGCCCACGCCGCACGGATTCAGAGGGTTAGCGCCCGGTTCGCAGGGGCGTGACAGGAGGGCCCGGCGGGTGCCGGGCCCTCCTGTCGTTCGCGTTCTAGTCGCAGGCTGAGCCGATTCGGGTGGGCGTGTCCTTCATCACCGTGTTGAGCTGGGACGCGTCGCCGGTACCGACGGCGGACGCCGCGGTGCGGAGTCGATCCGCCTCGGCCTTCAGCGCCTTCTTCAGCTTCGCGTCCCCGGCCTTGCCCGCCAGCCCGTCCAGGCGTCCCGCGAGCTGCTCGGTGGCCTGCCGCCACTGGCCGGGCTCGGCCGCCGACACGCTCCTCACCTGGGTGATGTACTGCTGGAACGCCTTCTTCGTGTCGGTGCACACCTGGCCGGAGTCGCCCCCGCCCATCGACCCGCACCCGCCCAGCAGACCGGACGCGCCGAGCAGCACCACGCCCCCGGCCAGCGCCCGAACCACCCCGTACCGCATCGCACCCTCCCGTTTGATCCCCGTCGGCATCCGCATATACTTCCGCATCAGGTCATGAGTGCCAGCGTCAAGCCCCGGCTTGCTGGCCGGCAACCCTTCGTCCGCGATGGGGTGCCCCGGGTGAGGACCAGGCCGGGCGCAACACCGCGCCCCGGCAAGCGCGGATCCCGTCGGCATCTCTCCGGGGTCCCCTATCCCGGAAGGTCCATGCATGCCCACGCTCGCCCCCTCCCCCGTCGCCGCCCGTCCGCCGGTCACTCCCGCTGAGACGCACGGTCCCGGGGTCCAGGTTCGGCCCGGCCCCGCTCCGGTCGCGCGGGTCGTCGGCGCCGGCGCCCCTGTGCCGCTGGACGACGGACGCCACGTCCCGTACGCCAACCTCGACTACGCCGCCAGCGCGCCATGCCTGGAAGCGGTGCAGGAGGCCATCACCCGGGCGCTGCCGTACTACAGCAGCGTGCACCGAGGCGCGGGCTACGCGTCGCAGGTCACGACCGACGCCTACGAGAAGGCGCGCGAGACCGTCCGCGGGTTCCTCGGCGCATGGCAGCGGGCGGCGGTCGTGTTCACCCGCAACACCACCGACGCGATGAACCTGCTCGCCCACGCCGTCCCCGCCGGGACGACCGTCGTCGTGTTCGAGACCGAGCACCACGCGTCCCTGCTGCCGTGGCGGCGCGCCGTCCGGCTGCCCGCGCCCGCCACCCCGGCCGAGGCGATCTCCGCCGCCGACCGCGCCCTCGCCGGGTCGCCCGGCGGCCCCCGGCTGCTCGTCGTCACCGCGGCGTCCAACGTCACCGGCGAGCTGTGGCCGATCCGCGAGCTGGCGGACGTCGCCCACCGGCACGGCGCCCGCATCGCCGTGGACGCGGCGCAACTCGTCCCGCACCGCCCCCTCGACATGGCCGGGCTCTGCCTGGACTACGTCGCCTTCTCCGGCCACAAGCTGTACGCGCCGTTCGGCGCGGGCGTGCTCGCCGGACGGGCCGACTGGCTACGCGCCGCCCCGCCCTACCTCAAGGGCGGCGGCGCCAGCGCGTCCGTCTCCGGCCACGGCGACACCACGCGCTGGGCGCCCGGCGCCGAGCAGCGGCACGAGGCCGGGACCCCCAACGTCCTCGGCGTCATCGCCCTCGCCGCCGCCTGCGAGACCCTCGCCACGCGCTGGGACGCGCTCGCCGAGCGCGAGGAGCACCTCCTCGCGCGGCTGCGCTCCGGCCTCGCGGCCATCCCCGGCGTCCGCGAGCTCACCCTGTGGGGCGGCCGCGGCCCGCGCGTCGGCATCGTGTCGTTCGTCGTGGACGGCTGGAGCGCGCGCGACGTGGCGCTCACCTTGTCCGGGGAGCACGGCATCGGCGTCCGGGACGGGAAGTTCTGCGCGCACCCGTTCGTCCGGCATCTGCTGGACGTGAGCGGCGCGGGCTGCTCCGGAGGCGAGGGCACCGCCGTCCGTGCGAGCTTCGGCATCGGGACGGCCGACGAGCACATCGACCGTCTCCTCGCCGCGCTCGCCCGGCTGGCGGTGGCCCGCTGACCTGCGGACTCGCCCGGCCAGACCGACGATTATGCTCTTTGGTCCTGTTCGCCCATGTAGCGTAGGCAGTCGCGCGACTTCCCGCCGGGACCGCCCACCTGGCTCCGGCGGGTCGGGGATGAGCACGACATGGCGGGATGAATCAGGGGGTGCCTACGGTGGCCGACGCGTGGCGACCCACGTCGGAACTGGAGCGCCGGCTGGAGCATGCAGTCCGGGCAGGAGACCAGGAGGGCTATTTCCGCCTCCTCGCGGAGAGCGAGCTGGTGGTCCCCGTCCCACCGGACCTGGTCGACGGCGTGCTGGCGAACGAGGTCCAGCCGTCGTGGCCGACCCAGGAAGAGGACGGCCGCGTCCACGTCCTGGTCTACACCTCGACCGCGGCGATGCGCGCCTGCCTCGGCCCGTCCAGCCGGCACTTTCTGACGCTCCGGTTCGGCGACCTCGCCGAGACCTGGCCCGACGCCCGCTGGTGGCTCGCGATCGACGCGCCCGCGCGGGGCGTCACGGGCGTCGC
The DNA here is from genome assembly GCF_004349215.1 of Actinomadura rubrisoli. Taxonomy (GTDB): domain Bacteria; phylum Actinomycetota; class Actinomycetes; order Streptosporangiales; family Streptosporangiaceae; genus Spirillospora; species Spirillospora rubrisoli. The sequence goes on along the minus strand of NZ_SMKU01000510.1, from coordinate 130 downwards.
GCTGCCCATCGAGGCCCGCATGCCGGCGTGGTTCGTCCGCCAGGTGGCCGACGGCGACGGCCGCCCGCCCCGGGTCGGCCGGCCCGACGCGATGTCCGCGCCGTCCCCCGACGCCCTGTCTCTTATACAC
>NZ_SMKU01000050.1 GCF_004349215.1 Actinomadura rubrisoli | reverse complement strand
CCCGGCCGGGGCGGCGCGGCCCGTCCAGTCAAGACGGCTCGGCTCAGTCGGCCGGCCTGATGCGCAGTTCCGCGTACGCCGGGACCAGGACGCGGCGGGCGGCGCGGCGGGAGACGACGCGGTACGGGCGGCCGGTGTGCAGGAGCGTCTGGAGCATCCGGGTGACCTGGGTGCGGGCGACGGCCGCGCCCAGGCACAGATGGCGGCCCCCGCCGAACCACAGCTGGCGGGTCTCGGGCACGTAGGCACGGCGGACGTCGAACGGGCCGGCGCCGTTGGTGGCGAGGTAGGTCAGCAGGAGGACCCGGTCGCCGGTGCGGAGCGTCCGGCCGCCGACCGTCGCGTCGCGGGCGACGTGGCGGCCGATCACGGCGGCGGGGGTGGCGACGCGGAGGCCCTCGCGGACGGCGTTGTCCATCAGCGCGGGATCGGCGAGCAGCGCCCGCTGCTGCCCGGTGTCGTGCAGCAGCGCGGCGGTGCGGACGGTGCCGGAGGCGCCGGTCTCGGTCCCGGCGATCACCAGCAGGGTCGCCAGGCCGCGGGCGAGGGGCAGCCCGAGGCCCATCTCCCGGCAGCGGCCGAGGAGGGTGTCCGTCCCGGCGTCCCGGTAGCCGCGGGGGACCCCGGCGGTGATCTCGTCGACGATCGTGCGGGCCTCGGCGACGGTCGCCGGGTCCAGGGCGGTGGACGCGGTCGTGCCCATCGCCAGTCCGGCCAGCCGCTCCCCGGCGGCGAAGACCTGGCGGTAGGCGTCGTCCGGACGGTCCGCGGGGAGGCCGAGCAGGTCGGCGACCATCCGGCCCGCCAGGACCCGGGCGGCGTCGGCGACGTCCACGGTCCCGCCGGACGCGAGCCGCTTCGCGAGCTTCGCGTGATGGGCTCCCTGTGACCGTTCCACCAGGATGCGGGCGGCGTCCTCGGTGAACAGGTCGCGGGCCCGGGTGCGGATTTCGGCGTGCCGGGCGCCGCCGAAGAACCGCCCCATCTCGTCCCCGAAGAGCTGGGTCCACAGGTGGCCGACGCCGCCCTCGCCGTTCATGCCGAAGCCGTCGTGGTCGTTCAGGACGCGGCGGGCGAGGACCGGATCCGTCACGATCCAGCCGAGCCGGGGCACGCGCGCGATCGGGCCCATGTGCCGGGCGGCCTGGAGGAGGGCGAAGAGGCCGGGGTTGCCCGCCCACAGCAGCCGCGCCTCGTGCCGGGCGGCATTCTTGATCCCCGTGGTTTTGATCCCCGTGGTTTTGATCTCTGTGCTGGTCACCCGGCGATTGTGCCGGGCGGCGGCGCCGCCCGGGGAGGGCAGAGCCACCGAACCGGATGAGTGGTAGTACTCACGGCGAATTGGGTTACAACGCCCAGCGGAAGTTCCGTAGGGTCTCCCTGTCCGGGAGCCGCGGGACCGGCGAGCCTGGGTCCGTCGTCCACGGAGCACGAGGAACCGGGGGATCCAGCCCATGAGAGCCCGCATCACGGCCGTCGCGGCGCACCTGCCCGAGCGCACGGTCACCAGCGCCGAGGTCGAGGCCCGCGTCGCCGCCGGGGGCGGCGGCTACCGGCCGCCCCCGACGATCGTCGAGCGGATGACCGGCATCCGCGCCCGGCACGTCATGGGCGCCGGCGAGCAGGCGTCCGACCTGGCCGTCGCCGCCGCCCGCCGCGTCCTGGCCGAGCGGGGGCTCGGGCCGGACCGGCTCGACCTGCTGATCTTCGGGTCGGCGTCGCAGGACCTCGTCGAGCCCGCCACCGCGCACATCGTCGCGGCCAAGCTCGGCGCGGGCTGCCCGGTCTTCGACGTCAAGAACGCCTGCAACAGCTTCCTCAACGGCCTCCAGATGGCGGACGCGCTGATCCGCACCGGGCAGTACGAGCGGGTCCTGGTGTGCACGGGCGAGAGCCCGTCCCGCGCGGTCCGCTGGAAGGTGCGCGACCGGGCGCAGTTCGCGGACGCGTTCGCCGGCTACACGCTGTCGGACGGCGGCGCCGCGATGATGGTGGAGGCCGCACCGGACGGCGGGATCTTCTACCGGGACTTCGCCGCCGTCTCCAGCGCCTGGCGGGTCGGGACGCTGCCGGGCGGCGGGTCGATGCACCCCCGCGACCCCGAGTACGGCTACTTCAGCGGGGACGGGCGGCGTCTCAAGGACGTGTTCGTCGCAAGCGGCCCCGAACTCTTCGACACCGCGCTGCAGAAGACGGGTCTGATCTGGGACGACTTCGCGATCGTCGCCGTCCACCAGGTCACCGTCCGCTACCTGGAGACGCTGCGGGGGACGCTCGGGATCCCGGCCGACCGGCTCGTCGTCACGCTGCCCGAGCACGGCAACGTGGCCTCGGCGAGCCTGCCGCTTCAGCTCGCCACCGCGCTCGCCGAGGGACGGTGCGGGCCGGGCGACCGGGTCGCGCTGGTCGGGCTCGCGGGCGGGATCAGCCTCGGCGTCGTCTTCGCGGAGCTGTGACCATGCGCCTGTGGGTCGTCATCCCCGCCTACGACGAGGAGCGGTCGATCGGCGCGACGCTGCGGCGCCTCGCCGAGCAGACCGACACCGGGTTCGCGCTCGTGGTGGTGGACAACGCGAGCACCGACGCGACGGCCGAGGTCGTCCGGGAGTTCGCCGAGGGCCACCCGGCGCTGGACGTGCGGATCGTCCACGAGCCCGAGAAGGGGACGGGCGCCGCCGCCGACACCGGCATCCGGCACGCCATCCGCGCAGGGGCCACGCACATCGCCCGCACCGACGCCGACTGCCTGCCGCACCGGGGCTGGATCGCGGCGGTGAAGCGGGCGTTCGGCGACGGGCTGGAGATGGTCAGCGGGCCGCTGCGCCCGCGCACCGACGAGTTCGCGCTGAGATTCTGGGAGCGGCGGCTGCTGCCCGCCGTCGTGGAGGCCGCCGCGCTGTTCGGACGGTTCCGGCCCGGCAACCGCGACCCGCTCTACCTCGGCCCCTACGTGATGATGCCCGGCTGCAACGTGGCCATCACCGCCGGGCTGTACGAGCGGGCGGGCGGCTTCCCGCGCACCCGCATCGAGGATGTCCACGAGGACCGCGCACTGGTCAACCGCGTCCGCCGCCTGACCGCCGCCTACGGGCTGCGGGCGGACGTGGTGGTGTACGGGTCGGTGCGGCGCCTGCGCGCGTTCGGCCTGGTCAGGACGCTCGGCTGGTACGCCGACCACCGGTACAGGCCCGCGGTGGTGGACATCCGATGAACTGGGAACGCCGCCTCTACCTGACCGCGCACCCGCTGGCGTACCCGCTGCTGCGCGGCGTCGCCCGCCGCGGCCCCGCCGTGCGCGTGCCCGGCGTCGGCGTCGTCGTCAACGACGCGTCCCTGGCCCGCGAGGTGCTCATGGACGGCGAGAGGTTCCGCAAGGACGGGCCGGGCTCGCCCGGGGAGCTGTGGACGCCGGTCCTCGGCCCTTCCGTCCTGCTCAACATGGAGGGGGACGCGCATCGGGCCCTCCGCCGCCGCCTCGCCGACCTGTTCACGCCGTCCTATGCCGGGGAGCTGTGCGCCCGCGTGCTGGCGGAGCCGCTGGAGCGGCTCTCCGGCCGGCTCGCGAGCGGGGCGTCCGTCGATCTGGTGGACGCCTCCCGGGTGCTGGCGGGCGCGGTGATCGGCGAGGTCATCGGCCTGGAGACGCGGTCGGAGGCCGCCTTCCGCGACCTGTTCGCGCAGGGCGAGCGGATCGTGTCGATGATCTCGCTGCGGACGCGGCGGCTCTCCCCGGCGCAGGTGGGGCGGGCCCGCGCGGTGCTGGACCCGCTCGGCGACATCGCCGCGAAGGCGTACGCGGCCGGGGACGAATCCACGGTGATGGGGCGGATGCGGGCCCTCGGGCTCTCGGCGGACGAGGCCAGGGGCGCCGCCGGGGCGTTCTTCCTCACCGGCACCGAGACGGTCGCCACGCTGCTGCCCCGCCTGATCGCCCTGCTCGCCGACTCGGGACGGCTCGACGACGTCGCCGCCGACCCCGGCGGGCTCCTCGGCCGGGCCGTGGACGAGGCGATGCGCGCGACGACCCCGACACCGGTGATGCTGCGCAGCGTGGCCCGTCCCGCGACGGTCGGCGGGATCGCGGTCCGGCCCGGGGACCGGGTGCTGATCGCCACCCACAACTGCTGCCGCGCGTACGGGCCGTTCGACCTGGACCGGCCGCACCCGCCCGAGCTGCGGCGGCTGTGGTTCGGCGCGGGCCCGCACTTCTGCATCGGGTACCCGCTGGCGATGGCGGAGATCCGGCTCGTCGCCCGGACGCTGCTCGCCGCCGCGCCGCTGGAGATCACCGGGCGGTCGGCGGCCCGCCGCGTCCTGATCCCGACCTACCGGACGCTCACGGTCCGCTCGACGCGGGAGCCGGCGCCCGGCCCGGCGCGGGGCTCGACGAACGGGGAGGTGGCGGCGTGACGCTCGTCAGGCAGCTGCTCGACCAGGCCGCCCGCACGCCCGGCGGGGTCGCGCTGGTCTCGGGCGACGGCGCCGAGTTGACGTACGGGGAGCTGCGGCGGCAGGTCCTCGCGGTCCGGCACGGCCTGCTCGGCGCGGGCCTGGCGGCGGGCGACGGCGTGCTGTTCTCCGTCAGACCCTCGCCGGAGTCGCTCGTCCTGGCCCTGGGGGTCGTGGCGGCCGGGGGCGTCGTGGTGTTCGCCGACCCCGGCGCCGGGCCCGCGATGTTCACCGCCCGCCTGCGGCTGGCCCGCCCGCGCTGGTCGGCGGCCGAGTCGGTCCTGTACGCGGGCAGTCGCCTGCGGCCCGTCCGGGCGTACGCGCGGCGGCGCGGGCTGCTCCTGCCCGACCTGGCCGGCCTCCGGATCCCCGGCGAGGGCCCGATGCGGCACATCCACGTCGGGCGGCGGCTGCCCGGCGTCCCGCGCGGCGCCCTGCCGTTCGCGCGGCTGGCGGCGGGCGAGGCGCCCGAGCCGGACGAGGCGGGCGATCCGGACGCCCCCGCCGCGGTGATCTTCACCTCGGGGACGACGGACGACCCGCGCGCGGTCGTCCACACGCAGGCGTCCCTCGCGGCGGCCCTCGGCCTGTTCCGCGGCCGGATGCCCCTCGGCCCCGGCGACGTCGTCCACACCGACCAGCTCATGCTGGGCCTGCCGACGCTGATCTCGGGGGCCCGCTGGTCGATGCCGCCGCTGTCCTGCCCCCCGGCGGACTTCGCGCGGCTGATGCGCGAGCGCGGCGCCACCCACACGTTCTGCGTGCCCGTCCACCTCGCCGAGATCCTGGACGCGGTGCCGGAGCTGCCGTCCACGCTGCGGCACGTGCTGCTGGGCGCGGCCCCGGCGCCGGCCGCGATCCTGCGCCGCGCGGTCGCGGCGGCGCCGTCCGCCGAGGTCCTGTCGGTGTACGCGATGACGGAGATCCTCCCGGTCGCCATCGCGTCGGCGGACGAGAAGCTCGCCCACACCGCGTCCGGCGCCGCCGGGGACCTCCTCGGCACGCCCCTGCCGGGCGTCGGCGCCCGCCTGGCCGGGGACGGCGAGCTGCTGCTGTCCGGCCCGAACCTGTGCCGCGGCCACCTCGGCGCCGAACCCCTCGCCGAGCTGCCCACCGGCGACCTCGCCCGGCTGGACGCGGGCCGCCTCGTCCTCGTGGGCCGCAAGAAGGACATGCTGATCCGCGGCAAGTTCAACCTCTACCCGGGCCTGTACGAGCCGTCGATCGCCGCGCTCCCCGGCGTGGCCGACGCCGCGATCGTCGGCGTCCCGGACCCGCTGACCGGGGACGAGGAGGTCGTCCTCGCCGTCGTGGGACCGGCCGACCTCCCCGCCCGGCTCCGCCGCACCCTCCCGGACGTCATCGACCACGACGCCCTCCCGGACCGCGTCGTCGTCCTGGACGAGCTGCCCCGCTCGGGACGGACCCGCAAGCTGGACCGCCCGCGCCTCCGCGAAATGGTGGCGCCGTGAGGATCGCCGTGACGGGCGCCTCCGGGTTCGTCGGCGGGGCGGTGTGCCGCGCGCTCACCGGGCAGGGCGTCACGACCTTCGCGTTCGGGCGCCGCCCGGCCGTCGGCCCGGGGCATCTGGGCGGGGCGGCGTACCGGTCCTGGGACCTCACCGCCGGCCCGATCCCGGACGCGCCGGACGTCGACGCCGTCGTCCACTGCGCGGGCAGCGTCACCGACTGGGGGCCCGCCGCCGCACTGTTCGCCGCCAACCTCACCGGCACTTGCAACGCCCTGGCCGCGTTCCCCGGCGCCCGGTTCGTGCACGTCAGCACCGCCAGCGTGTACGACCCGTTCCGTCCGAGCGTCATGGTCACCGAGGACGAGGCGCCGGTCGGCCGCTACCTCAACGCCTACGGGGCCTCCAAGGCCGCCGCCGAGCGCGCGGTCCTCGCGCGCCGCTCGGCGATCGTGCTCCGGCCGCACGCCGTCTACGGTCCCGGCGACACCACGCTGCTGCCGCGCGTCCTGTCCGCGGTACGCGGCCCGCTCCTGCCCGCGGTCGGGACGGGCCGCCAGCGGATCAGCCTCACCTCGATCGCCAACCTCGTCCGGGCCTGCGTGCTCGCCGCCACCGGGCCGGTCGGGTCGGGCGTGTTCAACGTCGCGGACGTGTTCCCGGTGACCGTCGACGAGGCGTTCCGCGCGATCCTGCACGAGCGCGGCGTCCGGGCCCGGCCCGTCTACGCCCCGGCGGGGCTCGCCCGGCCGCTCGCCGCGGCCGTCGAGGGCGCGTTCCTGCTGGCCCGCCGCCCGGAGCCGCCGCGCGTCACCCGCTACGCGATCAGCCATCTGGCGGTCGAGCGCACCCTGGACCTCACCGCCGCGCGCGCCGTCCTGGGCTACCGGCCGCACCCGACGGCGTTCACCGGCGCCGCCGCCTGGTGAGCCCTGCCCGAAAGCGCCCCGCGATGATTTCCGGGTTCGGCGGGAGTCCACCCTGGCATGGAGACGTTCATCAAGGCCAACGGTGTGGAGCTGTGCGTCCAGACGTTCGGGGTCGCCGGTGACACGCCGGTCCTGCTGGTCGGCAACTCGATGCTCACCTGGCGCGACGAGTTCTGCGAGCGGCTGGCCGTCCTGCGGCGGTTCGTCGTCCGCTACGACCTGCGCGACACCGGACGATCCACGACCGCCGACCCGGACGCCCCCGCCTACACCCTGCGCGACCTCGTCGCGGACGCCGCCGGGCTGCTCGGCGCCCTCGGGCTGCCCCGCGCGCACGTCGTCGGCATGGGCCCCGGCGGCTGGATCGCCCAGCTCCTCGCCCTCGACCACCCCGGCCTCGTCGCCGGCCTCACCCTGATCGGCACCCGCCCGACCGCGCCGGGCCCGAGCGACGGCGACCTCCCCGAGCACGCGCCCGAGGTGATGGCCCACATCATGAACCCGCCCGCCGTCGACTGGAACGACCGCGCGTCCGTCGTCGCGTTCATGGTCGAGAAGGCGCGGGTCCTCGGGGGCGCGGAGTTCGATGAGGCGGAGGCGCGCGACAACGCCGAGCGGATCCACGACCGCACCGTCGCCGCCGCGCCGCCGTCCCTGGACCGGGGCACGGCGCACCGCGCCAACCAGATGGCGACGGTGTTCGCCGCGCTGGACGGCGGCGACCGCTGGCGGGAGCGGCTCGGCGGCATCACCGCGCCGACCCTCGTGATCCACGGCGAGGACGACCCGTTCTTCCCCCTCGGGAACGGCCGCGCGCTCGCCGCCGAGATCCCCGGCGCGGAGCTGATCGTCCTGCCGGGGACGGGCAACGAGCTGCCCCGCCGCACCTGGGACACGGTCGTCCCCGCCCTGCTCCGCCACACGTCAGGCCCCTGACGGCCGTCACGCCGTCCGGCGGCGGCCGGTAAATCACTCGCCAGGCCCGCGCCGCTCTGGTGGGGTGGCCGCGTGGACGATCGACCGTGCGGGGCCGAGCTGGCCGGGGCGTTCCACTCCGACCTCGTCCGGCCGCTGCTGGCCCGCGCCATGCCGCGGCTCCGGTACGCGGCGGCGCGGCTCGGCTCGGGGTCGGACGTCCTCGGGCTGGACGACGCGATGAGCCGCGACCACGACTGGGGCTGCCGCCTGACCCTGCTGGTGGACGACGCGCGTTCGACACCCACAACGTGGAGGTCGCGACCGTCGCCGGGTTCGCGCGCAGCCGCCTCGGCGTGGACCCGACCGGCGGCCTCTCCGTCCTGGACTGGCTGTGCCTGACCGGCCAGAGCGTCCTGGAGGTGACGGCGGGGCCGGTGTTCGAGGACCGGACCCGGGCGCTGGGGCCCGTCCGCGCGGCGCTGCGCCGGTACCCGCCGGACGTCGAGCGGTACGTCCTCGCGGCCTGGTGGCGGCGGATCGCCGAGTGGATGCCGATCATGGGACGGGCCGCGCTGCGCGGCGACGGGACCGGGGCGCGGATCCTCAGCGCCCGCATCGCCGAGGACCTGTGCCGCCTGGGCTTCACGTTGTCGCGGACCTGGGCGCCCTACGGCAAGTGGCGCGGCACCGCGTTCCGGCGCCTCGCCATCGGCGCCGTGCTGGACGGCCCGCTCGCGGCGGCCGTCTCGGCACCGGACTGGCGGGAGCGCGAGAACGCGGTGGCGGAGGCCGCCGAGACGCTCCTCGCGCTCCAGCGGGAGCGGGGGCTGCCCGCGCCCGCGTCCGCCGTGGTCCCGTTCTGGGACCGGCCGTACCGCACCGTCGACGACGCGGTCCCGGCTGGCCTCCTCGCCGGGATCACCGACCCGGACGTCGCCGCGCTGCCCCCGGACGTCGGGTCCGTGGAGCAATGGGCCGACAGCGGGGGCGTCCTGGTCGACCCGGGCCGGCGGGCGGGGCTCCAGGCCGCCTACCGGGCCTGGATCGCCCGAGAAGAAGGGATCACCCGAGGCGGAGGGCCAGGAAGAAGTCGACCCGGTCCTCCAGGCGCGACAGGTCCCGGCCGGTGAGGTCCTCGATGCGCTGGATCCGGTAGCGGACCGAGTTCACGTGCAGGTGCAGCTGCTCGGCGCAGCGCGTCCACGACCCGGAGTTCTGGAGGAACGTCTCCAGCGTGCGGATCAGGTCGGCCCGGTGGACCTCGTCGTAGGTGCGCAGCGGGTCCAGGAGCCGCACTTTGAACATGTGCCGCACGTCGTCGGGGACGCTGGCCAGCAGCAGGACGTGGGTGGCCAGCTCGTCGTGCCGGACGACGCAGACCGGGCCGTCGTGTTTCGCGCCCGACGGGCCCCCCGCGTCGGGCTGGGAGAGGCGGCCGTCGGCCAGCCGCCGCGCGTAGCGGGCCTCCTCCACGGCGCCGCGCAGCTCCCCGGCCGCGACGACGTCGCTGACGCCGACGGCGAGGCCGCTTCCCGCGAGCCCCGGCGCGAGGGCCGTCAGCGCCCGCTGGATCTCGTCGGCGACGTCCTGCCCGGCGTCGCGCTCGACCGGGACGAGCGCGATGGCCTCGTCCTCCAGCAGGCCCACGGCCGGGCGGGGGACGGGCATGACCTCGCCGAGGACGGTCCGCAGCTCGCCCGGCCGCAGCGTGCCGCGCCCGGTGCCGGGACTGGACGCGGCGACCGCGATGTACGCGGCGCCCGGGTCCAGCCCGGTCAGCTCCAGCCGCGGGACGATCTCCTCCGCCGCCGCGGCGGAGACGACGAGCCGCACCAGTTCCTGCGCGAGGCGGCCTTCCACGCTCAGGCGGCCGTCCAGCCTGGCCCGCTCCAGCGCGACGATCGCGGCCAGCTCGGTGGTGAGGGCGCGCCGCTCGGCGGGCCAGTCCTTGGCGTCGCCCTCGCAGGCCAGGAACCAGTCGGCGACGCGGGACGTGGTGTCCTCGGCGACCGGGAAGAGCGACACGCCCGCCGCCGGAAGATGGTGCGGCAGGCGCGGCGCGGTCAGGAAGGCGCGGGCCAGCCGGGCCCCGGCGGGCGGCGGCTGCGGGCCCGCGACGACCCGTCCGGTGGGCGTCAGCACCCAGCAGCGCATGCCGAGGTCGCGGCCGACCAGGTCGAGCACCGCGCCGAGGCCGGCGCCCTCGCCCGTCCCCGCGACGAGCCGGCGGTGCCGGTCCAGCACGGCGGTCAGGTCGGCGGCGCGGGCCCCCGACAGGTGCCGGACGACCTGCTCGGTGATCGTCGCGAACGCCACGTCCTCGGACGCCTTGAACAGCGGGACCCGGTGCCGCGCGCACGCCTCGACGAGATCGCCGGGGATCGCGCCGCGCGCGAGGTCCCAGGCGGCGAGGCCCGACACGCCCGCCTTGGCCAGCGCGCCGACGAAGGTCTCGGAGTCGGCGGGCGCGGACCACCACACCAGCCCGGTCAGCACCAGCTCCCGGCCCCGCAGGTAGCGGCCGGGCTCCAGCAGGTCGGTCGTGACGACCCACCTGATCGTCCGGTCCAGCTCCTCCTCGCCGGTGACGAGCTCAAGGCGCAGCTCGGGCATGGCGAGCAGGGAACGCAGCTTCATCTTCCCAGTAAACCGCCACCCGCCGGATGGTGGCGCGCGGGCTTGGAGCAACGCACGAAATCCCGCCGGTGCAGGGCGTCACAATTCGGACGTCCTGTGCCTCGACCCCGCCGCGGGTACCTGTGTCTACTGCATGCAGACGAGGAGACAGGGAGGCGCGGGTGACGGTGGAACGGCTGAACGCCCTGTCCGGGGAGCGGGCGCGGGACGAGCTGCTCACGTGCTGCGCGTCCCGCCGCTGGGCGGACGCGGTCGCGGCCGGACGGCCCTACGCCGGCCTCGAAGCCCTGCGGTCGGCGTCGGCGGCGGCGCTGGCCGATCTCGACTGGGGCGAGGTCGAGAAGGCGCTCGCCGCGCATCCCCGGATCGGGGACCGGGTGCGGGGAGGCGACCGCGAGGCCGCCTGGTCGCGGGGCGAGCAGTCCGGCGTGGACGGCGCGGCGGCGGAGCTGCGTAAGGCCCTGGTGGAGGGGAACCGGGCCTACGAGGAGCGCTTCGGCCACGTGTTCCTGATCTGCGCCACGGGGCTGAGCGCCGCGGAGATGCTCGCCGCCCTGCGGGCGCGGCTGGCCAACGATCCCGGCACCGAGCGGGAGGTCGTCCGGGACGAGCTGGCCAAGATCGTCGACCTGCGGCTGGCCAAGCTCCTCAACGGGCTGGGCGAGACGGGGGAACGCGCATGAGCCTTTCGACGCACGTGCTGGACGCGGCGCGGGGACTGCCCGCGGCGGGCATGACCGTCCGGCTGGACCGGCGGGACCCCGGCGGCGGCTGGACGGCGCTCGCCGAGGCCCGCACCGACGCCGACGGCCGGATCAGCGACTGGGGCGTCGCGCCCGGCGCCGGGGTGCACCGGCTCATCTTCGACACCGCCGGGCTGTCGGACTTCTACCCCGAGGTCGCGGTGGCCTTCACGGTCACCGACCCGGAGCGGCACCTGCACGTGCCGCTGCTGCTGAGCCCGTTCGCCTACTCCACCTACCGAGGGAGCTAGCCCGCATGGCCATCGTGCTCGGCCCCAACCGCTACGGGAAGGCGGAGACCCGCGTCGTCCGCGTCACCAGGGACGGCGGCGTCCACCGGATCAAGGACCTGAACGTGAGCGTCGCCCTGTCCGGCGACATGGACGAGGTCCATCTGACGGGCGACAACGCCGCGGTCCTGCCGACCGACTCGCAGAAGAACACGGTCTTCGCCTTCGCCCGCAAGTACGGGATCGGGGAGATCGAGGAGTTCGGGCTGCTGCTCGCCCGCCACTTCGTCGACTCCCAGCCGACGATCGCCCACGCCCGGGTCGAGATCCACGAATACGGATGGGACCGCCTGGCCGGGCCGCACTCGTTCGTCCGCGACGGCGGCGAGGTCCGGACGGCGCTGGTCCACAGCGACGGCTCGGACGGCCCCGAGTCGGTCGTATCGGGCCTGACCGACCTGGTCGTCCTCAACGCGACCGGCAGCGAGTTCCACGGCTTCATCCAGGACGAGTACACGACGCTCGCCCCGACCGACGACCGGATCCTCGCGACCGCCGTGACCGCGCAGTGGCGGCACCGCGGCACCGGCTCGTCCTGGGGCCCCTCCTACGCGGCGGTCCGCTCGTGCCTGCTCGACGCGTTCGCCGGGACGCACAGCCTGTCGCTCCAGCAGACGCTGTTCCAGATGGGCCGCCGGGTGCTGGACGAGCGTCCCGAGACCTGCGAGGTGCGGATGTCGATGCCGAACAAGCATCACTTCCTGGTCGACCTGGAGCCGTTCGGCATGGACAACGACAACGAGGTCTACTTCGCGGCGGACCGCCCGTACGGGCTCATCGAGGGCACCGTGCTCACCGACGACGCCCCGCCCGCCCCGGCGGCCTGGAACTGATCGAGGGGGACACCGAGACATGGACTTCCTGCGACCGGCGACCTGGGACGACGCGCTCGCCGCCAAGGCGGAGCGGCCGGGCGCGCTGCCCCTGCAGGGCGGCACCGACGTCATGGTCGAGATCAACTTCGACGTCCACCGGCCGGAGGCGCTGCTGGACCTGAACCGGGTCCGCGAGCTGGCCGGGTGGGACGCGGTGGACGGCAGGCTGCGCGTCGGCGCGGGCGTCCCCTACGTCCGGCTGATCGGGGAGCTGGGGGACCGGCTGCCCGGCCTCGCCCAGGCGTCCCGGACGGTCGGCTCCCCGCAGATCCGCAACCGGGGCACGGTCGGCGGCAACCTCGGCGCCGCGTCGCCCGCCGGGGACGGCCACCCGCCGCTGCTGGCCGGGGACGCCGTGATCGAGGTCGAGTCGGCCGCGCGCGGCGTCCGGATGATCCCGGCGGCCGAGTTCTTCGTCGGCGTCAAGCGCAACGCCCTGGAGCCGGACGAGTTGATCCGCGCGTTCTGGACCGCGCCCGCGTCCGGCCCCCAGTACTTCTCCAAGATCGGCACCCGGAACGCGATGGTGATCGCGGTCTGCTCGTTCGCCATCGCCCTGCACCCCGAGCGGCGCCGCGCCCTGACCGGCGTCGGCTCGGCTGCCCCGACGCCGCGCCGCGCGAGCGCCGCCGAAGACTTCATCTCCGCCGAGCTGGACTGGGAGGGCCGCGGCCCCCTGCCGGTCTCGGCCGCGCAGCGCTTCGCCGAGCTGGTCCGGGAGGCGGCCTCGCCGATCGACGACGTGCGCGGGACGGCCGATTACCGCGTGCACGCCCTGTCGGTGATGGCGCGCCGCACGCTGACCTGGGCCTGGAACGACTACCGGACGGAAGGCTCCGCCAGGGGCCCCGCGGGGAAGGAGGCCGGCTGATGCGCGTGAACCTCACCGTGAACGGCTCCAAGGAGGCCGTGGACGATGTGTGGGAGGGCGAGAGCCTGCTCTACATGCTGCGGGAGCGGATGGGCCTGCCCGGCTCCAAGAACGCCTGCGAGCAGGGCGAATGCGGCTCGTGCACGGTCTACCTGGACGGCGTTCCGGCCTGCGCGTGCCTGGTCGCCGCCGGGCAGGCCGAGGGGCGCGAGGTCCGCACCGTGGAGGGCCTCGCCGAGGGGCCGCCCGGCGACGAGCGGCTCGATCCAGTCCAGGAGGCGTTCGTGGAGGCGGGCGCCGTCCAGTGCGGGTTCTGCACGCCGGGGCTGATCGTCCAGTCGCACGACCTGATCGAGCGCAACCCCGCGCCGACCGACGCCGAGATCCGCGAGGCGCTCGCCGGCAACCTGTGCCGCTGCACCGGCTACGAGAAGATCATGGACGCGGTGCGGCTGGCCGCCCGGCGGAACGCCGACCGGAAGGCGGCCCGCCCATGACCGTGCGGATCATCGAGAACGCCCACGTCGCCACCGTCTCCGGGGACGAGTATCCCGGCGGCCACATCGTGGTCGACGGCGACCGCATCACGGCGGTCGGCGCGGGCCCCGCCCCGGCCGCCGCAAGCGCCGGGGACGCCGGGGACGTCGAGCGGATCGACGGCACCGGCTGCCTCGCCACACCGGGTCTCGTCAACTCCCATCACCACCTGTACCAGTGGGCGAGCCAGGGCCTGGCCACCGGCAGCACGCTGTTCGAGTGGCTGACCGCGCTCTACAAGCCCTGGTCGAAGATGGACGCGGAGGTCGTCGCGGGCGCGGCGACCGCCGGGCTCGGCTGGCTGGCCAAGTCGGGCTGCACCACCTCGACCGACCACCACTACCTCTTCCCCAAGGGCCGGGGCGACCTGTTCGCGGCGGAGATCGAGGCGGCCGCCGAGCTGGGCCTGCGCTTCCACCCCTGCCGCGGCTCGATGGACCGCGGGCGGTCGAAGGGCGGGCTGCCGCCGGACGAGGCCGTCGAGGACCTCGACACGATCCTCGCCGAGACCGCGGCCGCCATCGACCGCTACCACGACCCCTCGCCCGGCTCCATGCTGCGCGTCGCCGTCGCGCCCTGCTCGCCGTTCTCCGTCACCCGGGACCTGCTCGTCACCTCGGCGGAGCTGGCGCGCGACAAGGGCGTCCGGCTGCACACCCACCTCGCCGAGACGCTGGACGAGGAGGAGCACACCAGGCGGCAGTTCGGCATGACCCCGGCCGAGTACATGGACTCGATCGGCTGGCTCGGCCCCGACGTGTGGCTCGCGCACTGCGTCCACCTGCACGACACCGACGTCAAGCGGCTCGCCGAGACCCGGACGGGCACCGCGCACTGCCCGAGCTCCAACGCCCGGCTCGGCTCCGGGATCGCCCGCGTCTCCCACCTGCTGGAGGCGGGCGCGGCGGTCGGGATGGGCGTGGACGGGCCGGCGTCCGCCGAGCTGGTCCCGCTCGCGGGCGAGATCCGGCAGGCGATCTACATGCAGCGCGCCCGCTACGGGCCCGGGGCGCTGACCGCGCGGCAGGCCCTGGAGATCGCGACGCTGGGCGGCGCCCGCTGCCTCGGCCGGGAGGACGAGATCGGCTCCCTGGAGCCCGGCAAGCTCGCCGACATCGCGCTGTGGCGGGTGGACGGCTTCCACGCGGCGGTCGACGACCCCGTGGTCGCGTTCGCGTTCGGGCAGACCCCGCCGCTGCGCCGGCTCCTGGTCGGCGGGCGCACGGTCGTCCAGGACGACACGCTCGTCACCGTCCCGCAGGACGAGGCCGGACGGCGCGGCGCCGCCGCCCACCGCCGCCTCATGAAGCTCGCGGAGGAGGTCCTCTGATGACGTCCCCGGTCAAGACGCCCGGCCATGTCGCGGCCCCTGGACGGGGCGGGATCGGCGAGAGCCCGCTGCGCCCGGACGGCACGCTGAAGGTCACCGGCGAGTTCGCGTACGCGTCCGACCTGTGGATCGACGGGATGCTGTGGGGGGCCACCCTGCGCAGCCCGCACCCCCGGGCGCGGATCCTGTCGGTGGACGTCGGGCCCGCGCTCGCCATGCCCGGCGTCCGGGCCGTCCTCACCCACGAGGACGTGCCGGGACGCAAGATGTTCGGCATCGACCGCACCGAGGACCAGCCCGTCCTCGCCATCGGCCAGGTCCGCCACCAGGGCGAGCCGGTCGCGCTCGTCGCCGCCGACCACCCCGAGACCGCCCGGCGCGCGCTGGAGCGGATCGCGGTCGCCTACGAGGTGCTGGAGCCGATCACCGACCCGCGCGCCGTGATCGCCGACCCGGAGGGCCTGAAGGTCCAGGACCGCGGCGGCATCACCCGCCACCAGCCCGTCCGCGTCGGCGACGTGGACGCCGCGCGGGCCGCCGCCGAGGTCGTCGTGGCGTCGGAGTACGAGGTCGGCATCCAGGACCAGGCGTTCCTCGGGCCCGAGTCCGGCCTGGCGATCCCGTCCGAGGACGGCGGCGTCGACCTGTACGTGTCGACCCAGTGGATCCACAACGACCTCAGGCAGATCGCGCCCTGCCTCGGCCTCTCCGAGGACCAGGTCCACATGACCCTCGCCGGGGTCGGCGGCGCGTTCGGCGGCCGCGAGGACCTGTCGATGCAGATCCACGCGGGCATGCTGGCGCTGCGCACCGGACGCCCCGTGAAGATGTCCTACAACCGGTACGAGTCGTTCTTCGGGCACGTCCACCGGCACCCGGCGCTGATGCGGTACGAGTACGGCGCCGCGGCGGACGGGCGGCTCCTCTACGCCGACGTGGAGATCGTCCTGGACGGCGGCGCGTACACCTCGTCCACGCTCAACGTCACCGGCAACGCCGCCTCGCTCGGCGTCGGCCCCTACGAGATCCCCAACATCAGGATCGACGCGTACGGCGTCTACACCAACAACCCGCCGTGCGGCGCGATGCGCGGCTTCGGCGCGGTGCAGGCGTGCTTCGCCTACGAGTCGATGATGGACAAGCTCGCCGCCGCCTGCGGCCTCAGCCCGGTCGAGGTGCGGCGCCGCAACGCCGTGTCGCAGGGGTCGCGGCTCGCGACGGGCCAGGTGATCGAGTCCCCGGCGCCGCTCGCCGAGATGCTGACGCGGCTGGAGGCCGTCCCGATGCCGCCGCCGCTCGACCCGTCCGACCTGCGGAGCCTGCCGGGCGGGGTGTCGCAGACCACGCACGGCGAGGGCGTCGTGCGGGGCGTCGGCTACGGCGTCGGCCTCAAGAACATCTGCTTCTCGGAGGGCTTCGACGACCTGTCCACGGCCCGCGTCCGGCTGGAGGTCATCGGCGGGGAGCCGACCGCGCTCGTCCACACGGCGGCCGCCGAGGTCGGGCAGGGCCTGGTGACGGTCCAGGCGCAGATCGCCCGGACCGAGCTGGGCGTCCAGCGGGTCACCATCGCCCCGGCCGACGATCAGGTCGGCGACGCGGGCTCGTCCAGCGCGTCCCGCCAGTCGTACATGTCGGGCGGCGCGGTCAAGCGGGCGTGCGAGGCGGTCCGGGACGGGCTGCTCGCCCTCGCCGCACGGCGGCTGGGCCGGCCCGCCGGCGACCTGGGCGTGGCCGGCGGGAAGATCGTCTCGCGGGCGGGCGGGGTGCTGTCCTCCATCGAGGACGTCCTCGGCGACGAGGTCATCGAGGAGACGCGCGAGTTCCACCACCGCCCCACCGTCCCGATGGACCCGGTCACCGGCCAGGGCGACAGCCACACCCAGCTCGCGCTGTGCGTCCACCGCGCCGTCGTGGACGTCGACGTGGACCTGGGGCTGGTCAAGGTCGTCGAGATGGCCGCCGTGCAGGACGTCGGCCGGATCCTCAACCGGCTGTCGCTGGAGGGCCAGATCCACGGCGGCTCCGCGCAGGGCCTCGGCCTCGCCGTGATGGAGGAGATCGTCGTGTCCGGCGGGCTCGTCCGGAACCCGTCGTTCACCGACTACCTCATCCCGACCATCCTCGACATGCCGCCGATGCGGCTCGACATCCTGGAGAACCCCGACCCCGACGCCCCCTACGGGCTGCGGGGCGCCGGGGAGCCGCCCACGCTCTCCTCCACGCCCGCGATCGTCGCCGCGATCCGCGACGCCACGGGCCGGGCGCTCACCCGCGTGCCGGTCCGGCCCGAGCACGTGTCCCTGCCGTCCCCCGCGGCCCGGTGATCGAACCGGACATGGCCCATGACCTGGTGATCAGATCCCTGCGCGCCGTCCTGCCGGACGGCGAGCGCCCCGCCGCCGTCGCCGTCCGGGACGGGCGGATCGCCGCGATCGAGGCCCACGACGCCGTCCTGCCCGCGGCGTCCGAGGTCGACCTCGGCGGCACGGCCCTGCTGCCCGGCCTGGTCGACACCCACGTCCACATCAACGAGCCGGGCCGTACCGAATGGGAGGGCTTCGCCACCGCGACCCGCGCCGCCGCGTCCGGCGGTGTCACCACCCTCGTCGACATGCCGCTCAACTCGCTGCCGCCCACCGTCACGCCCGCCGCGCTGGCGGCCAAGCGCGCGGCGGCCGAGGGCGCCTGCCACGTCGACGTCGGCTTCTGGGGCGGCGCGGTCCCCGGCAACGTCGCCGAACTGCGCGCCCTCCACGAGCAGGGCGTGTTCGGCTTCAAGTGCTTCACCTCCGACTCCGGCGTCCCCGAGTTCCCGCCGCTCTCGCCGCCCGAGATGGAGGCGGCGTTCCGCGAGATCGCCTCGTTCGGCGGGCTGGTCATCGTGCACGCCGAGGACCCGGCGTCCCTCACCGTCCCGACCGACGGCGGCTACCCGGCGTTCCTGGCGTCCCGTCCGCCGTCCAGCGAACGGCGCGCCGTGCAGAGCGTCATCCACCTGGTCGAGGAGACCGGCGTCCGCGCCCACATCCTGCACCTGTCCAGCGCGGACTGCGTCGTGCCCCTCGCCGAGGCGCAGGCCGCCGGGCTGCCGGTGACCGCCGAGACCTGCCCCCACTACCTGACGCTGTCCGCCGAGGACGTCCCCGGGCCCGGCGGCACGTCCTTCAAATGCTGCCCGCCCATCCGCGACGCCGCCAACCGGGAGCAGCTGTGGCGCGGCCTGGCCGCCGGCGTGATCGGCTGCGTCGTCACCGACCACTCGCCGTGCACGCCCGAGCTGAAGCGCGGCGACTTCGCCACCGCCTGGGGCGGCGTCTCCTCCCTCCAGCTCGGCCTGCCCGCCGTCTGGACGGCCGCCCGCGCCCGCGGCCACGACCTGCGGGCCGTCGCCCACTGGATGGCCGAGGCGCCCGCCGCCCTCGCCGCCGTCCCGCGCAAGGGCCGCATCGCCGTCGGCGCCGACGCCGACCTCGTCGCCTTCGCCGCGGACGACGCCTTCACCGTCGACCCCGCCGCGCTCCGGCACCGCCACCCCGTCACCCCCTACGCGGGCCGCACCCTGACGGGCGTCGTCCAGGCCACCTGGCTGCGCGGCACGCCCACCGGGGACATGCCCGCCGGGGACGCGCCCGCCGGGGGCATGCCCGCCGGACGCCTGCTCAGCCCCCGATCGGAGACGTCATGACCGGCTTCACCGCCCTCCCGGACCTCGCCGTCCGCACCCTGGGCGGCTCCGTCGTCGCCGCGAGCGACGAGTCCTTCGCGGTGAAGGAGAACCTGCTCAACCCGTGGCCCCCGGCGTTCAGCCCCGCGACGTTCGGTCCCAAGGGCCAGGAGTACGACGGCTGGGAGACCGCCCGCCGCCGCCCCGGCGCGGACGGGGATCTGGGGCACGACTGGGCCCTGATCCGCCTCGGCCTCCCCGGCGTGGTCCGCGGCGTCGTCATCGACACCGCCTGGTTCACCGGCAACTTCCCGCCGTACGCCGCCGTGGAGGCGTGCGCGGTCGCCGGTCATCCCTCCCCGGCCGACCTCGCGGGCGCCGACTGGACGGAGATCGTCCCGAGGAGCCCCCTCAAGGGCGACACCGCCCACGCCTTCCCGGTCGACGCCGGCCGCCGCTTCACCCACGTCCGGCTCTCGATGTTCCCCGATGGCGGGATCGCCCGGCTCCGTGTCCACGGCACGGTCGTCCCCGACCCCGCCTTCCTGACCGGCCTCACCGTCGACCTCGCCGCGCTGGAGAACGGCGCCCGCGTCGTCGAGTGCTCCGACATGTTCTACTCCTCGCCCGACAACATGCTGTTCCCGGGTCTGGCCCGCAACCAGGCGGAGGGCTGGGAGACCGCCCGCCGCCGCGACGACGGCAACGACTGGGCCCTTATCGCCCTCGCCGCCCCCGGCGTCGTCCGGCTCGCCGAGATCGACACCACCCACCTGAAGTTCAACGCCCCCGCCGAGTGCGCCCTCACCGGCATCGACCGGCACGGCGCCGCCTCCCCGCTGCTGCCCCGCACCCGCCTCCAGCCCGACACCCGGCACCGCTTCCGCCTGACGTCGCCCGAGGTCGCCTCCGTCCGCGTCGACATCTACCCCGACGGCGGCCTGTCCCGGCTGCGCCTCCTGGGCACCCTCACCCCCGAAGCCGAGCGGTCCCTGACCACCCGCTGGCACCGCCTCGCGGGCGGGGCCGGATAGCCGGCGCCGACGAAGCCGGGCGCGCGGACGTTGAAAGCCCCGTGGGCCCCGGTTGCCGGGACCCACGGGGCGGGGGGCGCGGTCTCAGGCGCCCTCGACGGGCTCCTCCAGGAGGTCGTCGAACTCGCCGTCCTTGACGCCCGCGATGAAGGCGTCCCACTCGGCCTCGGTGAAGTAGAGGATGGGCCCCTCCGGGTTCTTGGCGTCGCGCATCACGACGGCCCTCTCACCGAAGTCCTTGTGCTGGACGGGCACGTCCTTGCCATCGACGAACTCGATGATGACCCCGTCGCTGAGGATCGGTTCCTGCTCGGTCACTGGCGCACCTTCTTCGTCCCGGCTCTGGTCGGCACCCAGAGTAGTGGGGAGGCGGGGCGCGCCACAGGAAAAGGCATCCCCGGCCGTCCAGTGTGGGGAGGGACGGCCGGGGACGTTCGGTGGGACCGGTCAGGGCTTGCTGAAGCCCAGGGTGTAGTCACCGGATCCGTCGTAGGAGTGCACGCGGTACCGGTAGGTGCCGGCCGCGCCGTTGTAGCTGATCTTCTCGTCGGGGTCGGGGCTGGTGGAGCTGGCCACGTTGGTCCAGGTGCTCCCGTTCAGCTTCTGCAGGTAGAGGTCGAAGTCGACGCCGTCGGGGCCGTCGAGGCAGGCGGTGTGCGCGCCGGACGCGGTGGTGGTGTAGTTGCCGTTCGGCTGGTACGCCTCGGAGCCGGAGGTCAGGGACCCGGCGGCCTTGGTCTGGTAGCCGTCGCACGCCTCGCCCGGGTCGGGGCCGCCGCCCTCGGTGATGAGCTGCCTCGGGGCGATGAGCCGCAGGACCTCGTCGACGGGCTGGAAGTAGGTCTGGTCGTCGGAGCCCTGGCCGTTCTTGCAGGTACCCGAGGTGCCGGAGGTGATGCCCTGCGCCTGCCCGCCGGTCTGGGTGATGAGCGCGCCGCCGGAGTCGCCGGGGTCGGCGCAGATGTTGGCGCGGATCAGCCCGGTGACCGTGCCCTCCGCGTACCGGACGGTGGCGTTGCGCTGCTGGATCGGGCCGCACCAGATCTGGGTGTTGGTGGTGCCACCCGAACGGCAGGCAGTGGTGCCGACGGCCGCGTCGGTCGCGCCGCGCACGGTCTCGTACGAGCCGTTCCACTTGGTGACCTTGGGCGTGGGTGTCCACTGGTCGTTGGTGTCGACCCACGCGTAGTCGTCGCCGGGGAACGAGGAGCCGCCGAACGAGCCCTGCGCGACCTGGTTGGAGCCCTTGGTCTGCTCGCCCTTCTTGCCGCAGTGCCCGGCGGTGATGAACCCGTTGGTCACGGAGAACGCGACGGAGCAGCCGTACTGCGTCGTCCAGTAGCGCTCGCCGCCGACGATGTCGTGGACCAGGCGCGGCTTCTCCGCCGACTTGACGATCTTCACGGCGGCGGCGTCCACGCCGCTCGCCGCCACGAACCGCTTGGCGGCGGCCGTGTCGGAGGCGTTGACGACCACCGTGTTGCTGTCGGTGTCGACATACCACGAGGTCACCGACTTGGCGGCCGACCGGCTGTGCCGGTTCAGCCCGGCCTGGACCGCGTCGAGGGTGCGCTCGGCGTACTTCACGATCTTCGGTTCCGCGCCGGCGGCCCGGATCGTCTTGGCGGTGGAGGCGTCGGTGGTCGCGACGACGATCTGCTTGCCGCCCTTCACCCAGGCGCCGCCGAACTTCGCGCCGAGGGAGAGGCGCAGGCGCTTCTGGACGCGCGCGGCCTGGTCGCCGTCCGGCGCCGGGGCGGCGGGAGCGGCCTGCGGACGGTGGGCGGGGGTGGCGGCACCGGCGGATTGCACGGGTGCGGCCAGCGCGAGGACCAGGCCGGTCCCCGCGGTGATGCCTAGAAGGAGGTGTCTGCGGGCCATGTCACTCTCCATTGAGTGGCCGGGGTGGGGGAGAGAAGGGGCAACCCTGCCGGGACTGTACGGCCGCCGTGGAAACGCGACAATCGATCGCTCCAAAGTGGTTTTTCACACTTGATTCCGTCTCGGTCGAACGGCCGCGAACGCGCGGCGGGGGATCGGCGAAGCACAGGTGACCCTTCACGCTGCGGAAGGCAGGACATGACGAGAGTGAGCCGGACATGGCCGCGGTGACCCGGCCGCGCGGCGCCGTCCCCGCCGGGCCCGGCGCCGGGACCGACGCCGGGACCGACGCCGAGATCATCGGGCGGTCCCGGCGCGAGCCCGAGTGCTTCGCCGCGCTGTTCGACCGCCACTACACCGCGATCCACGGGTACGCGGCGCGCCGGCTCGGGCCGGGGCTCGCCGACGACGTGGCCGCCGAGACGTTCCTCATCGCCTTCGACCGGCGGGGGAGCTACGACCTCTCGCGCGGCGACGCGCGGCCCTGGCTGTACGGGATCGCCTCCAACCTCGTCTCCCGGCACCGCCGGGCCGAGGTCCGCCTGTACCGGGCGCTGGCCCGGACCGGCGCGCACGACGTCGCCGAGGGCCACGCCGACCGGGTCGCCGGGCGGCTGGACGCGCAGGCCGCGCGCGGCCCGCTGGCGGCGGCGCTGGCCGAGCTGCCGGACGGCGACCGGGACGTGCTGCTCCTGGTCGCCTGGGCGCAGCTCGGCGTGCAGGAGGCGGGCGAGGCGCTCGGCGTCCCCGCCGGGACGGCGCGGTCGCGGCTGCACCGGGCCCGCACGAGGATCCGGGCCGCGCTGGGCGGGTCCGACCCCACGACCCTCAGAGAGGACCTCGACCGATGAGCGACCTGAACGGTCTGAACGACCTGGACGTCCTGCGCGACGCGTGGGGCTCGCCCGAGCCGCCCCCGGCCGCCGCCCGCGCCGCGGCCCGCGCCGCCCTGCTGGACCGCGCGTCCGCCGCGTCCGCCGCCGAGGGGAGCCCGGCGACCGTGCCCGTCCGTCCCGTCCCGGATGCCGGCTCCGAGCCCGTCACCGGCCCGGCCGGGGAGAGGCGGCGGCGGTTCCGGCTGCCCCGTCTCGGCGTGCGCGTCGCCGCCGTCGGGGCGCTCGCCGCGGCCATCGCCATCGGCGTGACCGTCGTGCAGTCCTCGGGCGGCACCGACGAGCACGGACGGCCCCGCCCGGTGGTGCCCGGCGTCCCGGCCGCGCCGGTGGCCAACGCGTCCGAGGCCCTCGAACGGGCCGCCCACGCGGCGGAGGCCCGCCCGTTCATCCCGCCGAGGCCCGACCAGTGGATCTACACCGAGGCCAGGACGCGCACAGGGAAGAGGCCGAACGGCTCGCTCTACAAGGACCCGAAGAAGACCGTGCTGGTCCGCTCCTGGCATCGCGCCGACGGCAAGGCGACCGCCTCCTACGAGGGCGGGAAGCTCGTCCTGTCCGGGACGATGCCGACGACGCCGCCCTCGGATTACGCCTCGCTGGCCGCGCTGCCCACCGAGCCGGACGCGCTGCTGAAGTGGCTCTACAAGGAGATGGGCGGGCTCGGCGACAGCCCGGAGGGCCGCTACGCGACCGCCTACTCCATGCTCGGCGCGATCCTGCGGGACAACGTGCTCCCGCCGGCGCGCGAGGCGGCGGTGTTCCGGACGATCAAGCGGATCCCCGGCGTGGCGCTGGTCCCCGGGCGAGTGGACGCGGCGGGGCGCCCGGCGCTCGGGCTCGGCCGCGTCGCCGAGGGCTGGCTGCACGAGGAACTGCTGCTGGACCCCGTCACCTACGCCTACCTCGGTGAGCGGTCCGTCGCACTCAAGAACCACACCAGCCGCGGCGACGACGGCAGCGTGTCGGTGAGGAAGGGCGAGTTGCAGAACCTCACCGTCCGCACCAAGGCGGGCATCGTCGACAAGGCGGGCCAGCTGCCCTGACAGGTGACGCGCTCCGGACCGGCGGAGCGAGGGAGCGGCCGGGCCCGTCCCGGCCGCTTCCTCGTGCGTCCGGGGACCTGTGGGCGGTCAGAAGTCGGTGAGGAGGCGGGCGGCGGAGATCTCCAGCCGGGCCTGGATCTCCTCGGCGCTCGCGTGGCCGCGCAGCATCTCGATCATCTCCATCGTCCAAACGCTGGTCAGCGCCCTGGCCACGGTGCGGCGCGGGTCGCCCGCGGGGACGTCGCCGGCGGGCCCGACCGCGGCGCGCAGCAGCAGCCCGGTCATCCGGTCGCCGAAGTCGGTCTTGACGTCCGACAGCAGCAGCGACCGGATCAGCGCCTCGGCCAGCTCGGGCTCGCGCATCAGCCCGCGCGTGGCGCGCATCAGCACCTCGACCGCCCGCTGCGGTGAGGCGCCCGCGCGCGGCGGGCGGCGCTCGATGCTGTTCTCCAGCAGGTCGAGCTCCTCGCTGACCACGGCGACGACCAGGTCCATCTTCGAGGGGAAGTACCGGTAGAGGGTGCCGAGCGCCACCCCGGCCCGCTCGGCGACGGTGCGCATCTGCATCGCCTCGACGCCGCCCCGCGACGCCAGCGCGGCGGCCGCCTGGACGATGCGCCTGCGCCGCTGGTGCTGGCTGCGGGAGCGCGCGCTCTGACCGGGGGTCTCGTCCTCGGTCACTGTCGGCTCTGCGGTCACGGTCGTCATCCCCCCATGGACGGGCGCCGCCGCCCGCCTCGCTCATCTGGCTGCGCCCCCAGGGTACAGCCCGCGCGAGAACGTGTTATCTGATCGCCCGATGCCGGTCCCGGCGCCGCCGCCGGAGTTTCGGCCTTCTCGCCCTGACATACGAGGCGAATCCGGGTGCGAACTCCGCTGATCACGGCCCTGGACACGAACTAGAATCTGTTCTAGTTTTTCGCCGTGGGGATCCGAAGCCGGTCCGGCCGGGAGGTGGGCCCTGTGAGCGTAGCGGGGTCGCGCGTCCGCCTGCGTCTGATCGAAGGGAGCGGATGAGTGGACTTCAACCTCGACGAGACCCAGCGGGAGCTCAAGGGGCTCGCCGCCGGGCTGCTCGCGCGCGAGGCCGCGCGGGAGCGCCTGGAGGCGTTCGAGGGCGGCGGCGCGGCCTACGACGGCGCCACCTGGAAGGCCCTGGCGCGGTCCGGGCTGCTCGGGGCGGTGCTGCCCGAGGAGGCGGGCGGCGCGGGACTCGGCCCGGTCGAGCTGGCGGTGATCCTGCGGGAGGCCGGCGCGCATGTCGCGCCCGTCCCGCTGCACGCGTCGCTGGCGCTGGCGGCCGTCCCCATCGGACGGCACGGCACCGCCGGCCAGCGCGCGCTGCTGGGGCCGCTGACCGAGGGCGAGACCGTCCTGACCGGCGCCTACCGCGAGGTCGGACCGGCCGGGGAGATCGCCGCGACCGCCCGCCCGGACGGGGACGGCCACATCCTGGACGGGGTGAAGACGTTCGTCCCGTACGCGCGGGAGGCGTCCGCGATCCTCGTCCCGGCCCGGGTGGAGGGCGCCGGGACCGGGGTCTTCCTCGTCGAGCCCGGCGCGGTGGCTATCACGCCGCAGCCGTCCGCGACCACCGAGCCGCTGTCGCGGATCGCGCTCGACGGCGTCCGGGTCGGCCCGGACGCGCTGCTCGGCGGCGCCGCGGACGGCGCCGCCTGGGACACCCTGCGCCGCTCGGCCGTCGCGGGCGCCGTCGCCCTGTCGTCCGGCGTCATCGAGGGCGCGCTGGAGCTGACCACCGAGTACGTCAAGACGCGCGAGCAGTTCGGGCGGGCCCTCGCGCAGTTCCAGGCCGTCACGATGCAGATCGGCGACGTCTACATCGCCAAGCGCGCGCTGGACGTGGCGGTCTGGGCGGGCGTGTGGCGCCTCGCCGAGGGCGCGGACGACGTCGACGAGGTCCTCACCATCGCCGCTTACAACGCCTGCGGCCCCGTCGTGGAGGCCCTGTACACCTGCCAGCACCTGCACGGCGGCATCGGCCTGGACGTCACCTACCCGCTGCACCGCTACTTCGCCTGGGCCAAGCACTGCGGGCACCTGCTCGGCGGTGCGGAAGACCGGCTCGACGCCCTCGGCGCCCTCGTCGCACAGGAGACCTGATGTTCATCGACCTGACCGGCGAGCAGAAGAAGCTCCGCATCGAACTGCGCGAGTACTTCCAGGGCTGCCTGGACGCCGGGCAGCGGGCCGCCATCGCGGACGACCCGTTCGGCACGTCCTACATGGAGCACTGCAAGCGGCTCGGCCGCGACGGGATGCTCGGCGTCGCGCTGCCCAAGGAGTACGGCGGCCGCGGCTACGGCCCGATGGAGCAGCAGATCTTCGCCAACGAGATCGCCCGCGCCGAGGTCCCCTACCCCATCATCACGCTGAACTCCGTCGCGCCGACGATCCTGCAGTACGGGACGGACGCGCAGAAGGAGCGCTTCCTGCCGAAGATCCTCGCGGGCGAGTGCCACTTCGCGATCGGCTACAGCGAGCCCGGCGCGGGCACCGACCTCGCGTCCCTGCGCACCACCGCGGTCAAGGACGGCGACCACTACGTGGTGAACGGCCAGAAGATCTTCACCTCGGGTGCGCACTACTCCGACCACATCTGGCTCGCCGCCCGCACCGACCCGTCCGCCAGGAAGCACAAGGGCATCTCGATGCTCATCGTCGACTGCGCCGACCCGGGCTTCTCCTGGACGCCGATCATGACGATGGACGGCCGCCACCACACCAACTCCACCTACTACCAGGACGTCCGCGTCCCGGCGGACATGCTGATCGGCGAGGAGAACAAGGGCTGGGACCTCATCGTCAACCAGCTCAACCACGAGCGGGTCACGCTCGGCCCGGCCGGCAACATCGGCCACACCTACGACCGGTTCGAGCGCTGGGCCCGCACCGCCGCCGGACGGGACGGGCGCCCGCTGATCGGCGAGCCCGCCGTCCGCCGCGCCGTCGCCCGGGTCTACGCCTACCTGCGCGTCAACGAGTTCCTCAACTGGCAGGTCGCGGCGAACCAGGACCTCGGCTGGCTCGGCGCCGCCGACGCCTCCGCCACCAAGATCTACGGCTCGGAGCGGATGCAGGACGTGGGCCGGATCGTCGGCGACGTCCTCGCCCGCTACGGCGACCCCGGCGACCC
The DNA here is from genome assembly GCF_004349215.1 of Actinomadura rubrisoli. Lineage (GTDB taxonomy): Bacteria > Actinomycetota > Actinomycetes > Streptosporangiales > Streptosporangiaceae > Spirillospora > Spirillospora rubrisoli. The sequence continues at coordinate 11,236 of NZ_SMKU01000050.1, read as the reverse complement.
GGCGACCGCCGAGTTCATCGAGGTCCTCGACCACGGCGTGAAGGGCGCGGTGGTGCTGACCTTCGGCGGCGGCGTCAACGAGATCCAGCGCGAGCTGATCGCGATGATCGGCCTCGGCCTGCCCCGCGCCCCGCGCTGACCGGCCCCGCGCCGAGCGGCCCCGCGCCGAGAACGAGAGGACCCCCGTGCACGACGAACTGACCGCGCTCGCCGGACGGCTGGCCGCCGACGGCGAGCAGCCCGCGCCGCCCTGCCCGGACCCGGTGAACGCCGCCATGATCCGCAACTGGACGCAGGCGCTCGGCGACACCGGGACCTGGGACGGCGTCGCGCCGCCCGCCATGATCCAGGTGTGGTCGATGCCCGGCCTCGCCGCGGGCCGGGCGCGGGGCGCGGCGGACGAGCCGCTGCGGCTGCTCGACGACTCCGGCTACACCGGCGTCGTCGCCACCAACTGCGAGCAGACCTACGACCGGTACGTGAAGGTCGGCGAGCGGCTGCGCTCGACCATGCGGTTCGGCGGCGTCGCGGGCCCGAAGAAGACCGCGATGGGCGAGGGCTACTTCGTCACCTGGTACCAGACCTGGTACGACAAGAGCGATCGGCGCGTCGCGGAGATGCTGTTCCGCGTCCTGAAGTTCAAGCCGGTCAAGCGGCCGAGGATGCCGGCGGCCAAGGGCGGCGCGTACCCGCTGCGGCCCGCGGTCGGCGCCGACACCGCGTTCTTCTGGGACGGCGTGAACGCCGGCGAGCTGCGCGTCCAGCGCTGCGCCGACTGCGGGACGCTCCGCCATCCGCCCGGCCCGATGTGCCCGTCCTGCAACTCCGTCCGCCGCGACCACGTGGTCGCGAGCGGGCGCGGCGAGGTCCACAGCTACGTCGTGCACCACCACCCGCCCGTCCCCGGCCGGACGCCGCCGTACGTGGTCGCGGTCGTCGAGCTGGAGGAGGGTGTCCGGATCGTCGGGAACGTCAACGGCTGCCCGCCCGAGGACGTGAGGATCGGCATGCCCGTCCGGCTGACGTTCGAGCGCATGGACGACGAGCTGACCCTCCCGCAGTGGACCCCGGCAGACGCGCCGTCCCCGGAAGAGCCCCCCGAGGAGCCGGGGGAGCCGGAGGGGGCGCTGCGCGTCGAGCTGACCCCGACGTTCGTCATCGCGACGGCGCTCGCCACGCGCGACTTCACTCCCGTCCACCACGATCCGGGACTCGCCCGCGCGCAGGGGTCCAAGGACATCTTCATCAACATCCTGACGAGCATCGGCCTCGTCCAGCGGTACGTCCTGGAGACCGTGCCGGGCGCCGAGCTGGCGAGCATCAGGCTCCGTCTCGGCGCGCCCGCCTACGCGGGCGACACCCTCGCCCTCACCGGCGAGCGCCTGGACGACCGCACGCTCGAAGTGCGCGGCACGGTCAGCCTCGGCGACCACGTCACCGCGACCGTCCGGCTGAGCACTGCCCCAGGAAGTAGGGACCGATGAGCCTGTCGGGTAAGGCCGCGATCGTCGGCATCGGCGCGACCGAGTTCTCCAAGGAGTCGGGACGCTCCGAACTCCGGCTCGCCGCCGAAGCCTGCCTGGCGGCCATCCGGGACGCCGGGCTGGAGCCCGCCGACGTGGACGGTCTCGCCACCTACACCGCCGACGCCAATGCGGAGATCGCCGTCCAGCGCGAGCTGGGGATCCCGGCCCTGCGGTTCTTCTCCCGCGTCGACTACGGCGGCGGCGCGGCCTGCGGGACGGTCGCGCACGCCGCGATGGCCGTCGCCACCGGCCAGGCGGACGCGGTCGTCTGCTATCGCGCGTTCAACGAGCGCTCCGGGCACCGGTTCGGCCAGGCCACCCACCCGGGCCGCGTCGACTCGACCGGCCTGGAGTTCTCCTGGCACCTGCCCTACGGCTTCGCCACCCCGGCGGCGTGGGTCGCGATGCAGGCCCGCCGCTACATGCACGAGTACGGCGCGACCAGCGAGGACTTCGGCCGTGTCGCGGTCGCGATGCGGCGCCACGCCGCGACCAACCCCAAGGCGTGGTTCCACGGGCGGCCCATCACGCTGGAGGAGCACCAGGCGTCCCGCTGGATCGTGGACCCGCTGCACCTGCTGGACTGCTGCCAGGAGTCCGACGGCGGCGTCGCGCTCGTCGTGACGTCCGCCGAACGCGCCCGCGACCTCCCGCACCCGCCCGCCGTGATCAGCGCGGCCGCGCAGGGCACCGGTCCCGGCCAGATGATGATGTTCGGCTACTACACCGGCGACCTCGCCGCGCTGCCCGCCATGGGCACCGTCGGCGGCACGCTCTGGCGGCAGTCGGGCCTCACCCCCGCCGACGTCCAGACCGCCATCCTCTACGACCATTTCACCCCGTTCGTCCTGGTTCAGCTGGAGGAGCTGGGCTTCTGTGGACGCGGCGAGGCCAGGGACTACATCAGGGACGGCGGCATCGAACTCGGCGGCAGGCTCCCGCTCAACCCCCACGGGGGTCAGCTGGGCGAGGCGTACATCCACGGCATGAACGGCATCGCCGAGGCCGTCCGGCAGGTCCGGCGCACCTCGGTCAACCAGGTGCCGGACGTGGAGAACGTCCTGGTCACCGCCGGCACCGGCGTCCCCACGAGCGGCCTGATGCTCAGTCGGGCCGGCTAGGTCGCGGCCTGGCCCTGGGGCTCGGCCATCCAGACGTCGAACCTGTAGTTCCACGGGCGGCCGGGGGGTGCGGTGAGGCTGTGGGGGTCCTGCCGGAACCGCAGGGCGACCACCTGGACGGCGGGGCCGTAGGCGGCGACGTCCGACGGCTTGCCCCCGATGACCAGCGGCCGCCGCCCGGCCCGCTGGATCTTCGACATGACGCGCCGGACGTCGTCCGGCGCCGCACCGGGCGCCATCCTGGCCGCGGGGCGCCCGCACGTGCCCCGGACGATCTGGCTGAGGCTCTTGCCGGTGTTCTCTTCGACGAAAATGACGGTGCGGTTCCCGCCGATCCGGTCGCAGAGCCGGTCCACGGCCCCCACCGATCCCCGCTCGGTGGGGGAGACGGCCAGCGGGGCCGCCACCGCGAGGCTCGGGGCCACGACCAGCACCAGGGCGGTCACCGACGCCCGGCGGAGGAACACCTCGTCCCGGCCGCGCCGGCGCAGCCGCCGGACGGCCCAGGCCCCGCCCCACAGCGCCAGGAGCAGCAGGCCGGGGAGCACGACGGGCAGCAGGCGGCGCGACGCCCACGGCTGGTCGGGGGTGATGCCCGGCCGCCACAGCGTCGTCGCCGTCGTCCACGCGATCATCGCGAAGGGCAGGGTCCATTCCCGGTCCCGGCCGCGCAGCAGGCGGCGGAGCAGCAGCGCGGCGGCGAGGACGGCGGCCAGCAGCGCCGGGATCCCGATGTACCACGCGACCCAGTGCAGCGAGTTCTCGTAGTACTGCCGCGTGCCGTTCACCGGCAGGCCCGAGAGCCTCTGGAGATACTCGATGTAGGTGGCGGTGGCCTTGTCCTCCTCGGTCCCGGGCACCCGCTCGACCTGCTGGAGGTACGGGCGCACGGCGAGCCCGGTCGAGACGAGCAGCACCAGTCCCGCCGCCGCCTCCGGCCAGGGGCGCCGCGACAGCCGTCCGGCCAGGCTCCGCGCCCGCCGCTCGACGCCCCGGCTCCGCAGGACGAGCACGAGCACGGTGGTCAGGGCCAGCACGCCCGCCGTGATGACCAGCAGCGGCTCCAGCGAGGCGCGGATGTAGGACAGGTAGGGGCGGGACAGGGAGAAGCCCGCCGCCAGCCCCGCGCCGGCCCCGAGGCCCAGCCCGACGAGCAGGGGGACGCCGAGCCGGCGCGAGCCGGGACCGGGGAGGGGTGCGCCGGCCGCCGCCAGGAGACCGGCGAAGACGACCACGGGCAGCACGTCCCGGAGCCCGTCGATGCGCACGAGCACGGTCGTGCCCAGTGCCGCGCCCGCCAGGAAGGCCCTGACACGCGCGGCGCGTCCCTCGCTCCGGTAGGCGTCGTGCAGGAGGGCGAGCCCGCCGGTCAGGAGCACCAGCGCCGGTATCTCGCTGTAGGCCGACCGCGACGCCCACATCATGGGAAGGGTGCACGCCAGCAGCAGCGCCCCGGCCGGTGCCCAGCGCGGGCCGACGAACCGCGCGACGAGACCTCCGAAGGACAGCACGGCGCAGGCGCCCAGGATCGGCGTGACGACGAGCATCCCCGGGATGCCGCCGATCCAGCCCCCGGCGGTCAGCAGCAGGGGGAGCCCGACCATGAACTGCGGAACAATGGCGCCGTCGTAGGCGAAGAAGCCGGGGCTGGCGAAATCCAGGGCTGGATCCCCGCCTCCGAAAGCGGCGAGGTCGCGCGGGATCGGCAGCGTTCCGTGGCCTTTCAGCCAGCCGGCGAACTGGATGTAGGCGGCGGGATCCCGGCGGACGATGATCTGCTCGGAGCACATGAGCAGCTGGAGGGCCAGGAACGCCACGGCGACCGCCGCGACGCCGGCCGGTGACCACCACGGGACGGCGACCCGCGGTGCCGTGCCCGTCCCTTTCACCGGACGATCATTCCGCCGGTGCCGGATTCCCCAGGTCACCGCCCCGCCGACGAGGGCGGCGAACAACCCGATCGCGGGTACCGGACGCAATTGCCCGGCGAGGAGAAGGGGCAGGGCCGCGGCCGACCAGAACACAATCAAGATCGCCGGCGCGACGCTCAGGTCGGCCAGTATCCGTCCGGCGCTCACGCCCGCTCCTCGATACCCCATCGAGCCTGGAGCCTAGCGGTTCGGCCGAGCCGGACGTGCGCGCCCCTCGGTATCCTGCCTGGTCGAGACGGTAAGGCCGGGGCGGTGGCGGGAACGGCGGCGGGAACGGCGGCATTTCCCTCGATCGAGCCGATCGCCGGCTTTCCATGATGTTGAATTGATCAGGAGATCGGCGGGTGGGCCTCGCCCTTTCCCGGCCGGGCGACGTTCACGGTTCCGTGCTGCGAATCGGATGCGGAGTGTGACGCTTCTTGACTGTGTGTAATCGCTCGGTGAGGAGGTAATTCGATCTCGGGTACCCTCGTCCGGATTTCGTCGACGGCTGGAAAACGGAGGAAGCCGCGTGGACCAGCGGGAGAAGCCGGTCCTGGGGGAAGACGTGCCCTCCGGGGAAGGAGCGGCGGCCGGACGGCCGTCCCCCTTGGCGCACAGGCTCCCGTACCTGTTCGCCGCCGCCCTCGCCGTCATCTACATGGCCGATTCCCTGGTCCGGCACGCGCACATGCGCAGCACCGGCTACGACCTCGGCATCTTCGAGCAGGCCATCCGGGCGTACTCGCGGTTCGAGGCGCCCGTGGTGCCGCTCAAGGGACCCGGCTTCAACCTGCTGGGCGACCACTTCCATCCATGGCTCGCGGCGCTCGGACCGCTCTACCGGCTCTGGCCCGACGCGCGCCTCCTGCTGGTCGTCCAGGCGCTGCTGATCGCCGTCTCGGTCGTCCCGATCGGCCGGGTCGCGCTGGAGCGGCTCGGGATCCGCGACGGCATCGCGGTGATGGCGGCCTACGGCCTGTCCTGGGGCATCCAGGGAGCGGTGTCCTTCGACTTCCATGAGATCGCCCTGGCCGTCCCGCTGCTCGCCTTCGCCATGGTGGCGCTCCTGGAGGAGCGCTGGAACGCGGCGGCGTACTGGACGCTCCCCGTCCTCCTGGTCAAGGAGGACATGGGGCTGACGGTGGCCGCCGTCGGCGGCTACCTCCTGCTCAAGCGGCGATGGCGGATCGGCGCGGCGCTGGTGGCCGCCGGAGTGGGCGCCATCGCGCTGGTCACGCTCGTGATCATTCCGCTTCTCTCGCCGACCGGCGACTACGCCTACTGGGGCAGCGTGTCCGGCGGCGGCACCCAGCACGGCTCTCCGGACGGGAACGGCGGCAGCCTCCTCGCGTCGCTGGCCGGCCTTCCCGCCAGCATGGTCGAGCATCCGCAGAAGACGGTCTTCCTGCTGACGATCGGGCTGACCACCGCGCTCGCCGCGCTGCGCTCGCCGATCCTGCTGGTCGCCCTTCCGGTGGTCGGCTACCGCGTCGTGTCGTCCATGCCGCTGTACTGGAGCACCGGCAGGGTGCACTACAACGCGGTCCTCATGCCGATCGTGTTCGTCGCCCTGGTGGGCGCGGTCGTCGCGATGCGGGCCAGCCCCCGGCGCCCGGTCCGGTGGTACGCGCGCGCGGCCGTGCCGCTGTCGCTCGTGATCGGGCTGGCGACTCTGCCGCGGTATGAGTTCGCGGAGCTGGTGAAGCCGGGCTTCTACGGCGGGAACCCGCACCTCACCGCGGCCCGGGGGCTCGTCGGGATGGTCCCGGACGACGCGCGGGTGGCGGCGACCAACTTCCTGGTGCCCCAGCTCACCGGGCGCTGCGAGGTGGTGCTGTTCCCCAACGTCGAGCGGATGCCCGTCGACTGGGTCCTCGTCGACACCAAGCGCCCGTCCGTCGTCCCGGTCCCGATCGACCAGATCCCGGGGGCGGTGGCGGCCCTGCCGCGAGAGGGCTTCCAGAAGGTGGCCGAGCGCGACGGCGTGATGCTCTGGCGCAAGCGGACGTAGGTCAGCCGGAGTCGGGCTCCGGGGCGCGCTGCGGGGGGATGTTGAGACCGCTCTCCAGGATGGCGAACGCCTTGTCGATCGTCTCCGAGAGCGAGCCGAAGGCGGGCTCGTGCCGGCGCGCGGCGTCGGCGGCGGCCTGGAAGCCGCAGGTCGCGGCGGCGGCGATCACGTGCGGGTGCAGGTCGGTCGCGGGGTCCATGCCCATCCGCTGGGCGATGATCTGGGTCAGCAGCAGCTGCTTCTTCTGCGCGTGCTCCAGGCTGCCCGCCATCAGGGTCGGGCTGTCGGCCATCATGCTGAGCAGGCACTGGAAGCGCTCGGGCTTGAAGCCGAGTTCGCCGCGCTCGCAGGCGCGGGCGATCTCCACCACGGTGTGGCGGAGCGCCGTCATGATCGGTTCATCGGCGGGGCGCTCGCCCAGCGCCGCCATGACGGCCCGGGTCTGCTCCTCCTGGAAGGTGAGCGCGACGTCCTCTTTCGAGGCGAAGTAGCGGAAGAAGGTCCGGGACGAGACGTCCACGGCGTCGGCGATCTCCTCGACGGTGGTCGCGTCGAACCCCTTCTCGGCGAAGAGGGTGAAGGCGGCGTTGACGAGTGCTTCCCGGGTCCGCTGCTTCTTGCGTTCGCGCCTGCCCGGGGGCTGGGGTGCGGGACCCGCGGGATGGGCCTCGGGGACGGTCGCGGTCATGTGCGAAGTGTAACGACCCAGGGACCCGGGGCCAACCGCCGATCCCCGCTTTTTGTCGTGACATGAATCATGTCGTGGAATGACGTGGGGCGTTTGACGACAACTGTCGCTCTATGACACTTTAGAGCCTTCCATGATGTCGAGCCGACCCTCGTACGGAGGCCGAAGATGACTCAGTCGCAGGGCGCCGAGGTGCTCCACCCGGGCGCAGCCGAAGCGGCCGCACCGCCCGGCCGTACCCGGAGATCCGGTCACGGGCACCCCTGGCTCACCCTCGTCGCCGTCGCGCTCGGCGTGATGATGGTCGGCCTGGACGCCACCGTCGTCTCCATCGCCAACCCCGCCATCGCCAAGGACCTCGGGGCCGACCTGTCCGGCCTCCAGTGGGTCACCAACGCCTACCTGCTCGCGCTCGCCGTCACGCTGATCCCCGCGGGGAAGATCGCCGACCGGTTCGGGCGCAAGCGCACGTTCCTGGCCGGGGTGATCGGCTTCGCGGCCGCCTCGGTGCTGATCGGGATGTCCGGCGGCCTCGGGATGGTCATCTTCTGGCGCGTCGTGCAGGGGTTCGCGGGGGCGCTCCTGCAGCCCGCCAGCCTGGCCATCCTGCGCAACACGTTCCCGCCCGACAAGCTCAACGCCGCGATCGGCATCTGGGGCTCCACGGTCGGCATCTCCATCGCGGGCGGCCCGATCGTCGGCGGCCTGCTGGTGGAGCACGTCAACTGGGAGTCGGTGTTCTTCCTGAACGCCCCGCTCGGCCTGCTCGCGCTCGCCGTCGGATTCTGGGTGATCCGCGAGTCGAAGGACGAGGGCGCGAAGGGCTCGTTCGACCTGCCCGGCGTCGCGCTGCTGACCGGCGCGCTGTTCGGGCTGGTCTGGGGCCTCATCAAGGCCGGCGAGCACGGGTTCGGCGACGCGGTGCCGCTGGTGTCGTTCGCCGCCGCCGCCGTGCTGTTCGCCGCGTTCGTGTGGAACGAGCTGCGCGTCGAGCGCCCGCTGCTACCGCTCGGGCTGTTCCGGTCGGTGTCGCTGTCGGCGGCGACCGGCCTCATCGTCCTCGGCTTCTTCGGGATGTTCGGGACGATCTTCTTCATCACCCTCTACCTGCAGCAGGTGCACGGCATGAGCCCGGTGGGCGCGGGCGTCCGGATGCTGCCGATGACGGCGGTCTTCATCGTCGCCTCGCCGATCGCGGGAGCGCTCACGAACCGCTTCGGGCCGCGCCTGCCGCTGGCCCTCGGGATGGGCTTCACCGCCGCCGCGATGTTCGGGCTGTCGCGCATCGGGGTGGACGCCGCCTACGTCGAGCTCTGGCCGTGGTTCATCCTGGTCGGCCTGGCGTTCGGCATGGTGATCGTCGCCGGGACGGAGGCCATCGTCGGCAACGCGCCCGCCCACCTCGCGGGCGTCGCGGGCGGGCTCCAGCAGACCGCGGCCCAGGTCGGCGGCGTGCTCGGCACCTCGGTGCTCGGCGTGCTGATGTCCACCAAGGTCGGGGACGTGCTGGTCGACCGGCTGACCGGCGCGGGCGTGCCCGGGCCCGCCGCGGAGCAGCTGTCCGGGCAGGGCGGGATCGTCTCGCAGGGCGTCGCGCCCGTCCCGCCGGGGACGCCGGCCCCCGCCGCGCAGGCCATCACCGACGGGAGCCACCTGGCGTTCATGGACGGGTTCCAGACGTCGCTGACCGTCGCCGGGGCCGTCGCCCTCGTGGCGATCCTGGCGGCCCTGCTCGTCCGGCGCGGCACCTCCCCGGTCGAGGGCGCGGCCGTCGCGTGAGACCCGCGGTACGCCGTCCCAAGCAAGGCCGCCCCGGGACGGCGTACCGCGCTTTTCGCGCCCGTGTCCGGCTCGCGGACTACGGCTTGCGGGCCGAGAAGCGGAAGGACCCCTTGCCGAGCGAGATCGCGACGTCGGCGAACCCGGCGGCCTCCAGCCGGGCGGGAAGGGTGTCCGGATCGACGACGACCAGCGTGTCGAAGAGATGGATCAGCCGGAACCCCCTCCTGTCCAGGCCGTCGCTGCCCGCGAACAGCCCGCCGGGCCGCAGCACCCGGCACGCCTCGGCGAACAGCCGGTCCTGCGCCCGCGGCGACGGGACGTGGTGGAGCATCGTGAAGCAGACCGCCCCGCTGAACGCCTCGTCCGGGAACGGCATGGCGGTTCCGTCGCCCTCCACGACCTCGACCGACGTGCCGGCGAGCGTGCGCAGCCGCCCGGCCAGCGCAGGATCGATCTCCAGCGCCGTGAGGTTCGGGACGCGGCGCCGCAGCACGCGTGTCGTGGCGCCGTAGCCGGGCCCGATCTCCAGCACCTCCGGCCCGAGGTCCGCGCCGTCCAGCGCCCACGGCAGCAACTGCCGCTCGACCTGCTTCGCCCACGAGGCGGACCGGCAGCACCATTGGTGGAAGCGATTCATCGGCATGGGACGACGCTAGGGTCGGAACGGGCGTGTCGGAAACGAGGCAGGAGGACGGACGATGTCGCGTTCCGGACAGCAGGACGCCTCGTCCGCGGCGAGCCCGGCGGGCCCCTCATGGTCGGCAGCTTCCCGATGCCGTCCCGGCGGCGCTTCGCGACGCACGAGCATCCCTGGCACCAGCTCGCGTGGGCCGCCGAAGGCGTCCTGCTCGTGGAGACGGGCGAGGGCCTGTGGGTGCTGCCGCCGATCCGGGCCCTGTGGATCCCGGCCGGGGTGCCGCACGCGACGGCGGCGCACGGGTCGGCCGTCATGCGCAGCCCCTACCTGAGGCCCGGCACGTGCCCGCTGGATTGGAGCGCGCCCACGGTCGTCGCCGTCCCGCCGCTGCTGCGGGAGCTGATCGTCCATCTGGCCGCCCCCGGCCTGGCCGAGGACGCGCGGGCCCGCGCCGAGGCCGTCCTGTGCGACCTGGTCGAGCCGGTGGACGCCGTGGCGGTCACGGTGCCGCTGCCGTCCGACGGGCGCGGCAGGCGGGTCGCCGAGGCGCTGCTGGACGACCCCGCCGACCCCCGCACGCTGGAGGCGTGGGGACGCGAGGCCGGTGCGAGCGGCCGGACGCTGGCGCGGATCTTCACCGCCGAGACCGGGATGAGCTTCGGCTCCTGGCGGACCCAGGCGCGGCTGCGGGCGGCGCTCGCCCTCCTGGCGGAGGGCGTCCCGGTGACCGCCGTGGCGCACCGCGTCGGCTACGGCACGCCGAGCGCGTTCGTCGCCGTTTTCCGCCGCTCCTTCGGGGTATCGCCCGCCCGCTACTTCTCCCTCTAGGCTGCCGGTGATGGGCGGTTTTCTCAGGCGGTACTGGATGCCGCTGGTCTTCCTGGGGCTGTTCGGCGCCATGTGGCTCGTGCAGGTGTGCGTCCTGCCGCCGGACGCCCGGCACGCGGTGATCGCGTGGGCCAGCACCAACCTCGCCAACCTCGCGGTCAACCCGGTCGGCACGATGGTCGCGTCGGCGTTCGTCGCCGAGGACGCGCAGGGCGTGCTGCTGGTCGTGGCGGCGATCGGGCTGTTCCCCGTCACCCGCCGGTTCGGCAACCTGCGCGCGGTCGTGCTCGTCGCCGTGTCCCACGTGCTGGGCACGGTGGTCAGCCAGGGCATCGCGCTCGTCCGGCTGGAGCTCGGGCTGCTGTCGGATTCGATCCGGACGGTCCCGGACGTCGGCCCGTCCTACGTGCTGTGCGCCGCGCTCGTCGCCGCGATCCTGTACGGGTCCGGGCGGATGCAGCGGCTGCTTCCGCTCGCGGGCTGGTGCGCCCTCGCGCCGGTGCTGTTCCAGGGGCTGCCGTCCCTGGAGGTCGCCGCGGTCGGGCACGTCGTGGCCATGCTGACCGGCGCCCTGGTCGGCGGCCTGCTGTTGCTGCTTGAGCGGCGCCGCACCGGTGCGGCGGCGCCCGCCGTCCGGGCCTCCGCCGTCCGCGCGGCCGCTTCGGAGAGCTGACCGGCGGACACGGGCGTCAGCCCGGACTCGGCGCGGGGTTGGACGTGGGGCTGGGGC
>NZ_SMKU01000509.1 GCF_004349215.1 Actinomadura rubrisoli | reverse complement strand
CCCCGCGTCCCCTGCGTTCCGGCCGTCCTCGCGTCCCCTCGCCTCCGCGTCTTTGCGTCTCCTCGCTCTAGCCTCATGTTCCGCGCGTCCGCGGAGCCTCATGTCCACGCCACCATGCCCGCGCTCCGGCGCTTCCTGCCTCGCGCCCGTGCTCTCATGCCCGTGCCCTCGCGACCGCGCTCTGGCACCCGGTCTGTGGGCCGCAGCGTCTGGGTTCCGTGCCCTGGCGTCCGCGCCCGAGGTCCCCGGCTCCTGCGGCCAGCCCCACACGCCCTGCCTCTGCCGTCTCGTGTTCGCGCCTCCGCGTTTCTCACACGAGACGTCTCGCGTCCCCATGTCGCCGCGCTCTGATGCGGTGGCCACCAACGTTCGCCGGGTTGGGGGCACGCCGGGCTGGGTCCGGGATGGGCGGGTTGATCGGCCGCACCGCTCGATATAGCGGCAGGTTGTCATCGAGGGGTGAGGAGCGCTGGTGGTTGAGCCGGTCAGGGCACGGCGGTTGACCAAGGACGAAGTGCGCAGGCTGCAGCAGATCGTGCGGCGGGATAAGCACGACTCGCTTCGGGTCCGCCGGGCGGTGATCACCGTGGCGCCGGCGTCCGGGACGTCGGCTCCGGTGATGGCGCGGCTGGTCGCTGCGGATCCCGACACTGTCCGCGAGGTGATCCGCGCGTTCAATGAGCGGGGGCTGGCCTGTCTGGACCCCAATTGGGGGGAGGCCGTCCCCGCCGCATCAGCGACGATGACATCGAGACGGCACAAACGCGTCCGGCCAAGCTCGGGTGCCCGTTCACCCGCTGGAGCCTGCGCAAACTCGCCGACCGCCTAGCCACCCACAGCCACCGGAGGGTGCAGATCGGGCGAGAGCGGCCGCGGGGGTTGCTGCACAAACACGGGATCACCATTCAGCGCACCCGCGACTGGAAGACTTCAAACGACCCCGACCCCGCCTACGACGCCAAGCTCGACCGGATCGAGAAGGTGACCCGCCGGTTCCCGGACCCGTGCTTCGCCTTTGATCAATTCGGGCCGCTGTCGATCCGGCCCTGCCACGGTGCTGGCTGGAGACGGTGGGGCAGACCGGATCGACTGCCGGTTACCTACACCCGCACCCACGGCGTCCGCTAGTAGTGCTTTGTTAGGTTGTGGCGGTCTTCTGCTGTGTGGGGGTTCATGGCTTGGTGGCAGGTGGGGCACGCGCCGGTCCAGGTGGCGAGTAGGGGTTGCAGCTCGCGGATGATGGTGTAGAGCGTCAGGCCTGCGCAGCCGCTTTTGGGTCCAGGCGCAGTGTGGTGATGAACAGGTGCGCGGCGGTGACCAGGGTGACGTGGCGGTGCCAGCCGGTCCAGGAGTGGCCCTCGAAATGGTCCAGGCCAAGGCCGGTCTTGAGTTCGCGGTAGTCGTGTTCGATGCGCCAGCGGATCTTCCCGAGCCGGATCAGTTCGGCGGGGTCGGTGTCGGCGGGCAGGCTGGACAGCCAGTACTTGACCGGCTCGGGTTGGTTGTCGGGCCATTGGGCGACCAGCCAACGTTCAGGCAGGGTGCCGCCCACGGCACGAGCGACGCGGTGCCCGGCCAGACGTACTCGCAGAAAGATGAACCGCGAGGTCATCGTGTCCTTGGAGCCTTCACGCCAGTTGATCGTCACTGCGGCGCTGCGTCCGGCCGCGGTGACGTGCTCGGCCAGGCCGACCGCGGTGCCGGGGTAGCGCGGGTCGGATCGCGTCGGTGGCCGGCCGCGCCCGGACCAGACCCGCGCCACCAGACCCGCGCCACCGGCCCCGCGCCGGGTCGGTGGGCCAAAGCGTCGCCTTTGACCTACATGATGTAGCCGATGCCACGCTCGTCCAGCGCGCTGCGGAACTGGCTGTTGTCGCCGTATCCGGCGTCTGCGGCCACCAACGGCGGATGCAAGCCCTGTTCGGCCAGAGCATCGAGCATCTGCACAGCCATCATCCACGTGGGACGGTGCTGCTCGCCGGCGGGGACCCCACAACGGCCCCGGCGGGCGACCACGGCTGGCCGGGCATCGTCTCGACGGCCTGCTGATCCCATGACCTGGGCATGAACAGCCGTCAGTTCAGCGGACACAAGGCGGTGTCGGTGACCGCGTGCACGCTGACCCCGATCTGACAGTTGGCGACCTTGCCCAGGGCGCCGGAATACTGCCGCGCCACACACGGCGAGCTCTTGCCGTCCCTGGGGAACCCGGTGTCATCGACCACCCACGCCACCGGCTCCACCACCGTGACCGCCCGCCGGGCCGGCCGCCGCACGGCCCCGACATCCCAGGTCGAGGACGTCACGAACTGCTGCAGCCTCTGATGGTCCGCACCCAGCCGCTCGGCCATCGGCTGCATCGACTTGCGCCGTCCGTCCAGCAGCAGCCCCCGCAGATACATCACGCCCTTGACCCGCTGATCGCTACGCGCCAGTGGCGCGAACACCTCCGCCGCGAACGTCACCAACCGCCAACGGACACAAGCAAGCTTCTCCGGAGCCACGCCTCCACCCCAGCACGCAGAACCGACCCCCAACAGCCACAACAACCTGACCTAACAAAGCACTACTAGGCGCCGTCGTTGCCATCGCGTAGGGAACGGATCATGCTCCGCAGGATCCGGGACGCGTCTGACTGCTCGGTCTCGGTCATGCCGCCCAGCATTCTGACCTCGACGGACCGGACCGCTACGGTCGCCTTCTCCAGTTTCCGTCGGCCGCGGGGCGTGAGCCGCGTGGGAAGAACCTTCCCGACGGGTGCCTGCGCGGGCCTGGTCACGTGGCCCTCTCGTTCCAGGGTCTGGAGCAGCACGTTCATCGTCTGCCGGGTCACAAACGCGCCCCGCGCGAGCTCGGAGTTCGACAAGCCCGGTCGTTGAGCCAGCAGCTCAAGGCAGGAGTAGTGCGTCACGCTCATCCCGAGCGGCCTCAGCACCTCCTCCATGGCTGCGCGGAGCGCGCTCGACGCCTCTTTCAGCAGGTAGCCCAGTGACGTCTCCAGGTCGACGCCGACACCGTCTTGACTCATGTCAGCATTCTGACATAGGTTGACCTGTGTCAGAAGACTGACATGAAAAGAAGGAGTATCATCATGCCCGCCATCGGCCCCGACTTCATCTCGCTGCAAGCGCGCGACCTCGACGCTTCGCAGGCGTTCTACGAGCAGTACCTCGGCCTCGTCCGCTCGCCGACCGGGCCTCCGCATGCCGTCGTCTTCGACACGAAACCGATCGCGTTCGCGCTCCGCGACATCATTCCCGGCACCGACCTGGCATCGGTTGCTCAGCCCGGCATCGGTGCCGCGATCTGGCTCCACGCCACAGACGTCCAGGCCATTCACGACGCTCTGGTCGCCGACGGTCACACCATCGTCTCCGCACCGATCGACGGCCCCTTCGGTCGGACCTTCACCTTCGCCGACCCCGACGGCTACCAGATCACTCTCCACGACCGCACCTGACAGGCCGAACGCCGCCGGACGATCACCGCTCTCCGAAGACCGGGTGGCGCCTAACGCTTGAGAATCCGGGCGACACTTTGTTGGCTCTTCGCGGTCGACGGAGTCGGCCAGGCTGGCGCGTCGGTGCGAGGGTTGAGGTCGAGGTCTTTGGAGGCGTCTCGGCATTTCTCGCGCGAGACGCCTCGCGTCCCCGTGCGTTCGCATTCGAGTCCCCGCGTCCCCGCGTCCCCGCGTCCGCCACATTGGAGCCTGCGCTGTGTTCCCGCGTCCCGGCCTCCGCGTCCCGGCCTCCGCGTCCCGGCCTCCGCGTCCCTGCGTCCGGGGTCCTGTGTCTTGGCCCTTGTGTCTCCGGTCCTGCGTCTTCGCATCCGGCGTCCGTGTCCGCACACGCGATCTCCATCACGTGGTCCGTCGGTGGGGAGCTCACGGGACGGGCGCACCCGGCTCTGGCAGCCACAACGCCGCCGATGGTGACGCGCAGGAGTTGACTGGCGCCTACGAGGCGCTGCTGGCGCGGTTCGATCCGCCGCCTGGGATCTGGGCCCGGCCGGTCGAGGTTGGCGGGCTGCCCGCGCTCCGGTTGGCGTCCGAGGCGACGCCGGACGTTTCCGTCCTCTACCTGCACGGCGGCGGCTATGCCATGGGATCGACCTGCGGCTCTCGGCTCCTCGCCGGAGTCTTCGCCGCTGTCGCGAGAGTCCTGGTGCCGGACTACCGGTTTGCGCTGCGGTCGCGGCCGAGGACGCTCTCCGGGGCTACCTGTGGATGCTCGACCTGGGGACGGTTCCGGAGCGGGTCGCCTTGCCGCGTCTCGTCCGGGAGTCGGGTTGGTGGTTTCACTGCTGCGCTTGAAGGAGCAAGGGCTTCCGCTGTCTGCCGGGGCGGTCCTGATGTGTCCCCGGGGCGGCCTCGCCTACTTCCTGCCGGAGCGGATGCTCGATGACCCGTAGCTCGTCGTCACCGGGGTTGGTGCGCTGCTGCGTTGGCTAGTACCTCGCCGGGCATCCGCTGGACGATCGGGTCGTGAATCCGCTGGGCTTTCCTGAGGTGCTGGTGGGGTTGTCGTCTCTGCTTGTCCGGGTTGGTGTGGGTGGCCGTCTGGGTGTGCGGGCGTAGCGGTTCGTCTGGACGGTCGGGTCGTGGGGCCCGTTGAGGTTTTCCGGGGCGCTGGTCGGGCTGTTGTCTCTGCTTGTCCAGGTTGGCGCCGGTGACTGTCCGTTCGGACGGGCGTAGCGGCTCGTCGGCAGGGGTGGGGTGAGCGGGGGGCGATGCGGCTCTTATGTCTGTGGCCGTGAGGTCATCCGGGGGTCTGGAAC
>NZ_SMKU01000508.1 GCF_004349215.1 Actinomadura rubrisoli | reverse complement strand
GGCGGGGTCGGTCGGGCTCACAGACGCACTTCCTCGGTCGGGGTGGACGAGGGAAAGTGTTCTAGAGGTTAGAAAACCCTGTCTAGCTGTTTGGGAGAACATCTTGAGATAAGTTGAGCGGGAAATGTCATCATTTCCCGCCGAGATGACCGTTCGGCCACTTCTGGAGCGAGGAGTAGTGTCCGTGCCTGTGTCCCTGTCACTCGACGCGCTCCTCAGCGGCCCGTCCGGCCTGCTCGACACCACGTTCGACCAGCTCCGGACGCTGCTGGTGGTACACGAGACGGGGTCGGCGCTGCGTGCGGCGAGGGTCCTCGGGCGCGAGCAGTCCAGCGTCCAGAAGCAGCTCGACACGCTCAACCGCAACAGCCAGGCGCTGTGCGGGGAGGTGCTGACCGTGCGGCAGGGGCGCGGGAAGGACTTCCTGTTCACCCCGACCGGCGAGACGACGGTGGAGCTGGCGCGGGCGACGTTCGCGAACTGGCTGGAGTCCATTCACTGGAGCCGGCGGAGGCTCGGCCGGATGCTGACGGTGGGGACGACCGAGTTCACGCTGCCGATCGTGTCGCGGGCCTGGGAGCGGGTGTCGGAGGAGTTCCGGCAGCGCGAGGTCGAGTTCAAGGTCAACCACGTCCGGACGAAGGACCTGTGGTCGCGGCTGGAGACCAAGCAGGTCGACCTGGTCTGCGGCAGCATCGTCAGCACGCCGGAGGGCGACCTGCGGCTGAGGGAGTACGAGGTCGTGGAGTACGCGCGGGGCCAGGCGCTGCTGCTGACGAACCTGCCCGGCGGCGAGCTGCCGGAGGCGCCGTTCGAGACGAGCCGCCTCGGCGAGGTCCCGCTGGTGCTGCCGCCCGCCGGCCTGGTGGCGGACCTGCTGGCCACCTGGTACGGGCCGAACTACCGCGAGCGGCTCAACGTGGTCGCCGACATCGACGACGTCCACTACGGCCTGTCGCTGCTGAAGTCCGGCTTCGTCCGCGGCTGCATGATCGTCACAGGGTCGATCGGCCGGGGCATGGCCGGGCAGGACGACCCGGACGGCGTGGCGCTGCGCGCGATCAAGCTGCACGACGATCTGGAGCCGAAGGCCGAGCTGATGACCGGCGCGTTCGTCCGCCGGGCCGACCTGGAGCGCTACGACGCCGGGCACCCCCTCAACCGCCTCTGGGACGCGGTCCGCGAGGACGTGCGCACCTACACCCCGCTGGCCTGAGCAGGGGCGCCCCGGCGCGGGAGCGGGTGCCCCCGGCCCGGGCCCCGGGCCCCGGGTCAGTTCTTGATCTGGTTGTCGACCACGTCCAGGGACGGGCGGGCGCCGAGGTGCTGCATGGCCTGGGCGGCCAGGCGGCAGCCTGCGGTGAGCGCGTCGGCGGGCTGCTTGCCGTCCAGCCAGGGCGGCAGGAAGCCCGCGATGAACGCGTCGCCCGCGCCGGTGCCGTCGATCACCTTCTCGACCGGCTCGGCGGCGACCGTGACCGGTTCGGGGCGGCCGTTGGTGTACCAGAGCGCGCCGTCGGCGCCGACCTTGATGACGACCTGCGGGTACCAGGCGGTCAGGACCTTGGCGGCCTGGTCGGGGCTGTCGCGGCCGGTGAGGATCTCGGCCTCGTCGGCGTTGACGACCAGGAGGCGGGCGCCCTGCGTCCACTCCAGGAACGGCTCCGCGCCCATCCGCTTGAGGGGCGAGGAGGAGCCGCCGTCCACCGAGATGGACATCTGGGCCTTGCGGGCCAGGTCCAGGGTGTGGGTGGCGGCCTTCCGCGAGCCCTCGTTGATCAGCGAGTAGCCGGAGAGGTGCAGGTGGGTGCCCTGGGAGAACAGGTCCTTGCAGCGTTCGATGTCCTCGGGCAGCAGCGCGGCGTTGGCCCCCGGGTCCGACAGCATGGTGCGATCGCCCTTGTGGGTGACCATCACCACGCAGGTGCCGGTGGGACGCTCCTGGTCCATGACGAGGCGGGCGTCGACGCCGTACCCCATCAGTTCCATGTCCCGGTTCCGGCCCGCGATGTCGGAGCCGCGGCGGCCTACGAAGGCCACCTCGACCCCTTCCAGGGCGAGCCAGGACGCGACGTTGGCGCCCGAGCCACCTCCGTGGATCGTCACGGCGGCGGGCGTGTCACTGCCCTTCGCCAGGGGGAACGCGGCACGCGCCACGGTATCTGTCATAAGATCGCCGACCACGACCACGCGCGTCATGGAGTCATCACCTCGATCAACACGGCCCGCGCGAGCGGCATTCTGGGCGTGTGCTTGACCGTAACAGCTCTTGCCCCCGGATTAGGTCTCGAACGCGCAGCGAAACCGAGGAACCTCGTTTTTCCCGGACGGGTCGCCTGCGGCGGCGTGCCCTACCCTCGGGTACGTGACCGAGCGTTACCCGGACCGGTGGGAGGCCGACGTCGTCCTGAGCGACGGCGGGACGGCCCATCTGCGCCCCATCCGGCCCGGCGACGCCGACTCGCTGCGGGTCTTCTACGCGCGGTTGTCGCCCGAGTCGATCTACTACCGGTTCTTCTCGCCGCGCCCGAAGCTCACCGACCGTGAGATCGAGCACTTCACGTCGGTGGACCACGACCGGCGCGTCGCGCTGATCGCCACGATCGGCGAGGAGATGGTGGCGGTCGTCCGCTACGACCGCCTGCCCGACCGTCCGGAGACGGCCGAGGTCGCGTTCCTCGTCGAGGACGCGCACCAGGGGCGCGGGCTGGGCGCGGTGCTGCTGGAGCACATCGCGGCGGCGGCGCGGGAGCGGGGGCTGCGGCGGTTCGTGGCGAGCGTGCTGCCCGACAACCGCAGGATGACGAGGGTCTTCCGGGAGGCGGGCTACCAGGCCGAGCAGCGGTTCGAGGAGGGCGTGATCGAGCTCGTCCTGGAGCTGGAGCCGACCGAGACGTCGGTGGAGGTCATGGCGGCGCGCGAGCACCGGGCGGAGTCGCGGTCGATCCAGCGGCTGCTGTTCCCGCGTTCGGTGGCGGTGATCGGGGCGAGCCGGGCCGAGCACAGCGTCGGGCAGACCGTCCTGCGCAATCTGCTCGGCGGGGACTTCAGCGGACCCGTCTACCCGGTGCATCCGACTGCGAAGGCCGTGGCGGGGGTCCGCGCGTACGCGTCGGTCTTGCAGATCCCGGACGATGTGGACCTCGCGGTCGTCGCCGTACGGGCGGGCGCCGTCCACGAGGTCGTGGAGGAGTGCGCGGGCAAGGGCGTGCATGGACTGGTGGTCGTGTCGTCCGGTTTCGGTGAGACGGGCCCGGAGGGACGGGCGAGCCAGGAGGAACTGGTCCGCCTCGCGCGCGCTTACGGGATGCGCGTCGTCGGCCCCAACTGCCTGGGCATCGCCAACACGGACGCGGACGTGCGCCTGAACGCGACTCTGGCCCCCACCATGCCCGGACGGGGCCCGGTCGGGTTCTTCTCCCAGTCCGGTGCGCTCGGCATCGCGATCCTGCAGCGGACGGCCGAGCGCGGCATCGGGCTGTCCACGTTCGTCTCCGCCGGGAACCGCGCCGACGTGTCGGGCAATGACCTGATGCAGTACTGGGAGGAGGATCCGGCGACCAAGGCCGTCCTGCTCTATCTGGAGTCGCTGGGCAACCCGCGCAAGTTCGCCCGGCTCGCGCGCAGGCTGGGCCGCCGCAAGCCGATCGTGGCGGTCAAGAGCGGCCGTAGTACGCAGGGCGTCCCGATCGGGCATGCGGCGCGCGCGCTGACCCTGCCCGATCACGCGGTGAGCGCGCTCTTCGCCCAGGCCGGGGTGATCCGGGTCGAGGACCTGTCGGAACTGTTCGACGTGGCGCAGTTGCTGGCCTACCAGCCGCTGCCCGCCGGGGACCGCATCGCGATCATCGACAACTCCGACTCGCTCGGCCTCCTCGCGCAGGACGCCGCCGCCGCGCTCGGCCTGGAGGTCAGGCCGCGGCTCGACCTCGGTCCCCGCGCGGGCGCCGACGAGTACGAGGCCGCCCTCGCCGGCGCCCTGGGGGACGATTCGGTCGACGCGGTCGTGGCGCTGTTCACACCTCCGACGATCGGCGGCTACGACCTGCGCGTCCCGCAGAAGATCCTCCGGCTGGCCGAGGGCGGCTCCAAGCCGATCGTGGCGACCTACCTGGGCTCCAAGGGCATGCCCCCCGACCTCCGCGTCCCCGGCCCGGACGGGACGGCCGCCGCCGGTTCGATCCCCTCCTACCCGGCCCCAGAAGACGCCGTCCGGGCCCTCGCATACGTCGTCCGGTACGCGCAGTGGCGGCAGCGCCCGCCGGGCCGCCTGCCCGAACTGGCGGACGTCGATCGCGTGCGCGCGCGTGCGCTGGTAGCGGAGTGGCTGGATTCCGGTGACCCCGTGCGGGCCGCACCGGACCAGGCGTCCGAACTCCTGGCCTGCTACGGCATCGAGATCGCCGAGGGCGGCGGGGGAGTGCCGACCCGCATCGTGACCATGGAGGACCCCTCGTTCGGCGCGGTGGTCTCGTTCGGTCTCGCCGACGAGACGGCCGCCCTCCTGGACGACCGCGCCTACCGGCTGGGCCCGCTCGCGGACGTGGAGGCCGCGGAGCTCGTCCGCGCCATCCGCACCGCCCCGCTGCTGCTGGGCCACCGCGGCGCGGAACCCGTGAACGTGGCGGCACTCGAAGAGCTGCTCCTGCGCGTGTCGCGCCTCGGCTACGACCTGCCGGAGGTGGCGCGTCTGGAGCTGAACCCCGTCATGGCGGACGCGGCGGGCGCCGCCGTGCGCGGTGTCACCCTCCGCCTGGAACGCCCCCTCGGCCCCCGTCCCGAACTGGGCC
>NZ_SMKU01000507.1 GCF_004349215.1 Actinomadura rubrisoli | reverse complement strand
GGCCGGGGCGGGCCGCGCGTCCAGACGCGGAGGCGGCGGCGCGGTCAGCGACAAAGGGTGCTGTTCAGGCGCATGAAGTCGACCACGCGCCGGACGGTCAAAGCGACGTGCGGCATATTTCCCATAATTAAGGTAGGAATACTGGAAGTCAAGCGCAAAACCCATCCCACCTGCGCCGACCGCCCTGTTCACCCTGTGACCCCGGCCACCTCGGGGTCACGCCGGGGGGAGGCCATCAGCGGCAGGCACGGCGCGAGGCCCTCGACGGCGGCGGGGAATCGCGGTGGTAGGGCCGGTGTTGCCGTAGCCGTAGAGACTATGAGAGGAGACGGTCATGGCAACGAAGGCCCTGACACGCGAGACGTTCGACGAGGCCGTCGGCGGCGGCGACCTGGTGCTGATCGACTTCTGGGCGTCCTGGTGCGGGCCGTGCCGGTCGTTCGCGCCGGTCTACGAGCGCGTGTCCGAGCGGCACCCCGACGCCCTGTTCGCCAAGGTGGACACCGAGGCCGAGCCGGACCTGGCGGGGGCGTTCCAGATCAGCTCGATCCCCACGCTCATGATCGTCCGCGACAAGGTCGTGCTGTACTCCCAGCCCGGCGCGCTGCCCGAGGACGCCCTGGAGGACCTGATCACCCAGGCGCGCGCCCTCGACATGGACGAGGTGCGCCGCGAGGCGGAGACCGCCCCGACCTCCTGACATCCGACCTGACCGGCCCCTTCCTCCCGCGCGGGAGGAAGGGGCCGGCGCACGTCACGGCCCGGGAACCGGTTCGACCGTGACCGGGAGTGGACGCGCGGGCGCCATCGCACACGTTTCGTGACCTCGGCTGTGGACGATGTGGGGCGAGACGGCCGTGGGAGGCGACATGGCTGGGCGAGACGGCCCGCTCGATCCGCTGGAGGCGCGCGACCCGAGGACGGTCGGCCCGTACGCGCTGCTCGGCAGGCTCGGCGCCGGCTCGATGGGACGCGTGTACCTGGGGCGCTCGGCGGCGGGGCGGCTGGTCGCGGTGAAGACGATCCGGGCCGAGCTGGCCCGCGAGGCCGACTTCCGGATCCGGTTCGGCCACGAGATCACCGCGGCGCGGCGGGTCAGCGGCGTCTACACCGCCTCGGTGGTCGCCGCCGAGGCGGACGCGGAGGTGCCCTGGCTCGCGACCGCCTACGTCCCGGCGCCGTCGCTGGAGCGGCTGGTCGCCGCGACCGGGCCGTTACCGGTTCCGGCGGTGCGGTGGCTGGCCGCGGGCTGCGCCGAGGCGCTGGAGTCCATCCACGCGGCCGGCCTGGTGCACCGGGACCTCAAGCCGTCCAACGTGCTGGTGTCGCTGGACGGGCCGCGCGTCATCGACTTCGGCCTGGCGCACGCCCGCGAGCGCGCCCGGATGACTCTCAGCCGGGTCGCGGTGGGGACCCCGGCGTTCATGGCGCCCGAGCAGGCCCAGGGGTCGCGCGAGGTCACCGCGGCGAGCGACGTCTACGCGCTGGGCGCGGTACTGCTGTTCGCCGCGACCGGGCACGGCCCCTACTCCGGTGAGGGGGTCCTGGACCTGATGGCGCAGCTCGCCACCAGGACCCCCAACTACGGCGGGCTCCCCCTGGAGCTGGACGCGCTGGTCCGCGGGTGCATGGAGCGGGAGGCGGGGAGGCGGCCGACGCCCGGCGAGACGGTGGCGGCGGTGTCCTCGCACCTCGGCCTGGAGCCGGGCGGCTCCTACCTGCCGCAGGCCGCGGTCGCGCTGGTCGAGGACTACGGCGAGGGGCCGAGGATCCCGGTGCCCGAACCGGTCCCCGACGTTCCCGAGGACGCGCCGCCCGCCGTCCGGCGCCCCCGGGGGCACGACAGCACGCAGGACCCCTCGTCGGGCTCCTCCGTGCGGACCTTCCTGCGCGAGCCGCGCAACAGGGTCATGTCGGTCGTCGGCATCGGCCTGATCGCCGTGGGCGCCCTGCTAGGGCGGTCCTTCTGGCCTGACGCCACCGCGGGGAACGGCACGGCCGGGGGGCACCGTCCGCCGGCGCCGCGCGGCGATCCGCCCCCGCCGCCGAGCGGCGAGCACGCCCTGCCGACCGGCGACCCGCGGATCGTGGTCAACCAGCCCCGCGGCGACGGGCGGACCGTCTTCGTGGTCCACGGGACGGGCTGGGCCCCGGGAGAGCGCGTGACGGTGCGGCTCGACCATCATCCGCGGCGCGCGGGCCCGGTCGTCGACCGCAAGGGCACGTTCAACTACGCGATCAACCAGGCGCACGAGTTCGTCCCGGGCATGCTCGCGATCGGGACGCACGTGTTCTCCGCATCCGCCGGGAGCAGGCGCGCTCCGGCCAAGGCGACCTTCGAGGTCGTCCCGTGACCCCTCAGCCCACCCAGATGGTCTTGGCGTTGCAGAACGCGTGCACGCCCTGCTCCGACAGCTCGCGGCCGTAGCCGGACCGCTTGACCCCGCCGAACGGCAGCTCGGGGTAGGACGTCGTGATCCCGTTGACGAAGACCTGCCCGGCGTCCAGCTCCCGGACGAACCGCTCCCGCTCGTCCGTATCCCGGGTCCAGGCGTTCGAGCCGAGGCCGAAGCCCGTCGCGTTCGCCACCTCGACCGCCTCCGACACCCCGCGGACGCGGAACAGGGACGCGACCGGCCCGAAGACCTCCTCGTGGTACATGCGCATCTGGGGCGTGACACCGGACACGACGGTCGGCGGGTAGAACCAGCCGGGGCCGTCCGGGCGCTCGCCCCCGCACAGCACCGTCGCGCCCTTGCCGACCGCGTCGGCGACCAGCTCCTCGACGTCGGCGCGGCCCTGCTCGCTGGCCAGGGGGCCCACGTCGGTGGCCTCGTCCATGGGGTCGCCGACCCGCCGGCCCCGCATGGCGTCGACGAAGCGCCGCTCGAACTCCTCGGCCGCGCCGATGTCGACGATGAAGCGCTTGGCCGAGATGCAGCTCTGCCCGTTGTTCAGGCACCGCGACGTGGCCGCCGCCTCCGCCGCCGCCGCGAGGTCGGCCGAGGGCATCACCACGAACGGGTCGCTGCCGCCGAGCTCCAGGACCGTCGGCTTGATCTCGTCCCCGGCGATGGAGGCGACCGACCGTCCGGCGGGCTCGCTGCCGGTGAGCGTCGCGGCCTTCACCCTGGGGTCGCGCAGCACCCGCTCGACCTGGGCGGACCCGATGAGCAGCGTCTGGAACGCCCCCTCGGGAAACCCCGCGCGCCGGAACAGGTCCTCCAGGAACAGCGCCGTCTGCGGGACGTTCGAGGAGTGCTTGAGCAGCCCCACGTTGCCCGCCATCAGCCCCGGCGCCGCGAACCTGATCACCTGCCAGAGCGGGAAGTTCCACGGCATGACCGCCAGCACCGGCCCGAGCGGCTGGTAGCGGATGTAAGCGGCCGACGCGCCCACGGCCTCCGCGTCCGCCGGACGGTCGGCGAGGAACCCCTCCGCGTGCTCGGCGTAGTACCGGCACGCCTTCGCGCACTTGCGCGCCTCCGCCTTGGCGGCCGTGAGCGTCTTGCCCATCTCCGCCGTCAGCATGGCGCCGATCTGGTCGGCCTCCCCGTCCAGGATGTCCGCCGCCGCGTTCATCCACGCCGCCCGCTCGGCGAAGCCGGTGGTGCGGTAGGAGGCGAACGCCGCCGCCGCCCGTCCGACGCGCCGGTCGATCTCCTCCCCGGCCAGCGCGTCGAAGGTCTTCTCCACCCGCCCGGTCGCGGGATTGGTCGTGGCGATCGTCGTCATGTCCGGATGCTCCCTTGGTGTCCGCTCGTCCACCCGGGGCCTGCCCGTGGCACCGGGCAGGAAACACCGGCCTGACCTCGCCTGGAGGGCGCTCAGGCGGGGATGACGCACACCGGCGCGGGGACGTCTAGGGGCGCCCCGGAGGGCACCGGAACGCCGTCCCCGCCCAGCCGGAACGTCGTGATCGTGTCGCTCAGCTGGTTGGCCACGTGCATCCACTCGCCGTCCACGTGCAGGTCCCGGGGCCACCGGCCGCCCGTCTCCACGTCCGCGACCGGTTCGAGCGCCGCGCCCCCGTCCAGCACGCGGTGCGCCGTGACCACGTCGGCGCCGCGCGTGGAGGTGTAGACGAACCGGCCGCCGGGGCCGAGCTTGATCGCTCCGCACGGGGTGTCGCCGCCGGGCGGCTCGGCCATGGCGGGGGACTCGGCGACCAGCTCCAGCCCGGCGTAGCCGTTCACGGGCCTGAGGACGAGCGTCGTCGCCGCCAGCTCGGTCACCACGTACACGTGCCCGCTGGGGTGGACGACCAGGTGCCGGGGCCCGCGGCCGGGCGGCACGGGCGTCTCCCCGACCAGGCGCAGGGCGCCGTCGCCGCCGATCCGGAAGGACCGCACGAGGTCGGCGCCGAGGTCGGTCGACAGGACGGTTCCGTCCGGGGCGTGGGCCGTCGCGTGGGCGTGCGGGCCCTCCTGGCGGTCGGGGACGGGCCCGCGGCCATGGCCCTCGGCCACGGACGGGTCGCCCGAGAACCCGCCGTCCGGCCCCAGCCGCACGGCCCTGACCGTCCCGGAGCCGTAGTCGGCGACGAGCAGATACCGGCCGTCAGGGCTCACCGACAGGTGGCAGGGGAGCGATCCGGCGCCGCGCCTGCCGATCTCCCGGAGCCGCCCGTCCACCACCGCGTAGGCGAGGATGCCGCCCGACTCCTCCTCGCGCACCGCGTAAAGGACGTCTTTGCCCGGATGCGTCGCGAGGTAGGACGGGTTCACGGCCGCCCCCGCGAGCACGGGCGCCTCCAGCGCGCCGCCGGGCCGCCGCCGCATCCGGTAGACGCCCTCACCGGCGCCCGCCTCCCCGGTGTACGTGCCCACCCAGAACACCCGCTCGC
>NZ_SMKU01000506.1 GCF_004349215.1 Actinomadura rubrisoli | reverse complement strand
GAGCCGCCCGAGCCGTTGGGAGGCGGCGAGCCGCTCGCGGAGGCCGGGCCGTCCGGGAGGGCGGCGTGATCCGCGTCCTGCTGGTCGACGACCAGCACCTGGTGCGGATGGGGCTGCGGATGCTCTGCGAGTCGGCGCCCGACCTGGAGGTCGTCGGGGAGGCCGGCGACGGGCGGGACGCGCCGCGCCTGGTCGAGGAGCTGCTCCCGGACGTCGTCCTGATGGACCTGCGGATGCCCGGCGTGGACGGGACCACCGCCACGCGCCGGATCGTGGCGGCCCGGCCGTCCGCGCGGGTCGTCGTGCTGACGACGTTCGACGACGACGATCACCTCTACCCCGCGCTCGCCGCCGGGGCGTTCGGCTTCATGGTGAAGGACGCGCCGCCGCCGGAGCTGCTGCGCGCGATCCGCATGGCGGCCGACGGCGAGGCCCCCTACAGCCGGGACGTCCTCGCGCGGCTCGTCGGGCAGGCGGTGCGCGCCCGCGCCGAGGGGGCGGCGGACCCCGCGTCCCCGCCGTCCGGCCCGGCCGGGCTGACCGCCCGGGAGGAGGAGGTCCTGCGCCTGGTGGGCGCCGGGCTGTCCAACCGGGAGATCGGCGACCGGCTGCACCTCGGCGTCACCACGGTGAAGACCCATGTCGCGAACCTGATGCGCAAGACCGGCTGCCCGAACCGCATCCGGCTCGCGGTGCTGGCCGTGCAGACGGGCGTGACGCCCGGCTGAGACATGCGAAGACCCCCGGGCCCGCGAGGGCGGCCGGGGGTCTCGCTCAGCCGATGGCCGGGCCCGTCAGTAGGACGGCAGGCTCGGGTCGATCTGGTTCACCCAGGCCAGGACGCCGCCGCCGACGTGCACCGCGTCGCCGAACCCGGCGTTCTTGACCACGGCCAGCGCCTCCGCCGACCGCACGCCCGACTTGCAGTGCAGGACGATCTTCCTGTCCTGCGGGAGCCGCTCCAGCGCCGACCCGTTCAGGAACTCGCCCTTCGGGATCAGCGTCGCCCCGGGGATCGAGACGATCTCGTACTCGTTGGGCTCGCGCACGTCCACCAGGAAGATGGCGTCGCCGCGGTCCTGCATGCCCTTGAGGTCCTGGACGGTGATCGTGGACTCCTTGGCGGCCTCGGCGGCCTCGTCCGACACCGCGCCGCAGAACGCCTCGTAGTCCTCCAGCAGCTCGGTCTGCGTCGGGTTCTTGCCGCACAGCGGGCACTCCGGGTCCTTGCGGACCTTGACCGTCCGGTACGTCATCTCCAGCGCGTCGTAGATCATCAGCCGGCCGACGAGCGGCTCGCCGATGCCGGCGAGGAGCTTGATGGCCTCGTTCACCTGGATCGAGCCGATCGACGCGCACAGCACGCCGAGCACCCCGCCCTCGGCGCACGACGGCACCATGCCGGGCGGCGGCGGCTCGGGGTACAGGCAGCGGTAGCAGGGGCCGTGCTCGGCCCAGAACACCGACGCCTGCCCGTCGAACCGGTAGATCGACCCCCACACGTACGGCTTGCCGAGCAGCACGGCCGCGTCGTTCACCATGTAGCGGGTCGCGAAGTTGTCGGTCCCGTCGACGATCAGGTCGTACCGGCCGAAGATGTCCATGATGTTGTCGCGGTCGAGCGCGGTGTTGTGCACCACGACCTCGATCAGCGGGTTGATCTCGCGGACGGTCGCCGCCGCCGACTCCGCCTTCGGCTTGCCGAGGGAGGACTGCCGGTGGATGACCTGGCGCTGCAGGTTCGACTCGTCCACGACGTCGAAGTCGATGACGCCGAGCGTCCCGACGCCGGCGGCGGCCAGGTACATCAGCGCCGGCGAGCCGAGACCCCCCGCGCCGACGACCAGGACCCGGGCGTTCTTGAGGCGCTTCTGCCCGGACATGCCCACATCCGGGATGATCAGGTGCCGCGAGTAGCGGTTGACCTCGTCGCGGGTGAGCTCCGACGCGGGCTCGACCAGAGGTGGCAACGACACGGTGGGTGCTCCTGTGCTGACGCTCGGCTGTTAGGGGGCGGGACGCCATCGTCCTCTCACGGCACAACCTTGCCATGTCGAGGGGCATTCCCGGACGGCGGCGCCCGGGACCGCGCGGATCGCGCGGATCGTGCCCGCATACATCGGGACTGTGCGGGCATCGGTCCGCTCGTACGGCATTCGTACGGGAGAAGGAGCCATGAGCATCCTCGACAAGTTGAAGAACAAGGCCCAGAAGGCCAAGGGGCGGGGCAAGGAGGAGGCCGGATACCAGACCGGTGACCCCCGCCTGGAGGCCGAGGGGCGCAAGGACCGTGCCGCCGGCGGCGCCAAGCAGGTCGGTGAGCAGGCCAAGGACACCGCGAAGGAGGCCCGCCGGACCTTCGAGCGGTGACCGGCCTGCGACGGCAAGACAGGGAAGGGCCCCTCTTCGCGAGGGGCCCTTTTTCCTGCCGCCGCCCTTCCTGACTCGCCGCCCTGACTCAATAACGAGGGCGGAATGTCGGCAAGCAGAGTTAATCTTGTTTGTTGTGGCATTCCTGCCCTCCTCCCAGCAGCCGCCGTTCTCGTCCGGCTCCTCCGGCGGCCCGCCCAGCGGCCCGTCCGGCGGTCCGGCCTTCGCTCCGCCCGATGGGCCGTCCGGCTCGCCGGGCCCACCAGGCCCTTCAGGCACACCAGGACCTCCAGGCCCATCTGGTCCGCCTGGCCCACCGGGTCAGGCCGGCCCGCCCGGGCAAACGGGTCAGTTCAGGCAAACGGGTCAATTCGTCCAGCCAAGTCAGTTCGGCCGGTTCGGCCGGCCGCTCGGTGCCGCGCCCGCGGGTCCCACGCCCGCGGGCGTGACCGTGCTGGGCCTGCGCGGCCGCCAGTGGATGGTCGTGGCCCTCGTCGTCGGCTGCTGCTACCTGGTCACCAGCGGGATCGCCCTCACCGGCGCCTGGACCACCCTCAACCGCGACCCCACGAACGCCGAGCTCCAGCGCGCCGCGAACGCCGAGGTCGCGCGCCGCTGGGAGGCGTGGCCCGCGAGCCGCGTCTTCCCCGGGCAGCTCAGCTACAGCATGGACGACGAGCACAGCGAGTACGCCGAGAGGACCGGCATCGTGCCCGACGGCGGCTGCGAGCAGGGCGTCGACTCCGAGCTCGCGACGACCCTGCGCAAGCACGGCTGCAAGGCGGTGCTGCGCGCCACCTACGTCGACCAGCTCCAGGGCATCGTCACCACCGTGGGCGTGCTGGTCTTCCCCGATCCCTGGCAGGCCGACAAGGCGTACAAGGAGCTTCCCGACTCCCACGGCCCCGACGGGACCGGCACCGTCCGGCCCGCCCTCCGCGCGGCGGCGTTCCCCGGGACGGCCGCCGCACGGTTCACCGACGCGGCCCGCCAGGACCGCACGTCCGACCGCGGCGGCCCGTACGTGGTGCTGACCACCTCCGGCCAGTCCGACGGCCGTCCCGCGGCGGCCATCACCAAGGAGCGCCCCGGGGAGCCCTTCGCCATGGCGCCCCAGATCGGCCACGCCATCGCGCGCTCGCTGTCCGTCCGGGCCCTGCCCGACTGCTCCAAGAGCGAGTGGCGATGCTGACGGGCGCGCGCAGGACGGCGGCGGTCCTCGCGGCGGCGCTCGCCGGCGCGTGGCTGCCGCTCGTCCAGGCCCCGGCGCACGCCGACGAGGTCCGCGACCGGCAGCGCCCGATGCTGAACGCCCTCGGCATGGACGCCGCCTGGAAGATCACCCGCGGCCGCGGCGTGACCGTGGCCGTCGTCGACTCCGGCGTCGACCCGGGCCAGCCGGACATCGCGGGCTCGGTCACCACCGGCCCCAACATGCTCGCCGCCATCGACGCCGGCTCCAAGCCCGCGCGGCTGCACGGCACCGGGATGGCCTCGCTGATCGCCGGGCACGGGCACGGCCCCGGGCGCCGCGCCGGGGTCATCGGCCTGGCCCCTGAGGCCCGCATCCTCGCGATCCGCGTGATCGCCGAGAAGGAGGACGCGGGCTTCGTCCGCTTCCGGACCGACGAGCGGGCCGAGGACGCGGTGGCCCGCGGCATCCGCTACGCCGCCGACCGCGGCGTCGACGTCATCAACCTCTCGCTCGGCAAGGACGACGAGATCGCCGCCGAGCGCGAGGCCATCGGCTACGCCATCGGCAAGGGCGCCGTCGTGGTCGCGGCCGTCGGCAACGACGGCGACAAGCAGCGCCTGCTCGACGGCGACGGGTTCGCGCCCTACTCCTACCCGGCGTCCTACCCGGGCGTCATCGCGGTCGCGGCGACGGTCCCGTCCCACACCCGCGCGCCCTTCTCCAACCGCAACTTCTCGGTGCTGCTCTCCGCGCCCGGCGCGGGCCTGCCCGTCGCGGGACCCGGCGGCGACTACTTCCTGAGCAGCGGCACCAGCGACTCCAGCGCCCTCGTCTCCGGGATCGCCGCGCTCATCCGCGCCAAGCACCCCAAGCTGCCTCCCGCGCTGGTCTCCCAGGCCCTCGTGGCCGGGACCCGCTTCGGTCCCGGCGGCAAGTACGACCCCGAGATCGGCTTCGGCGAGGTCAACGCCGAGCGCGCCCTCACGGCGGCGGAAGAGTTGACGTCCGCTCCGTCCGGCGAGGCGGCGGGCAAACCGGCCCGCCAGCGCTTCGGGAAGGACGATCCCGGGCCGGTCACCATCATCGACCGCCCCGCCTGGGTCCGTCCCCTGATCGTCGCGATCCTCTTCATCGGCGTGGTCGGCACCGTGGCCGCCTCGGCGATCTCCATCGCCTTCGCCCGCCGCCACCCCCGCGCCGCCGTCGCGGGCGGCCCGCCGTTCCCCTTCCGCGCCGGTCCGCCACCGGGCCGGCCGGGCGCGCCAGGCCAGTTCGGCCAGTTCGGTCAGCC
>NZ_SMKU01000505.1 GCF_004349215.1 Actinomadura rubrisoli | reverse complement strand
TAAGGGACAGGGGGAGGAGGTGCGGGATGCTGTTACGTGGCGGGCCTTTGCGCTGGTCGTCGGCGTGTTCGCGTTGCAGCTCGGGTTCATCCTGTCCTACATCGGGGCGTTCCATTCGCCTACGCCGCACCGCATACCGGTCGCGGTGGTGGCGCCCGGACCCGCGGCGGGCAAGGTCGTCTCGCAGTTGGACGCGCTCGACGGCGACCCGGTCAAGGCCCATGCCGTCTCCAGCGAGCGGGCCGCGCGGGGGCAGCTCCTCGATCGGACGGTGGACGCGGCGATCGTCGTCGCCCCGCGGGGCAGCACTGACACGCTGCTGGTCGCGTCCGCGGGCGGCCCGGCCGTCTCCAGTACCGCGTCCGAGATCGCCAGCCGGATGGAGGCGGCTCAGCATCGGCAGGTGAAGGTCACCGACATCCGGCCGCCCGCCGCCAAGGACGGGCGCGGTCTGTCCTCGTTCTACCTGGTGCTGGGCTGGATCGTGGGCGGCTACCTGGCGGCCGCCATCCTCGGCCTCGCCGGGGGCGCCCGTCCTGCGAACCTGCGGCGGACGGTCATCCGCCTCGGCGCCCTCGCCGCGTACGCCATCGCGTCCGGGCTCGGCGGGGCGATCATCGCCGACCCCGTTCTCGGGGCGCTGACCGGCCATTTCTACCAGCTGTGGCTCATCGGGGCGCTGGTGGTGTTCGCCGCGGCGGCGGCGACCGCGGCGTTCCAGATCATGCTCGGGATGCTCGGGATCGGCGTGGCGATCCTGCTGTTCGTCGTCCTCGGCAATCCCAGCGCCGGGGGCGCCTACCCCACGTCGCTGCTGCCCGCGTTCTGGCGCGCCATCGGCGATTGGCTGCCGACGGGTGCGGGGACGACGACCGTTCGCAACCTCGTCTACTTCTCCGGGCACGGCACGACCCGCGCTCTGTGGGTGCTGGCCGCCTACGCCGCGGCCGGGACGGTCATCGCGCTCGGCGCGTCCGCCGCCGAGCGCCGCCGTGCTCAGGCGGCGGGCGCGTAGGGGTCCGGGGCCACGCGTCCTTGCGCGGCCCCGGACCGTTCAGGTCACTGCGGGAGCGTGGCGTAAACCATCCGGCGGTCGGGGTGCTCGGAGACGGACCAGATCGTCCCGAGCGTCGGGGAGTCCTCGCTGCCGGCCGGCCAGTGCGACAGGTCCTCGCAGCCGATCGCGGCGGGCTGCGTCTTGGCCACCTGCAGCGTGCCCGTGGGGGACGTGACGGCGCTGGTGGTGTGGAGTTCGCCCAGGTCGTCCTGGCCCGCCACCGGCTCGCCGTGGCTCTGGCTCAGGTACCAGCGGCCGTTGAAGCGGGTCGCCCCCTGGATGTTGCTCCTCGGCAGGCTGTACGCGGCGTCGGCGTACATCCGGGATCCGGCGGTGCGCTGCTCGCCGTCGACGGTCGCGTCGCCGATCTTCCAGGCGGCGACGCGACCGTTGGTCGGCAGGGCGCCGTCGCAGTACTCGCCCGAGACCAGGTGGTCGGTGCCGCTGCGGTCGAGGCTCGCGAAGGAGAAGTTGGGGGCGCCGTCGTTCTGGGTGCACTCCGAGTCGGCCGGGCCGGTGGAGGCGGTGTGCTCCCACTGGGTCACCTCGGGCATCACGTAGCGGTAGCCGTAGCCGTAGAAGACGCCGTCGTTGCGGCCGACCTTGTCCTGGTCGGTGACGTTGCCCTTGTCGCCCGCGGCCTTCAGGTCGTAGATGTGGCGCATGTCGAACACCCGGAACCCGCGCGCGGTGTCGGCCACGTAGAGGAAGTTGCCGTACCAGACCATTCCTCCGGCGTGCAGGGACGAGCCCTCGCCCGCGGTCTGGTTGTTGCGCAGGCTGGTGTAGCTGGCGTTGCCCGCGGAGTTGTGGAACGGGTGGGCGAGCAGCACGTGCCGGTAGCTGCCGGTGTTCGGGTCGATGAAGGAGACCCGGGTGCCCTTCGCGGTGTTTCCGACGCCGCCCTTGAAGTACCAGCTGACGAGTAGGGGCTGGTTCGACCCGCCCCAGACCTGGTCGGCCTGGGCGTCGGCGACCGTGGTCACGCCCTGCGGGTACCAGTTCTTGGTGTTGCGGTCGTCCTCGCCGTTCGGGTCGTTCTGCCAGCAGAAGCTCTTGGTGACCGACACCTTGGGCTTGTCGTCGGGCCGGTCGGGGTCGGTGACGGCGGCGCTGTTGCAGGCGGCGCCGTTGGTCACGGTGCCCTTGCGGTTGGCCTCGGCCATGATGTCGCCGACGCCGACGTTCGGCAGCGCGGTGTCGAGCCCGGCGACGTTCGACTTGAGGTAGCCGGCGTTGTCGGCGACCTGGAGGGTGAAGTTGGACAGGTCGAGCGGTGCGGCCGAGGCGGCGGGGGCGCCGACGGCCGCGAGACCGGCGGCCGTCACGGTGAGCGTCGTGATGAGGGTCAGAACCTTGGAGCGCAATGACATGCGTTCTCCTCACGGTCGGCTCCTGGACCGCCGGGGCCCGTCGCGCCCGGGGGGACTTCCGGGCGGTGCCGTGGGGGACGAGGGCGGGGGGCGACCCAAGATCAACATTCGGGTGGCATCAAAGTGGCATAGAAACGACCCTTACGCAAGGTTGTTGCATAAATCATCGATTGTCCGTTTGTGGGCGGAGCCGTAGGCCCCGTCCGGCCGCGGCTGGGACGAGCAGCAGCAGGCACAGCCATGCGAACCAGTCGCCGAGGCGGGTGTAGAGGGTCGAGACGGCGTGCTCCGGGAGGGAGGCCGTCACCACGGCGAAGTCGGTGCCGCCCGTGCCGCGCTCGGCGAGGACCCGGCCGTAGGGGTCGCTGACCAGCAGCCTGCCCGCGCGCGGGGCACGCGCCACGGTCAGCCCGCTTTCGACGCCCCGGACGAGGGCCATCCGGCTGTGCAGCCACGCGTCATCGGTGAAGTCCCAGGCGGGCGCGAACAGCACGGCCGCCCCGCTCTTGCGGTAGTCGCGGACGAGGGACGGGAAGTCCAGGTCCTTGCAGATGATGAGCCCGTGCCCGGGGGACAGGAAGGCGAGGCCGGTGCCGGGCTCCAGCTCGTCCTCCAGCCCGGGGATGAGGTGGTGCTTGGTGTAGCGGACGGGCGCGCCGCCCCTGGCGGGGAAGGCCAGCGCCGTGTTGCGGGCCGCGCCGGCCTGGTCGAGGACGAGCCCGACGACGATGTCCTGATGGCGTTCGGTGGCGAGCCGTCCGAACTCGGTGGTCAGCGCCGGGAGGCTCCGGTCGTTCGCGATGAACGTCTTCTCCGGCAGGACGACGGTGTCGGCGCGGCCCGTCCCGCGGATGGCGGCGGCGTACCGCCGGAGGAGGTCGCGGCCCTCGGGCGTGGCCACGTGGATCGAGTCGTTCGGCCGGTCGGTGCCGAGGACGGCGACGGTGGCGGGGGACGCGTCGTGCGGCTGCCGGAGCCGCCACGACCCGTAGGCCAGCGGAAGGACGAGGACGAGCGCGCCGGCGAGCAAGGTGCGCCACTGCCCCGCCGCCCGGGGCGCCGCCGCGGCGGCGAGGACGGACGGGACGCCCATCACCAGGAACGTGATCCCCCACGGGCCGGTGAGCGAGGCGGTCTGCAGGACGGGCGGCACGTCCGCCTGCGTGTAGGCCAGGCTCAGCCAGGCGCCGTGCGGCAGGGCCAGGGACAGGACGTACTCCAGCGCGGCCCACGCCGCGGGGACGGTCGCGGCGGCGGTCAGGGGGAACTCGCGCAGCAGCAGCCGCCGGAACGCGAGCGTCACCAGCCCGAAGATCAGCGCCGTGCCGGCGATGATGGCGGCGGCCACCGGGGGCGGAACGTCCAGGGTGCCGAGGTAGTACGGCCACATGCGGCTCTGCCCGGCGAACCAGGCGAGGGACGCGGCGGCGAAGGCCGCCCGGCCGCTCGTGCGGGGCGCGAGCCACAGGACGGGCAGCGGCGCGAGCCAGGTGAGCCAGGACAGCGGGTGCAGCCCCGTGCCGAACAGCAGCAGGACGGCCGACAGGAGGGTCGAGACGATGACGGTCATGGGACGAGGTTCGGCCGTCGGGGCCCTCCGCCGCGTCGTCGGGACGAGTGGTTTCCCGCCTCAGTCGTGAGGACTACCGGGCACGATCAGCCCGGACTCGTAGGCGAACACGACCGCCTGCACCCGGTCGCGCAGGCCGAGCTTGCCGAGCACATGGCTGACGTGCGTCTTGACCGTGTTCTCGGAGACGTACAGCTCGCCCGCGATCTCGGCGTTGGCCCGGCCCCGGGCGATCTGCCGCAGGATCTCCGCCTCGCGCTCGGTGAGGTCGCGGAGCTGCGCGGCGAGCCGGGGCACCACCCCGTGGCCGGGACGGCGGACGAGGTCCTCCACGAGCCGCCGGGTCACCGCGGGCGCCAGCAGCGAGTCGCCCGCCGCCACGATCCGGACGGCCTGCGCCAGCTCGTCGCGCCTGATGTCCTTCAGCAGGAAGCCGCCGGCGCCCGCCCGCAGCGCGTCGTAGACGTACTCGTCCAGGTCGAACATCGTGAGGACGAGGACCTTCACCGGCAGCGCCGCGCAGATCCGCTGCGTGGCCTCGATCCCGTTCATCCCCGGCATCCGCACGTCCATGACGACGACGTCGGGCCGCAGCTCGCCCGCCGCGCGCACGGCGGCGGCCCCGTCGGCGGCCTCGCCGACGACCGCCATATCGGGCTGGGCGTCGAGGATCATCGAGAACGCGGCCCGGAACAGGTCCTGGTCGTCGGCGACCAGGACCCTCAGCACCGTCTCGTCGGCCATCGGCTCATTCAACCGGAAGGCGCGCGAGCACGGTGAACCCGTCCGGCCCCGGCCACGCGCGCACGGTACCGCCGCAGGCCAAGGCACGCTCCCGCATCCCGATCAGCCCATGCCC
>NZ_SMKU01000504.1 GCF_004349215.1 Actinomadura rubrisoli | reverse complement strand
GAGGGGGCGGCCGAGGCCCTGCCAGGGCAGGGGCAGGACGGTGGTGCGGCGGTCGCTGACGCCGGGGCGGCGGCCTCCGATCCGGGCCGACTGGACGGCGTGGAGGGAGGACGCGCCAGAGCGGACGTAGCAGCGGCCAGGGGTGGACTTGGAGATCTGCGCGGCCTCTGCGGAGTCGATGACGTCGGTCGACTCGTCCGGGTCGGTGACGCGCAGGGCGATGCGCAGGTTGGTGTTGGCGCGGATGTCGGCGGTGACGACGCCCGCGGGACGCTGGGTCGCCAGGATCAGGTGGACGCCGAGGGAGCGGCCGCGGCGGCCGATGTCGACCAGCCCGGCGACGAAGTCGGGCAGTTCGGTGACCATCGCGGCGAACTCGTCGATGACCAGGACGAGCCGCGGCACGGTGGGCAGGTCCGGGTCGGACGGGCGCAGATCGTTGTAGTCGTCGAGGTCCTTGGCGCCCGACTCCAGGAGGATCTCCTCGCGGCGCCGGAGCTCGGCGGCGAGGGATTCCAGCGCGCGCTCTGTGGCGTGACCGTCCAGGTCGGTGACCATCCCGACGGTGTGGGGCAGGCGGGCGCAGTCCTTGAACGCGGCGCCGCCCTTGTAGTCGATGAGCACGAACGTCATCTCGTCGGGACGGTTCGCCACGGCGAGGGACGCGATGAGGGTTTGCAGGAGTTCGGACTTGCCCGCGCCCGTGGTTCCGGCGATGAGACCGTGGGGTCCATCTGCGCGCAGGTCGATTTCGTAGAGCTGTTGGGGATGGCCCGGACGGCTCCCGCTGCCCACGCCGATGGGGACGCGGGTGGTGCGTCCCCCGGTGCGCGTCCAAGAGTGCATGACGTGCTCGGCGGTGGGTTCGGGCATGTCGAGGAGGTCGAGCAGACGTACGTTCGCGGGGATGGACTCTTCGGCGTCTTCGCGGGAGACGTCCCGGACGGGGGCCAGCGCGCGCGCCACCCGGTCGGTCCATGAGGGGGATACCTGGTCGGCGAGCACGGGGCCCAGCGCGTCCAGCCCTTGACCGCGCAGGTGGACGAACGATGGGTACTGCGGGTCCCAGGCCGCGACGGCGCTGCATTCTTCGGGCAGGAGGCGTTCCTCGTCGTCCACGCAGATGGCGTACAGGCCGTATTCGGAGCCGCGCGCGAGGAGCATGGGCATGCCCGGGATGCGGCGCAGCGCGCGCGCCCCGTCCAGCACGATGAGGATGTTGTACGGGATGGAATCGGGATTGCCCTGACCGAAGAACCCCGAACCCGCTTGCGCGGCACGGCGCCTTTCGGTGACGCGGATCGCCAGCTCGGTGATGCGGTGCGCGACCGACTCGGGGTCGGTGCCGACGAGGGCGGTGCAGTCCTCGCCTTCGCGCGGCGCGCAGTGCGGCAGCCAGCGGACCCAGTTCCACTCGTCCCCGGACTCCTGGTCGGTGGACAGCACGACGATGGCCAGGTCGCGGGGGCTGTGCAGGGCGGCGGCCTGCGCGACCAGCCAGCGGGCCAGCGCGCGGGACGCGGGACGCGGGCCGGTCAGCCCCAGGACGCCCAGCTCGGCCAGCGGCAGGGCCACCGGCACCTGCCGCGAGGTGGGGATCGGGATCTCGCCCGCGTCGCCGGCCAGCTCGATGCGGGCGGGCAGGTCGGCGAGGCCGAGCCGCAGGTGGAGCGCGTCGGGGTCGTCGCCGCGCCGCTCCCACAGGCGCCGCCGCGGGCCCGTCGCGGTGAGCAGCACCTCGGCCGGGTCGGGGTACAGCGCGCGGCGTTCGGCCTGGTCCTCGCGCCGCAGCCGCTCAAGCTCGCCGTCGAACTCGCCGGACTTGCGGTGGTACTCCTTCAGCGCCTTCTTGTACGACTTGCGCCCGTGCATCCGGTCGCCGATCCACTCGCCGACCGTCATCACCGGCCAGGCGAGCGCGAACAGCGCCCACCACCACTGGCCCATCCCGAACGCCATGACGAGGCCGAACACCGAGAACAGGATGGCGCCGAACAGCCGGAGCCGCTCGCGGGGGTTGCGTTCGGGGCGCTTCGGGACCTCCAGTTTCCGGACGCGGTGCCCCGGCGTCAGCCGGGGCGGGCGGTTGAACGCCAGGCCGCCCTCGGGCAGCGGCTCCAGGTGGGTGTCGGGGGCGGCGCTCGGCGCGAGCGTCAGGACGCTGGCGCCGACGGTCAGCATGCCGCCGGGCGGCCAGTCGGCCTTCTCGGTCAGGGGGCATCCGTCGACCTCGGCGCCCCGGGCCGTCATCGCGGACGGCTCGACCTGGACGGTGTCGAGCCCGACCGTCAGGCGCAGCGACCGGGCGGGGATGGACGGGTCGCGCAGGCTGACGTCCACGTCGTCACCGGACCCGATCGTGCTGACGCCGAGCCCGAGCCGGTGCACCGACCCCGCGGCGGGGCCGCCGACGACGCGCACCTCCACCAGCCCGGTCGGCTCCGCGAGAACGGTCGCCGCGGCGCCGCGCTGCTCGACCGCCACGACCGCGCCGTCCCGCAGTTCCTTGACGGCGAGGGCCTGCGGGTCGAGCATCCGCCCGTCCACCCACAGCGCCTTGCGCGCCGCGGAGGCGGTCGGGGACGCGGGTCTGGACGATCCGAGCGCGTTCTTGCTGAAGCGCGGCGCCGGGACGCCCTGGGCCGGGACGCGCTGTGCTTGTCCAGCCGGCGGCTGCCCGCCGTGCGCCCGCCCGTCCAGGGCGGCGGACAGCGAGCGCGCCACCCCGTCGACGGTGACCCCGGTATCGACGTTGATCACGACGTCCCGTGGTCCGCCGCCGGTCAGCGCCGTGAACGAGATCCGCATCAGAGCCCTCCATCGTGCGCCGCGTCGGGGACGGCGCCGCCGCCGGGGCCAGCTTAATTACTCGGCCGTCCGGAACCGGGGCGCTGCCGCCCTTTCCGGCCCCGCCACACCCGTCCATGATGGGGTCAGTGACGGGTGTGACTGGTGGTAAGTGGCGAAGTGTCCGGCGGATGCGCAGGTCATCGCGGCCCCGGTCGCATAAGACCGCTTCACCTCCGCGAATCCATTGACGTGGCGTCGTCGGCCCCGCAAGCATGGATCGCTCGATGATGCGGGGATCGCGCTGCGCGGGGTCCCCGGGGGGTGGGAAGGAGCACGTGGCGAGTGCGATGAAGTCCAACCAGTCGGCCGTCGCCGGCGGCGCCCCGGCGAGCCCGCCCGGCGGTACGGCGGGGCTCGGCCGTTCGGGACTCGGCACCTCCGGCGGGCAGCGGCTTCCCACGTCGCCGCGCGAGCGCAAGCCCGCCCTCGCCGCGCTCGCGGTGCTGCTCATCCTCGGCGGCGCCCTCGCCAGCGCCTACCTCGTCATGGCCAGCGGCCAGCGGGTGTCGGCGATCCGGATCGCGCAGCCCGTCGCCGCGGGGCAGCGGATCCCGCCGGGCGCGCTCGAAGAGGTCCAGGTCGGCGACACCGGCATCCAGTACATCAACTGGTCCGAGCGGCAGAACGTGGGCAAGTACTACGCCGCCGTCCCGCTCGTCAAAGGCGCGCTGCTGACCAACTCCATGATCAGCCCGTCCGACAGCGCCGCGAAGGGGCGGCTCGTCGTCGGGCTCGCGCTCAAGCCGGGGCAGCTGCCCGCGCGCGGCGTCGACATCGGCAAGCGGGTGACCCTGTACGCGGTGGGCGGCGGGACGGGCGGCGGCCCCCGGGCCGGGACGGTGCTGGCCTCGGACGCGATCGTCATCGGCGCCGGCCGGGGCGGCGGCGACCGGCTGCGCTCCGACCTCACCATCGTGGACGTCGCGGTCCTGCCGGCCGACGCGGCGCTGCTCGCCCAGGCCGCCTCCGCCGGGACGGTCGCGCTCGCCCTGGTCCCGGACGGGACGAAGGTCGCGCCGAACCAGCCGCCCGCCGCGTCCACCCCGCCGCAGAAGCCGGAGAAGCAAGTGCCCGGCACCGGCGGCACCGAGCAGAACCCGCCCGGCACCGGCGACGGAACAGGCACCGGCACTGGCGCCGGTACAGGACCAGGCACAGGACCAGGCGGGAACTGACCGTGGCACTCATCGCGCTCGCGGCCGACAAGGGGGCACCGGGCGTCACCACCGCGGCCGTTGCCCTCGGAGCCGTGTGGCCGCGCCCGGTGCTGGTCGCCGAGTGCGACCAGGCGGGCGGCGACCTGGTGTACCGGCTGCCCGCCGCGGCGCCGTCCACGGCGAGCGACGCCTCCGAGGACCGGGACGGCGGGATGCTCAACCCGTCCCGCGGGCTGCTCAGCCTCGCCGCCACCGCCCGCCGCGGCCTGCGGCCCGACCAGGTCGCCGAGCACTGCCAGCGGCTGGTCGGCGGCCTCGACGTGCTCGTCGGCCTGACCAACGCCGAGCAGGCGCAGGCCCTGACCTGGCTGTGGGGGCCGCTCGGCCGCGCGTTCGCCGGGCTCGCCCCGGTCGACGTGATCGCCGACTGCGGGCGGCTCGGCGCCGACACGCCGCTGCTGGAGCTGCTGCGCGAGGCCGACCTGGTCGTCCTGCTGACGCGGGCCACCCTGGAGCAGGTCGCGCACCTGCGCGAGCGCGTCGCGGCGCTGTCGGGGGAGCTGCGCGGCGGGCCGCCCGTCGGCGTGCTCGTGCTCGCCGACCCGCGCGACTTCCGCGGCTCGATCGCCGAGGTCGACCGCATCGTCGCGGGCGCGCGTGGCCGCGGCCATTCCGCGGCCGACGTCGGCGCCGAGCCGGGGCATCCGCCGACGCCCGTCACCGTCATGGGCGGGCTCGCGCTCGACCCGAAGGGCGCCGAGCTGTTGTCGGGCCGGTGGGGCGGACGGCTGGACCGCTCGCTTCTCAT
Organism: Actinomadura rubrisoli; assembly: GCF_004349215.1. Lineage (GTDB taxonomy): Bacteria > Actinomycetota > Actinomycetes > Streptosporangiales > Streptosporangiaceae > Spirillospora > Spirillospora rubrisoli. Next base: position 89 of record NZ_SMKU01000504.1, on the reverse strand, counting down.
CCGCTCGGCGCGCGAGGTCGCGGCCGACCTGGTCGGACGGCTCGCGCCCGCGGCACCCGCGCCCTACGTCCCCGGCGAGCCCCCGCCCC
>NZ_SMKU01000503.1 GCF_004349215.1 Actinomadura rubrisoli | reverse complement strand
GGTGGGAAAGGGTGGGGCCGGGTGGCCCCGCTCGCCGGCGAGAGGTGCATAGCAACATGTCCGCCGACAAAAAGGTCATCGGCCGCCGCCTGCGCGAGGTACGCGAGGAACCGCCGTACTGGACGCGCGGGGACCTCGCGCGGCTGCTCCGCGACGCGGCGACGCCCGAGGAACTGCCCTACATCGCGCACGTGCCCAGCCTCGAAGGCATGATCAAGCAATGGGAGAACGGGCGGTACACCCCCAGCCGCCGCTATCGGTTCTTGTACGCCCGCGTGACCGGGCGAAGCGAAGCCGAACTGTTCGGCTCGGGCGCGTCCACCGCCGCCCCTTGGCGGGCCGACGGGCTCAACGGCGCGTTCACGCCCGAGGATGAGGAACGGCTAGTCCTGGCCGCGCGGCGCCCCTCGCGTGTGGACTTGACCGTCGTGGACTCCCTCGCCACCATCCTGGCCGGGCATCGTCGCACGGAGGACGCCGTCGGATCGGCTCCGCTCGTCGAGCCCGTCCGCACCAGCCTCGCCGTGCTGGAAGGTCTCGTGACTGGGGCGCGTGGCCCGATTCGCCCAAAGGTCGTTAACGTCGCTGCGCAGTGGGCGCAGTTCTTCGGGTGGCTCAAAGCCAATGTCGGCGACCTGGCGGTCGGCAAGGGATGGCTCGACCGGGCGCTCGAATGGGCCATCGAAACCGACGACGCGAACCTGATCTCCGAGGTGCTGTCGTTCAAGGGGCATGTCGCTTGGATGGCCGGTCAACCCGGACCCATGATCGGTTTGTCAGCCGCCGCGCTGCGCGGTGACGGGCTCTACCCGGGGCAGTACGCCATTTCGGCGGCGCAGGAAGCCCGCGGCCACGCCATGGTCGGCGCCGCCTACGAGACCGAGCGACTCCTCGACCGGGCCGACGAGGAAGCCGCTGCCGCGCGGGAGCGGCTGGAGGAAGCGCCGCCGTGGCTGTACTACCACTCGCCCGGCTTTTTCGAGCTACAGCGCGGCCTGGCCTACCGGTACCTCGGCCGCCATGATCGAGGAGTCAACCATCGCGCGGTCGAAGCGCTCAGCCGGGGACTGGGCACGCTGCCAGCGGGGATGCGCGACTCGGAGTGGGCCGGCGAGTTCGTGTACCAACTGGGCCGCGCGCACGCGCAGGCCGGCGAACTTGAACGGGCGGTCGCACTCGGCGAAGACCTGGCGGAACTGGCCGAGCAAATCGACTCCTCCCGTCTCGCCGGGCAGGCCGCCGAGCTACGCTGACGGAGCGATGCACCGGCGCCCGCCCTCTGTGAGACGGGCGCCAACCTCCTTCAGCTCGTGCGGTCGATCGGGAACAGGCGAACCGACTCATACCCGTCGTCCCAATGCCCAGAACTGCAAGCGCTGACGTTCGGCCGGGGCGCTCCTCTTCCGTAGGTCAAAGCCGAGCCAGCCCAATTGGTGGGAGGGGTGGGGCATCGGTGGTGGGACGGGACGAGGTGGACTGGGCATGTCGACTCCACGCCGTCGCGGCCGGCGGGGCTCCGGCCGCACCTTTGCCCGCGTTGAGATCTTCTCCGAGAACAGCCCCGCGTGCACCCGGCCGCACGCAACGCCACCAACTGGCTGTCCAGCTCCTGATCCTTGGATAACGCGCATACCCGATCTGGATCGGCGGTGCCGACGGCTCGACCGCTTCGGCGGCCTCCTCTGGGGCTGCACGCCCAGTAGCGGCGGTCGCGCACGGTTACTTCTTCTCTGGTCGCTGCTTTCCGAGTCCCGGGCCGCTTGGTTGCGGGCCGAGGATTTGACCCCTTCTGCGGTCTGCGCCCGCCGGGTGTTGCTTCGCTACTAAGTGGTACCGTATAGTGGTACTCGGTACTACAAGGTACCTAGATCGAAGAGGGTCAGCGATGGACGACCTGACGGAGATGCTGAAGGGCACGCTTGAGGGCTGCGTGCTGGAAATCATCGGCGGCGAGGAGACCTACGGGTACGCCATCACGCGTCGGCTGAACGAGCTCGGCTTCGCCGACGTCGTCGAAGGGACGGTCTACACCATCTTGCTGCGGCTGGAGAGGAACGGACTCGTCCAGGTGACGAAACGGCCTTCCGAGGTCGGTCCGCCGCGCAAGTTCTACGCGCTCAACGACGCCGGACGCAAGGAACTCGCGAAGTTCTGGGCGAAATGGCAGTACGTCTCATCACGCATCGACAGCCTCAAGGAGGGCGGGAGATGAACTTCTGGGAGACCGTCACAGGCAGCGATCTCACTAGGGAATGGAAGGTGTTCGAAGCCCGGGCCGCGGCCCTGCCAGACGACTACCGGGCGGCATGGGAACAGATCGTAGGCCACCTCTTCCCTCACTCGACCTTCACCGGCCGCAACCTGATGCCGATCCTCGACGGCGCCCTGGGGTTGCTGGAGGAGACCGCGGCGGACGGGCAAAGCGTCCAGGAGGTGCTCGGCGACGACATCGCAGGCTTCTGCACGGCGCTGGCCGGCGGAGAAGGCGCTCGCACCTATCGCGACCGGTGGCGCGAGCAGTTGAACAGGAATGTCGCAAGGAAATTGAGCCGGCTGGGAGGCTGACGTGGGCATCCAGGACATCATCGAGGGCAAGAAGCAGTGGCGGGCGCACGTGGCTCGGGTCAAGGCACTCCCGCCGGACTACCAGATCGTCTACAAGGAGATGCAGAGGTACCTGTTCAAGGTCGGACCGGTCGACCTGCCTGACGGGCCCCTGCTCCCCGGGATCGTTGACTTCTTCGAGGAGGGCGTCGCCGCAGGCAAGGGGGTCTTGGAACTCATCGGCAACGACGTCGCCGCCTTCTGCGACGACCTGATCCAGGACTCTCCCACCTATGCGGAGGTCTACCAGGAATCCAGGAGCGGGGAACCCGGTACGGCCGGGAAGTAACCCCCTCAACCGGTGCTGGTGGAGTTCCCAAACCACCAGCCGTATTTCCGGTGGCATCGCGGCCCGCAACCTCTGATCCCCTGCCTCCCTCTCCTGCGAGGAGCACCCATCATGTCCAACCTGGCCATCGCGGCTTATGGACTGCGCAAGTCCTACCGCGACAAGACCGGCGAGAAGGTCGTGCTCGACGGCATCGACCTGGCCGTCCCCGAAGGAACGATCTTCTCTCTGCTCGGCCCCAACGGGGCGGGCAAGACCACGACCGTCCAGATCCTGTCCACCCTGATCGGCGCCGACGGCGGCGACATCGTCGTGGCGGGCCACGACCTGGCCACCGATCCCCAGGCGGTCCGCGCGGCCATCGGTGTCACCGGCCAGTACTCGGCCGTGGACCGGTTCTTCACCGGCGAGGAGAACCTCAACCTGATGGCCGACCTGCACCACCTGCCGCGGCGGACGGGCCGGCAGCTCACCGCGCGGCTGCTGGAGCAGTTCGACCTGGTCGAGGCCGCGAACAAGCCCGCGTCCACCTACTCCGGCGGCATGCGGCGCCGGCTGGACCTGGCGATGACGCTGGTCGGAGACCCCCGCGTCATCTTCCTGGACGAGCCCACCAGCGGCCTGGACCCACGCAGCCGCCGCACCATGTGGCAGATCATCCGGGACCTGGTGGAGGGCGGCGTCACGATCTTCCTCACCACCCAGTACCTGGAGGAGGCCGACCATCTCGCCGACCGCATCGCGATGCTCGACCACGGCGCCCTGATCGCCCAGGGCACTCCCGAGGAGCTCAAGCGGCTCATCCCCGGCGGGCACGTCAGCCTGCGCTTCGCCGACGAGCACGGCGTCGACTCCGCGCTCCGCGCGTTCGGCACCGGCTCCCTGAACGACGACAGCGAGGCCCTCACCCTGCGCGTCCCCAGCGACGGCAGCGTCGGCTCGCTGCGGGAGGTGCTCGCCCGCCTGGACGACCAGTCGATCGACGTCGAGGGGCTGACGGTGCACACCCCCGACCTCGACGACGTCTTCCTCACCCTCACCGGCAAGGAAGGAGTCCGATGAGCACCGCCGTCCGCACCCACACCCTGGCCGACTCGGCGACGATGATCCGCCGGCGGCTGAAGCACATGCTCCGCTATCCGGCGATGACGGTGCAGACCATCGGCATGCCGGTCGTCTTCCTGCTGCTGTTCGTGTACGTCTTCGGCGGCACGCTCGGGAACGGGCTGGCCGGCGGGGGAGGCCGCGAGGCGTACCTCAACTACGTGACCCCGGGGATCATCCTGATGACCACGGTCGGCGCCGCCACCGGCACCGCCATCTCGGTGGCGATGGACGCGGCCGAGGGGATCGTGGCGCGGTTCCGGACCATGGCCATCTCCCGGTCGTCGATCCTCATCGGGCACGTCGTCGGCACGATGGTCTCCATCGGGATCAGCATCGTGGTCGTCACTGTCGTCGCCCTGGCGATCGGCTTCCGGCCCACCGCCGGCCCGGTCGAGTGGATCGCCGCGGCGGGCCTGCTGGCGCTGTTCGTCTTCTCGCTCACCTGGCTGGCGGTCGCGCTCGGCCTGGCGGCCAAGAACCCTGAGGGCGCCAGCAACCTGCCCCTGCTGCTGATGCTCCTGCCGTTCTTCGGCAGCGGCTTCGTGCCCACCGACTCGATGCCGGCCGCCCTGCGCTGGTTCGCCGAGTACCAGCCGTTCACACCCGCCATCGACACCCTCCGCGGCCTATTGATGGGCGACGCCATCGGCACCAGCGGCTACCAGACCATCACCTGGTCCGTGTGCATCACCCTGGCCGGGTTCCTCTGGTCGATGAAACTGTTCAACCGCGACCCCAGCCGCTGACCGATCCAACCGCCGGCGACCAGGCCGCACAACACCCAAGCGGGGCCGCCAGAACTGCTGTTTCCTCCCCGAGGAACACTAGAATCATGATCGCGTCTCCTGCGCTGAGGTTGAATGAAGGGGAACCGGTAAGCGCTGACGTTCGGCCGGGGAGTCCTCTTCCGTAGGTCAAAAGCCGAGCCAGCCCAATTGGTGGGAGGGGTGGGGTGATGACTCAGGCGG
>NZ_SMKU01000502.1 GCF_004349215.1 Actinomadura rubrisoli | reverse complement strand
GGGGAAGGGTGGTCTGGAGGGTGGCATAGGGGGTGGCATGGACGGTGCCGTTGTCGGTCTGGGGCGCCAGAGGTCGATGAAGCCGTCTCCTCGGTCGTTCTCCGCGCCGCCGTCCAAGGACGAGGCGGATGCTGCGGCGGCGGCCGAGCGGCCTCTGGTGCGCAGGTCGAGATCGAGCCCTTCGCGACGCATTCGCCGGTCCATATAGAGCAGCGTGATGACGCCCGCGTCGAACGGCAGGACCACCGACCAGCTCACGATCCGTCCGACCGTGTCCAGGGCGAGCGCCGCTACGGCGGCGCCGCCTTCAGGGTCGGTGCCGAAGAACACCAGCTGCACGATCAGGAACGGGATGCGCAGGGCGAAGAACCCCATGAACACCGTCACCAGCAGGGCGAGCAGGAGCGTCCCGCAGGTGCGCAGCCATCGGCTCTTGGAGAGCGTCCGTGCCCGGCGCAGCGCCCCGCCGACCGTCTGCCGCTCCAAGACGACGGCCGGTACGGCCTGGACGAGCAATATGTACAGCCACACCATCAGACCGATGCCGAGCGGGAAGCCCACGAGCGCGGCGACCACCCCCAGCGCCGGGTGCGCGTCCACGGCGACCAGCAGGAAGAACGGCACGACCGGCAGTACCAGCGCCAGCAGCGGTGCCCCCATGACCACCCCGGCGGTGGCCGCGAGGCGCCCTAGCCGGGGCCGGGCGTCCCGCCACGCCTGCCCGGGCGCGATCGGCAGGCCCAGCAGCTCGCGCCCCAGGATCGGTGCCAGCAGCCCCGACAGCAGCAGGATCCCGTACGCCGACAGCACCAGGCCGACGACCCCCAGCGTCGCCTGCGCGCCGAGCGAGCGCAGCAGCACCCCCGGTGTGACCTCGCCGCGCGCGTCGTTGCCGATGAAGAAGTACGCGACGATCGAGCTCGCCACCTGGATCACCGTACTGACCGCCACCGACAGTCCCAGCGTCATCCGCGGGCGCCGCCGCATCCCGGCGATCGAGCCGTCCAGCATCTCCGAGATGGACATGGGGCGGAACGGGACGGCGCCGTCCACGTCGTCGTCCCAGCCGTCCGGTCCCGGCATCTTGGCTCCCTGCGATGTCTGGCGGGGGTCTCCCGGCGCCGCGGGGGACGGGCGTCCGGTCACGTCATCCTGTCACGGGCGGGCCGCCGCGGACGCCGCCCCGGCCCGGTCGGTGGTGATCTATGGCGCGACACGCTGAGCCGGCCGACGATTCCTGCCGGACCCGGTCAACCTGGCGCGGGTTTCGGGAGTCACCCTTTACAATTCGGCCCTTGTATAAGGGCCGCATAAGGCGACGGCGTGCGCAGACGTGGTCCGGGCGCCCGTCGCCGGACGCCGGAGGAGTCATGTACGAGGCAAACGCAGGTAACCTTGCACGCCAAGGCATATCTCTCCCTGGCGAGGTGGGGCCGGAGCGTCTCACCCCAGTCCACCGAACCCCGACTTTGTGACGATGAGGGCCATGAGAGGACGTGTACTGGTCGTCGACGACGATCTCGCGCTCGCCGAGATGCTCGGCATCGTGCTGAGGGGCGAGGGTTTCGAGCCGTCGTTCGTCCACGACGGTGACAAGGCGCTGGAGGCGTTCCGGGAGACCCGGCCGGATCTCGTGCTGCTCGACCTGATGCTGCCGGGCGCCGACGGCATCGACGTCTGCCGCCAGATCCGTGCCGAGTCGGGCGTGCCGATCGTCATGCTGACGGCCAAGAGCGACACCGTCGATGTCGTCCTCGGCCTTGAATCGGGCGCCGACGACTACATCGTCAAACCGTTCAAACCGAAGGAGTTGGTAGCGCGCGTGCGCGCGCGCCTGCGTCGTACCGACGAGCCCGCCCCCGAGACCCTGCAGATCGGCGACATCACGATCGACGTGGCCGGGCACTCGGTCAAGCGCGGCGACCGGCACATCCCGCTGACCCCGCTGGAGTTCGACCTCCTGGTCGCGCTGGCCCGCAAGCCGCGCCAGGTGTTCACCCGCGAGGTCCTGCTGGAGCAGGTGTGGGGCTACCGCCACGCCGCCGACACGCGCCTCGTCAACGTCCACGTGCAGCGGCTCCGCGCCAAGATCGAGAAGGATCCGGAGCGTCCGGAGATCGTCGTCACCGTGCGCGGTGTCGGCTACAAGGCCGGTCCCGCCTGATCCGCCGCCCGGATCCCCCAGTGACCCCCGGAGCGGCACACCGATGACCCAGACCCAGCGTCCCGCCGCCGACCGCCGCGACCCCACCGGTCGCCGCGGTCGCGGTCGGCGCCGTCTTGGACGTCCATGAACGTCGCCATGAGCAGGGCGAAGCGCGTCACGCGGCGCGCGCTGGGCACCCTGCGGCGCGTTCTGCGCGGCGCGGCCAGGCGCGGCTACACGCGCTGGCGCCGCTCCATCCAGGTACGGGTGGTCACGTCCACGTTGTTCATTTCGGCGATCGTCGTGGCGATCCTGGGCGCGTTCCTCATGCAGCAGGTGTCGTCCGCTCTCATGGACGGCAAGGTCAAGGCCGCCCGGCTCCAACTGGACGAGGGCCTGGCCCAGGTGCAGCGCGACCTCGGAAACGCCTCCGAGGACGGCAGCCGCCTGAACGTGCTCGTCAACCGGCTGAAGGCCCGGAGCGGACCGTCCGGGCTCTACGAGGTCTACATCCGGGACACCACCGAGGCGTACTTCGACGGATACGCCACCAACGAACTACGCCAGGCGAGCGTTCCCCGGCGCCTGCGCGACGAACTCAAGCACGCACCGGCGGGCTCCCGTGCCTACACCTACGGCAAGCTCTCCTATGTCGGTGGCCGCCCGTCCGAGCGCGGCCTGATCGTGGGCGGCAGAACCGGCCAGTTCGAGCTGTACTACCTGTTCCCCCTGGAGCAGGAGCAGCGCACCCTGACCAACGTAGGACGCTCCATGGCCGGAGTGGGCATCGTCCTAGTGCTCCTCTTGGCCGCTATCGCCTCGCTGGTCACCCGGCAGGTCGTCATCCCTGTCCGGCTGGCCGCGCAGGGGGCGCAACGTCTCGCGGCCGGACGGCTCGAAGAGCGCATGAGGGTCCGCGGAGAGGACGATCTGGCGCGTCTTGCCCGCTCGTTCAACGACATGGCCGCGAACCTCCAAGAGAAGATCGGCGAGCTGGAAGACCTGTCCCAGGTGCAGCGCCAGTTCGTCTCGGACGTCTCCCACGAGCTCCGCACGCCCCTGACCACCATCAGGATCGCGGCCGACATGCTCTACGAGTACCGCGACACCTTCGACGACCACGCCGTGGGCCGGTCCGCCGAACTGCTGCAGAGCCAGCTCGAACGGTTCGAGTCCCTCCTGGCCGACCTGCTGGAGATCAGCCGCCACGACGCCGGCGCCGCGACCCTGGACGCCGAGTCCCTGGACATGCGCGACCTCGTCCTGCGCACCGTGGGCGACATCCAGGGCCTCGCCGAGCGCAAGGGCAGCAAGGTCGTCCTGCAACTGCCCGGTGAGCCCTGCATGGCGGAGGTCGACCGCCGCCGCGTCGAGCGCATCCTGCGGAACCTGCTCGTCAACGCCGTCGAGCACGGCGAGGGTGAGGACATCGTCGTCTCGATCGCGGCCGACCGCGATGCGGTGGCGGTCGCCGTGCGCGACCACGGCGTAGGGCTCAAACCGGGGGAGGGACAGATGGTCTTCGACCGCTTCTGGCGCGCCGACCCCGCGCGCGCCCGCACCACCGGTGGCACCGGCCTCGGACTGTCGATCTCCCGGGAGGACGCCCAACTGCACGGCGGCTGGCTCCAGGCATGGGGAGAGCCCGGTGCGGGCTCCCAGTTCCGCCTGTCCCTGCCTCGCGTCGCCGGAGCCGAACTCCGGGGCTCCCCACTCCCGCTCGTCCCTCCAGGGGCCGGTGACGCGCGTCCCCTGTACGCCGAACTGGAGGCGGGAGAGTGACGCGACGGCTCCGCACGGCGGCTGCGATGGCCACCGTCCTCGCCCTGGGCGCCGGATGCGCGAACGTCCCGAGCGGCGGCCAGGTGGTCACGGGCAAGCCCCCGGAACGCGCCGAACGCGTCGACGACCCGTACGTCCGGCTCATCCCCGTTCCGCCCCGTCCCGGCTGGCGGCCCGAGCAGATCGTCTCCGGCTTCCTCGCCGCCTCCGCCAGCTTCGACGACGACCACGAGGTCGCCCGCGAGTACCTCGGCGGTCAGAACTCCTGGAAGCCCGGCCTGCGCCCCTACGTGACCGTCCTGCAGAGCCGCGTCACCGATCCGCACGTCATCAAGTCCACCGACGGGCAGGCGAGCGTCCGCATCACCGGCGACCAGCTCGGCACGATCAGCTCGGACGGCCAGTACACCGCCGCCCCCAAAGACCTCGACGCCACGTTCCAGCTCGCCAAGACCCCGCAGGGCGCCTGGCGGATCACCAGCCTGCCCGGTGAGGAGAAGTCCGGACTCCTCCTCACCAAGGACGACGTCGAGCGCGCCATGCGCCCCGTCAACCTCTACTTCTTCGCGCCCGACCGGCACACCCTCGTCCCCAACGGAATCTTCCTCCCGGTCGTGAACCGCGAGACGCTGCCCGCCCAACTCGTCCAAGCGCTCCTCGCCGGTCCGACCTCCTGGCTGAACGGCGCCGTCCAGAACGCCTTCCCCGCCGAGACCAGGCTGCGCGGCCTCAGCATCGAAAAGGACGTCGCCACCGTCGACCTCACCGAGCAGGCCCGCGGCGGCAGCATCGAGCGCATGTCCGCGCAACTCAGCTGGACGCTCCGCCAGCTGTCCGGCATCAAGCAGTTCCGGCTGCGCATCGACGGCGAGACCGTCACCCCAGAGGGCCTGGACTCCACGCAGTCGGTGACCGCCTGGGCCGACAACTCCCCGGACGGCCAGAACCCCGGGGGACAGCCACCCCAGAACGCCTATGTAGCCGGCGCGTCCGGCTTCCTCGGCACCCTGGAGGGCGACCACGCCCAGCCCGTCGTCACCGGCCCCGCCGGCCGTCTGGCCCGCCCCGCCGTCG
>NZ_SMKU01000501.1 GCF_004349215.1 Actinomadura rubrisoli | reverse complement strand
GTGGTGGCCGGTGGCGCGGAGGCCTGCATCCACCCGATCACCATCACCGGTTTCGCCCAGGCCCGGACCCTGAGCACCCGCAACGACGACCCGGAGCGGGCCTCCCGCCCGTTCGACGTCGACCGCGACGGGTTCGTGATGGGCGAGGGTGCCGGCGTGGTCGTCCTGGAGAGCGCGGAGCACGCCAAGGCGCGCGGCGCGCGGATCTACGGCCGGCTGGCGGGCGTGGGCATCACGTCCGACGCCTACCACATCACCGGCAGCCCGCCGGACGGCCGCGGCCAGGGCGGCGTCCGGAACGCCGGAGGAGCCGTGCAGGACGAGCGGGACGGGCACGGCGGCGCGTAGGTCGGAGATCAGGTCCAGGTCGAGGACGGCGTCGCGGGTCCGCATCGCGTGGGACGAGCCGACCGCCACGGCGAGGGCGTCGATGTCGGTCGCGGCAACGTAGGCGGCGGCCTCGGAGGGGTTGGTGCGGACGCCGGGGGCGTGTACGCCGTCCTTGCCGCCGACCTCTCCCAGTTCGGCCTCCACGAAGACGTCGCGGGCGTGGCACCAGGCGGCGACCTCGGCGGTGACCGCGACGTTCGCGAGATAGGGCAGGGTGGACGCGTCGAACATCACCGAGCCGACGCCGTGGTCGACGGCCTCGTGGACGAGGTCCTCGGAGGTGGCGTGGTCGAGGTGGACGGCCGCGGGGACGGCGGCGGCGCGGGCGATGGCGATCGTGGCGGCGATGATCGGGGCGGCCGCGCCGTGGTATCGCACGCAGTTCTCGCTGATCTGCAGGATGACCGGGGCGCCGGCGGCCTCGGCCCCGGCGACGATCGCGGTGGCGTGTTCGATCTGGATGACGTTGAACGCGCCGGCGCCGCGGTGGACCGCGACGGCGGGGGCGACGATGTCGCCGGTTCCTACGAGGGGCATGACGGTCCTTCGACGATGATCTCGGGGAGGAGCCGGGGGTAGGCGGCGGCGTCGAAGTCGCCGGCCAGCGGGGCCCGGACGGCGGCGGCGGAGAGCGCGGCGGCGTGCCGGAGGAGGTCGGGCCAGGGCGTGGCCGAGAGCAGGGCGCGGGCGGTGGCGGCCACTGCCGCGTCTCCGGCACCTGTGGGGTTGCCTGTGACGGGACCGGGCGGCTTGGCTCGCCAGACACCGTCCGGGGTTGTCGCCAGAAGGCCGTCTGGGCCGAGCGATACCAGGACTGCGCGCGCGCCTGCGGCCTGTAGCGCGCGTGAGCCGGGGACGGGTGGCAATCCTGTGGCGCGGCGGAGTTCGTCCGCGTTGGGTTTCACGACGGCGGGCCCGGCTCGGACGCCTTGGGAAAGCGCGTCGCCGTCGGCATCGATGATCACCGGACGGTCCGCAGCGAGCGCGGTCAGGGTGGCGTAGGCGTCGCGGGGCACGCCGGGCGGGAGGCTTCCCGACAGGACGACCACGTGGGACCGGGCCAGCAGTGATCGGTAGTGCTCCTGGAAGGCGTCCCACTCCCCCGGGTCGATCTCGGGGCCCGCCTCGTTGAAGACGGTCGCGTCGCCGGTTCCGGTCGCGACGACGGTGACGGTGTTCCGGGACGTCCCGCGGACGGGCATGAGGGCGTGCCGGAGTCCGGACGCGGCCAGGTCGGCGCGGACGAGATCGCCCGTCCCGCCTCCTGCCAGGCCCGTGACCAGGACGTCCTCGCCGAGGGCGGCGGCGACGCGGGCCACGTTGACGCCTTTGCCGCCCGCTCGCCGCCGCGCGCGGGCCACGCGGTTGGAGCCGCCCCACGTCACGGTGGTCATCTCGTACGTGACGTCGAGCGCGACGTTCAGCGTCACCGTGAGGATCACCGCCAGCGGCCGCCCTTCATGACCCGGGCGACGGCGAGATCGTCGTCCAGGACGAGGAGGTCGGCGTCCTTGCCGGGCTCCAGCGATCCGACACGCGAGTCGATGCCCAGCGCGCGCGCCGGGGTGAGGGCTGCGGCTTCGGCGGCCTGCTCGATCGGCAGGCCGACCTCGGTGACCGCGCGGCGGAACGCGTCCGCCATCGTGATCGTGCTGCCCGCGATGGACGATCCGCCGGCGAGCGTCGCGCGGCCGTCCCGGACCTGGACCTCCATCCCGCCGAGCCGGTAGTCGCCGTCGCCCATCCCGGCGGCCGCCATCGCGTCGGTGATCAGCGCCACCCGTCCCGCGCCCGCCGCCTCGAAGGCCAGGCGCACGACGCCGGACTCCACGTGCACACCGTCGGCGATCAGCTCGACGATGACCCGCGGGTCGTTGAGCGCGGCGGCGATCGGGCCGCCCTCGCGGTGGTGCAGCGGCCGCATCGCGTTGAACAGGTGGGTCGCCACGCGCGCGCCCGCGTCGAACGCCGCCCGCGCCGTCGCGCCCGGGGCCTCGGTGTGCCCCACGGCCGCGATCACGCCCGCGTCCGCCGCCTCCCGGACGAGGTCGAGCGCGCCCGGCAGCTCCGGCGCCAGCGTGATCATGCGGAGGTGCCCGCGTCCGAGCGCGACCAGCCGCCGGAACTCGGCCGCGTCCGGCGGCCGGAGCAGCGTCGGATTGTGGGCGCCGCACCGCTCCCGGGCCAGGTAGGGGCCTTCGAGGTGGATGCCGGCGAGCACGCCGTCCGCGGCGAGGTCGGCCAGCCCGGCGACGGCGTCCGCCAGTTCCCCGGGGCTCCCGGTCACCAGGCTGGCGATCGTGGTGGTCGTCCCGGCGGCGAGGTGGAACTCCGCGGCCCGGCGCGCCTCCTCGCCGCGTCCGGACTGGTAGGACGCGCCCGCCCCGCCATGGACGTGGATGTCGACGAAGCCGGGGATGACGTACCGCCCCGCGAGATCGAGCACGTCCTCGGTGACAGGCGATGGCGCGGCGATGCGGCCCGCCTCGATGCGCAGCTCGCCGTGCCGGACGCCGTCCGGGAGGACCACGCGCGCGTTGGTCAGCACCGTCATGACGCGTCCGCGTCCAGGATGGCCGAGTAGGACGGGTCGCCGGACGTGCCCGGATCCACCGGGTGGATCCCGGAATCCGCGTCCAGGACGACCGAGCGGGTCAGGTTGCGGGGCGCGTCGGGGTCGGCGCCCCGGGCGCGCGCGAGCTCGACGGCGAGCCGCTGCGCGCGGATCAGGTCGGCCAGCGGGTCCAGGACGCTGGTGATCATCGTGCCGCCGACGCCTTCGACCTGGTCGGCGAGGCCGGCGGGCGGCTCGCCGAACATCCAGGCGACGCGTCCAGGGCCGGTGACGCTGATGGGACCGTGCCGGTATTCCATGGCGGGGTACGACTCGGTCCAGGCGCGGGCCGCCTCGCGCATCTTCAGGGCCGCCTCGTGCGCGAGGCCGACCGTCCAGCCGCGTCCGAGGAAGGTGAACTGCTCGGCGCGGACGGCCTCGGCGGGCAGCGGCCCGGCGAGCGCCCGCTCGGCGTCGGCGATCACGCCCGCGACGTCCTCGCCGAGGTGCGCGCGCAGCAGGACGAGCTGGGTCGTGGCGAAGCGCGTCTGGACCACCGACCTCTCGTCGGCGTAGTCGAGGACGACGACCTCGTCGGCCGCCCCCATGACCGGGGTCGCCGGGTCGGCGGTGATCGCGACGGTGGGGACCGTGCCGCGGACCCGGTGGAGGACGTCCAGGACCTCGGTCGTCGTGCCGGAGCGGGTGAGGGCGAGCAGCCGGTCGTAGGCCCGGCCCGCCGGCAGCTCGGACGCGGCGAACGCGTCGGTCTCGCCCTGCCCGGCCGCCTCCCGCAGGGCGGCGTACGCCTGGCCGACGAACCAGGACGTGCCGCAGCCGACCACCGCGACCCGCTCGCCGGGACGGGGCAGGACCGGCGCGAATCCGGCGGCGGACGCGGCGGCGCGGCGCCAGCGATCCGGCTGGGAGGCGATCTCGGTCTCGGTATGGCCGCTGCCCTCCGGCGGCTTCGCCATGGACACCCCTTTGCATAGTTTTGTTTGCAAATGATTGTTTCATAGGCAGTAAGTGCAGAAAAGACCAAGAAACGGCATCGCTAGACTCCTGGGACGACGGCCGCCCCCGGTCCCGGGGACGGCCTCGTCCGTGTGTCCGTCCGCACGAGAGGAGGCCGGCGTGAACCGGCACGAACGCTGGAACGCGTTGCTGGAACTGCTCGCGGACGCGGGGCAGCTGACCGTCGAGGAGGCCGCCTCGCGCATGGCCGTCTCCGCCGCGACGATCCGCCGCGACTTCGACCAGCTCGCCCAGCAGCAGATGCTCACCCGCACCCGGGGCGGCGCCGTCGCGCAGAGCGTCAGCTACGACCTGCCGCTGCGCTACAAGAGCGCGCGGCACGCCTCCGAGAAGCAGCGGATCGCGGCCGCGACGGCGGAGCTGGCCAGGCCAGGCTCGATCGTCGGGCTGAACGGCGGGACGACGACGTCCGAGGTCGCCCGCGTCCTCGCCACCCGCGCCGACCTGCACGCCGAGGGCTCCGCACCGGCGATCACGATCGTCACGAACGCGCTCAACATCGGCAACGAGCTGGCCGTCCGCCCGCATATGAAGATCGTCTTGACGGGCGGGGTGCCCCGGCCGCAGTCCTACCAGCTGACCGGCCCGCTGGCCACGGTGATCTTCGACCATGTGACGCTGGACGTGGTGATCCTCGGGGTCGCCGGCGTGACCGTCGAGCACGGCGCGACCTGCCACAACGAGGGCGAGGCGGACGTGAACCGGATCATGACCGAGCGCGCCGACAAGGTCGTCGTGGTGGCGGACGGCTCCAAGGTGGGGCGCCGCGCGTTCGCCAAGATCTGCGACACGTCCCGCATCGATGTCTTGGTGACGGACGGAACGGTCCCGGAGGCCGACGTGGCGGCCTTCGTCGAGGCGGGCGTAGAGGTCATCCGCGCCTGAACGCGTCGCGACGGTCAGGCCCGGCAGGCGTCGGACGGGCGCGCGCGCAGCGCGGCGAGGGGGCGACCGTTCGGCGGGCGTCGGGCGGGCGCGCGGCTCGGCGCGCGGGCAGGTCGGCGCCGGGTCAGGGGTTGGTGG
>NZ_SMKU01000500.1 GCF_004349215.1 Actinomadura rubrisoli | reverse complement strand
TCTCAAGAAACGGACACCCACCGCGCTGGATCCGCTTTCGCGTTTCCCGCTCCGGGGCGACTCGATTTAACTTATCAGATCCGCTCGGCTTGTCAATTTCCGAGCTTTTCCGATCCAACCTTTCCGACCCGCTCGCGCGGCCTTCCGGGCTGGTGTCGCTATTTCATCAGATCCAGCGCGATTGTCAAAACCGGCCTTTTCTGCACCACCACAGGACGGCAGGCGCGGCAAAGCCGCGTCGGCTAGATCAGTAGTGGGTTCCCCGTCGGCCGGCCACCGCGCAGGCGTCCTGCATCCGTAAGGGGACGAGGGATTAACTTACGTGGTCTGCCCGGCCACGTCAAATCGACCCCCGGACGGCCCGCGTCCATGGGCCCCCGAGGGGTGTCGGAACGTTCGGGTCTCGATAGGTGATCAGGCTCTTACCTGCGCAGCGGGAACCGGGCATGCTGGTTGACCATCTACCTGTATGACCCAGCCCACGGCATGGAGGTATCCCATGAGCTACTACCCGCCCCCGACACAGGGGGGCTACGGCTATGGCGGTGCGCCGCCGCCCCCGAACCATCTCGTCTGGGCGATCCTGACGACGCTGTTCTGCTGCCTTCCGGCCGGGATCGTTTCCATCGTCTTCGCCGCCCAGGTCAACTCCAAATGGACGTCCGGAGACCACGCCGGGGCGATGAGCGCGTCCAACAACGCGAGGATCTGGGCGATCGTCTCAGCGGTCGTCGGTGTGATCGGCGGCGTGATCTACCTTCTGTTCGTCCTCATCGCCGCGAGCAACAACACCACGTGAGGTCCGTCCGAGGGCATCTGTCCCATGACGCGTGAAGGCCGGTCCGCCCCGCAGATGCTGGGCGGACCCTCAGGCCGGCCGGAGAACGGGCGCCGCGGCGCCGCGGCTGTCGCGCGGGCGCGGCGGCTGCTCGGGCCGGGCGCCGTTCTCGTTCTCGCCGCGTCCGTCGTCTCCTATGTCGGCGCGGTCGATCCCAATGTGGACGGCCATTACCCCACATGCCCGTTCCTCGCGCTGACCGGTTACCAGTGCCCAGGCTGCGGTTCCCTCCGGACGATCCACGCACTCGCCCATGGACAGTTCGGTGAGGCGTTCGGGCTCAATGTCCTCGCGGTGACCATGCTGCCGGTGCTCGTGTTCTTCTGGGTCCGGTGGACGGCCGCGCGCGTGCGGAACCGTCCGTCGCGCACCCGGGCCGGCGATTCCCGGCTCATCTGGGCGCTCTTCGGGACGATCATGCTTTTCTGGCTGGTCCGCAACCTGCCGTTCGGCTCCGTCCTGGCGGCCTGACTCGTCCCTCGGCAGCCTGACCCGGTCCCTTCACGGTCTGCCCCCGTCACCTCCTCAGCCTCGCCCGCCCTCCCGTGGCGCCACCCGTTCCAGCGGGATGTCCGGGGGGACGGATCACCGGGCCCATGTGCTCGGAACGAGCGATGACGCGAGGAACGACGACCGTGAGTGAGAACGCACACGCCCTCTGGTGGGCACCTCGGTGGGCTCTGCCGTCGCCGCCCAGGTCGGCAGGCGGATCCGGCGCTGCAGAACCGCGAGCCGGCGCCGACCGAGGTGCCGGTCACCAGGGTCATGGAGACCTGGACGTGGCTCGCGCGGTCCAGCACGACGATCCCGCCGACGTGGCCCTGGGGGCGCGGCCAGGAGCCGTGCCCGAGGACGGGCGGCGCGGCGGTGATCGAGGAGCGGCTGCCCGTCCGCGAATGGCCGTCCAGGAAACTGCTGATCACGGCGGCGAACGTGCTGACCGGTGAGTTTCGCGAGTCGGGCGTGAGCCTGGTGGACGCCGTCACCGCCAGCTGCACCGTCCCGATGATCTAGCCGGCGGCGACGATCGGCGGTATCCGGTACGTGGACGGCGGCGTGTACTCGGTGACCAAGCTCGTGCTGGCGGCGGGCCACGGGCGCGTCCTGCTCATCGCGCCCATGGAGGACCCGGCGCTGGACGTGGAGATCACGGCGGTGACCGGCCAGGGCGGACGCGACGAAGTGATCCGGCCGGACGAGGCGTCGCCGGCCGCCTTCGGGACCGCCCCCCTCGACCCGGCGACCCGCACGCCCTCGGTAGAGGCGGGTCTGAAGCAGGGCCGGACGGTCTCCGCCGACATCGGCTCCTTCTGGGCCTGACCGAGGATCCATCTCCACGATCCGCGGCGGGCGAAGCGCTCGCCGCAGACGCCGTCGCGCGGACGATCGGGTGATCCTGGGACACCGCGCGGGTGTGCATCAAGCTGTACCGGATCCCGCTGGACGAACCCGGCACGAGGAAAACCGCTCTGCTCGCGGTGTGCGACCGACTCCGTGAGCGTACGGGCCGCGAAGAAGATAATGGGGAACTGACCGGCCTGAATCCGGCTGATCGTGGCGAACCCGGGTCGGGGATCCATCCGCTGCCGACTGAGTCGGACTGCCGCCGCCTGTCGGGATCTCGGCGGCCACCACCCGCAACAGACTCGCCTAGCGCCGCTGGCTCACCGGGCCGGTCGCCGTCTATTCGTGCCGGCGGCGCACCATCTCGGTGATCCAGATGGGCGCGAACGGAGACGTACAGCCGGGGGAAGTCGGGTAGTCCTTGAGCACCTGGAGGCGCTCACCGATGTCGATCGCGCGGGCGCGGTGCTCGGCGTGGTCGATGCCGATCTGTGCCAGGCAGTGGTTCATCGCCCACTGCAGGCGATCCGGGGCGTCTTTCATCTCCGCCTCGATGGCGTCTAGCAGTCCGGCGAGGTCGAGGCCCTCGGGCTTCTTCGTCACGCGTTCGGCGGTCAGCGCCCAGCCGGCACTCGCGACCACGGGATCCGGATCGTTGGACCAGGCCAGGCGCAGTTCTTCGGAGTGCGGGTTCTTCTTCACCACGTAGTTCACGAGCCAGTCGTGCACCTTGGGCGTGCGCGCCTCGCGCACCATGACGTCCAACTCGTCACGCTCGAACGCCTTCGGGCGGCAGATCAGGGTCGCCAGCAGTCTCGCCGCGGTGTCGTCCGTCTCCCAGAGGCGGCACGCGAGTTCCTGCTGCGTCTTCAGCCGCTTCGCGATCGCGCGCAGCTTGCTGAGGTTCACGCCGTGATCGTCACCGTGTCTCTCGTTCACCTCGCGTATCTTCGGGTCCTCAAGCTCGGCCAGCTCGGCCATCGTCTCGGTCAGCGTCGTCTCGGCCACCTCAATCTCCTGTCCGCAACGTCCGCGACTCACCCTACGACGGAGAGCGGTGGCTGGTGCTCCGTCGCCACCTGGCGACGAGCCTCCACTGGAGTGGGCGTACCGAGAGAAGGGCCTGCACACCAAGGCCAGGCCCTGACCGGCGGGTGCGGCGGTAGCATGTCGTTACAATTAGTAATCTTAACACTACGTGTCGTGACAATACGTGGCGGGGAGACCCTAGATGGCGATTCACGCCGTCAACTCTCCCTCCGACAGGAGCGACGATGCTCTCCTCAACCGTCACGCGCACCATCGTCACCACCCTGGCCGCCGCCGTAGGCGCCGTCACCCTCGGGCTGTCCGGCCCGCGCATGCGCGGGCCGAAGGCCCGGTGTCCTGCGGAGCCAGCGGCGTGAGCCGGTTCACTCCCGGCGTCCAGGCCATCCCCCGCCCGGTCGCGGTCAGCTGCAACGGCAACGACCGCGCCTGCCAGTACGCCAATAGCACCTACACCTCCGCTCGGTTCACCGCGAACTTCAGCAGCGTCACCCTCGGCTGCTTGGCCAGCAACCCGGGCTCCGGAACCGGATCGGGCTCCGGCACCATCCGCTGGAGCACCGGCGAGACGAGCCAGGTCGACCTGACCATCGACGAGACCGTCCTCAACGTCGCATCGGTGTCAGGGGCGGTCCGCGAGGGGCCGTTCACGGACCAGCGGTTCACCGGCAAGTTCACCACCAGCCTGGCCGGCGGCGCCTTCAAATGCACCATCGGCGCCCCGGTCGGCGGCGTGACCTCAGCCGACTTCACCGGCAGCTACACCATCGAATGACACCCGCCACCGCCCTCTCATCCGAGTAGTCGAGGAGTTTCCATGCGGGCTTTCCGTTCGCTGTCCACCACCGCCATCGCCGCCACCGCTGTGGCCGCCGTGGTAAGCCTGGGGTCCCCGGCCCTGGCCGCCACCGGCACGTTCACTTACCCGACCGGCAGCGGGGCGGCCGCCCTGACCGACCCCGAAGACTACGTCTGCCACGAGCTGACCGGCATCGTCGCCGGGACGTTCGTCAACAACACCGACAAGACCGCGTTCATCTTCAACGGCGCCGCCTGCCACAGCAGCGCCGGCTACGCCGACCCGAAGGGCGGCCGTTTCGTCCTGACCCGGCCGAGTTCGGACAGGGCGAGCGTGCGGTTCTTCAACACGGACGACTGACACCTGTCGGCCCCACCTTCAGATTGGCGGTCCGCTCCCGCGAGCGGGCCGCCGTCGTCGCGCGGGAGGGGTGGAGCCGTAACCGAGTTGGTCCTGTAGGCCCTGCATGTCCCAGTGGAACCGGCTCTCCGCGATCTTCCCGTGCGGCCGGCGCCCGTCAGGTCTCGGTCGGCCTTCGCGGGCGCACCGTTAGGGCGTCGCGGCGTTGACCCGGCGCCCCGCCTCCTCGGAGGCGGGGAGCGTCGTCCTGCCCGGCTCAGGTTTCGACGAAGCCCTTGCCCTTGCAGGTGGGGCACGTCGTCTTCGGCACGCCCACGGTGCCGACGCCCCCGCATCTTGAGCAATGTGCTGTGCCCATCACGCCTCCCGTTCCCTTCCGATGGCGCCGCACCGGCGGCACCGGTACGCGACCCACCGACCGCACTCCAAGCAGCGCGGCGCGCCCAGCTCTGCCTCGGCGAGGTGTCCTGCCTCCTGTGCGGTGACGGCCACGCAGCGCCCGCACCACAGGTCCGCGCTCGCCACTCCATGCCCTGGCAGGACCGGATCGTGCGAGACCGCAGAGGTGCGCTCAGTCATGCCGACCAGTGTCGCATGGGCCGACGCCGCAGAACGGTGAGAGCGCCCGCGGCGGGTCAGTTCGTGGTGGCGGGTTCGGTGGGCGGGGTG
>NZ_SMKU01000004.1 GCF_004349215.1 Actinomadura rubrisoli | reverse complement strand
ACGATGCCGCGCTGCGCTGCGGCGAGGGCGCGGGCGGGCTGATTGTTGTAGATGGCGGTCGAGGCCATGGCGTCGGCGGCCCACGCGCATAGTTCGTCATGGCCGGCCTGGTCGGCGTGTTCGAACGCGTCGACCGCCCACGCTTCGGCCGCGAACGGGTCGCCCAGATCGTGGGCCAACCAGGCGAGCGCCTCCGACAGCCATGCCGCGTAGACGTAGAGTTCGCGGGCCTGCTGGAGGGTGTGAGGCCCCTGGATCAGCTCGGCGACCTGGTGCCGGTAGGTGCGCGCCATGGCGAACAGCTCCCCCGGGGGGCTGCCTATGTAGGCGCGATCGAGTTCGGTCACCACCGCGTCCAAATGGGCGAGGGTTCCGACGCCCAAGGAGGTGGCACCGGCGAGCCGGGTGAACTCCATGGCCTCTTCGGCGGCATGACCAAAGACCCGGTGCATGGCCTCGGGGGTGAGGGCGGCGACACCGAGTTTGAGGGCGTCTCGGCGTTTCGTTGGCTCGGCCTCCGGTTGTGTGGGGGCGCTGTCCTGCTCCGGCGCCATCGCCTCCGCGAACAGCTCTTCTTCGGTCTTCCCCGTAACGCGGGCGTACAAAGGCCGATATATCGGGCCGGGGATGTGGTCGCCGCGCTCCCATTGTTTGATCATGTCCGCGAGGCTCTTCACGCCCGGGAGGCCGTCGGCGCCGGGACCGGCTGCGGAGCGCAGCATGATCGCCCACTTCTCCCGGGACCGGTGGGGGCGGCCGTACCGGTCGCGCGGTTCCTCGCGCAGCTTCCGCAGCCGCGCCCCGATGATCTCGCTGGCCTTGGACATCGCGACGCACCTCTCGCCCGGGGTTTCCAGAGAAGTGCCGCGGCCTCGGGGGGCCTCCTCCTCCACTCCTCATCCTCCCGCTAGAGGTGTGGCGCCTGCCACGGATTCACTGACAGTGACCGAAAGACCACCGTGCATTTCATCAGGAGGCGGGCATGGCAGAGAACTTCGACGGCACCGAGCATCCCCACGCCTATGCGCAGCTCGGTGCCTTGATGAATCAGCTGCAGGGTCGGGGCTTCAAGTCCAAGCTCGGCCGTGACTTCCTCGTGGTCGGTGGGATCGTTGGTGCCATCACGTGTAAGCCGCGGCCCACCGACGCCGATCGGTTGTGGTTTGTGGATGGTTCGGGTGAGCCGATCGCGCAGGCCGATCACATCGTCGATGCCGCGGTGATCATCGCTGCGGGCCTGGACAGGCCGGCGGTCACGCCGTACGGGCCGGTGGACGCCCTGTACGCGGCGGTGCGGCGGCGGGTTCCGCAGGTCAGCGCGCGCTGCGAGTCGGTTCCCCAGACCTCGTGGCTGGAGGGGGCCAAGGCGGCGGGCAACCATCTGCATGTCGCCTACCAGGGTGAGAAGCGCCGGGTCTCTTGGGATGCCGAGGGCGAGAGTTATGTGTGGTCGGCCGGGCCCGATACCGGTGGCCGGTTGTCGGTGGATGTGGAGCAGGCGGCCGAGCGGATCGCGTGGGCGCTCGGCGCGCCGGTCTCCGCCGACCCGACCGCAGAGGGGTAGACGGGCCGATGACGGTGGGTGCGGTAGCCCGTAGCGCGGAGTGAGCGCCGCGCCCACCCGTTCGCGCGGCCGCCGCTCGGCCCTGGACGGGGGCTTTCGGAGCGAAGCCGCGCGACCGGCACGGGCCCCTGGAAGGGAGCCGGGAGCCCGTGCCCGCCGCCCGGTCGGCATACCCCCTGCCGGCCGGGCGGCCCCACAAACGGCGCGGCGGCACCAAGCGACCCCGACGCCGGTGCCGCCGCGCCCAACAGGAGAGGACCGATGGCCACCGACCCGCCCGACGCCGGAGAACACGACGACCTGCAGCGTGCGATCGCCGCCTACCAGTTGCTCATGGACGAGATCGTCCCCGAATCGCAGTACTGGCAAGGCAAACGCGAGGACCCCGACAAGATCCGCTACCTCGGCGACATCATCACCCGCGCCGCCGCACGCGCACGCGAGCGGCGACGGACCGCCCAGCCTCCGTAGAGCGGGGAAAAGCGCTCGCGTGGCACGGCTGTGGTCAAGCGATCGGGTTGTCGTAGGGGTCGGCGGCGAGGCGCCGTTCCGGCCTTGCGGTCGGTGGTTTCCTCGCCGCCGCCCTCCGAACCCGCCGTGCGCCTTTCAACGCAACGGGCTCTCCACAAGTTCATGCCGCATGGGTTGCGTGGCTCCAGGGGGTTGGGATTCGCTGGGCCCGGTACCGGTATCGGCGTACCGTTACGGATGCCGGGTTGAACAGTGTTACTCCTTGGCTGGTGATCTCCCAGCCACCGTTCATGTAGCGGTTACGGATGGTCTTCCACCCCAGGTGTTGGCATCGTTTTCGTATCCATTGGGCTACCCGCTGCCACATGAATGACCTTAGGTAGCTGAACACTTTCTTCGATACCCCGTACTTGAAGTAGTTGCACCATCCCCCCACAAGGCTGTTCAGCCTTCCCAGGAGGATTCTCAGGTTCGGTTGTGCTGTCCGGTGCGTGAGCGCTCTGATCTTCGCCACGATCCGTTGTACGGACGCCCGTGAGGGATAGGTGTAGACATGGCGCTTTTGCGTGCCTCGCTTCCTGTGTCGTTGGATACGAAATCCGAGGAAGTCAAAGCCCTCGTCGAGGTGAACCACACGCGTCTTTTCTTCAGATAGGCGCAGGCCCATCGTGGAAAGAACCTCGGCCACCTGTTGTCGCAATTGCCGCGCGTGCGCCTCAGTCCCAGCGACCATGATGACGAAGTCGTCCGCGTAGCGAACCGGTCGCCATTTGGGCCGCCCGGTTTGGCGCCTATGCGCGCGTTGCGACGGGGTGGCCATCGTGTTGTGCCATACCGTGCACGCGAAATCATCGAGCACCGATAGAGCAATGTTCGCCAGCAGCGGCGAGAGAATCCCACCTTGTGGAGTGCCCGCCCGGCTATGTTCCTCAGAACCGAGTTCGGTGAGGATACCGGCTTTGAGGAACGACTTCACCAGCGCAAGGACGCTCTTGTCTCCGATGCGGGTTCGTACCCGACCCATCAGGGCCGAATGTGAGATCTCATCGAAACATGCCTTGATATCCGCCTCCAGAACCCACTCATAAGAGCGGGATCCAAAGTAGTGGATCTCGGCGATGGCGTCCTGCGCGCGCCGTCTGGGCCGGAAGCCGTACGAGCAGGGCCGAAAGTCCTGCTCGAAGATCGGCTCCAGTACCGACTTCAGCGCGGCCTGCACGATCCGGTCTCGTACGGTCGGGATGCCCAGCCGCCGGTACTTGCCAGATCCCGGCTTGGGGATCATCCGCTCCCGCACAGGGCGGGGACGAAACGTCCCTGCCCTCAACCGTTCCCGGATTCCCGCGAGGAAGACCTCTACACCGACGGTCTGTTCGACGTAACGAGCGCTCATTCCATCCACACCCGCCGAACGTGCGCCGGTATTGTGCCGCACCCGGTCCCATGCCACCCTCAGGAAGGCGGGATCGGCGACAAGGTTGAACAGATCACAGAACCGACGCTGGGGATCTTCGCCCGCCCATCGGTGCAGTTTGGTCTGAATCTTCAGTACCCGTTGCTCAGCCGAGTACAGGCCGGGCCACGGCACACCGGTATTCACCGCTGTCTCTCCTGACATGACAGCACCTTTCTGCGAACTTGCTGCCCGCGCAGGGTAGGCCGCCGGCGAGGTACCTGCTCATTGCAGGCCCTTTTCCGGCGACCCCCCACCGAACGACGCATGCGATTTTCACCGCACGTCGCTCTCCAGTGTCACATTCCTTGAAGTATGCCTCGCGGGGAGTCCATTGTGGATTCCTTTGTGGCAGTCGCGGCAGACGATCAGGCTTTTGCGTCGGCGTGATGCCATCAGCTTGGCCCATTCAGGCTGTTCGGCCTGATTCCCGGTATGAAGGTCTTGCAGACGCCGGACATGGTGCGTTTCGACGTCGGTACGCGCGTGGCAGAGTTCGCATCGTCCGGCTCGCAGCCGGGTGATGAGTTCTGCTGGACGCTTCCTCCAGATGGCCGGGAGGTCGTCTTTGAGGGCCTCCCTTGTGATCCGGCGGTGAGCCAGCGAAACCCCGCCCCAACGGGCGACCAGTGGCCTCTTTCCATCGCCGCGTTCGACCTTCACCTGCAAACCTCGCCGAGGTCCTGCGGGTGTCTGCCAGGTGGCTCGGTAGCGGTTCCAGACCTTGTTGACGCTGATCTTGTTCTTGTGCCCCAGCGTCTTGGTCAGCGACCGCTCCATGATCCATCTGAGTGAGCCGAGACGGTGCCGGTTATAGGCCAGCTGGTAGTACTCTGCGATGCCCCGGAACTCCGCCTGATATCGCGCCACGCTCCGGAAATCGGAGTCGTGAGCGCGGGTCAGGATGGCGGCCGGTTTACCGCGTCGCATGTAGGGCTTGCGTTTGGCCCGCACGACATCCATCGGCATCTTCAACCCGATCTGCCCGTTGATGCAACGGTGACCGTGCCGATCACGTTTGGCGTCGCTGTTGTGGACCACAATCTCATAGCCGAGGAAGCGGGCCGGTTCGGTCCGCCCATGAGTGATCAGGGTTTTGTGCTCGGACAGCTCCAGCTTCATGCGATAGCTCAGGAACCGCCCAATCTTGCCCTTGATATCCTCGGCCTCCCGCCGTGTTCCGGTATAGCCCAGCAGCCAATCATCGCAATAGCGGATGTAGTGCAGCCGCCGGTAGCCGGGATCGTTGGGGTCGCGGGAGGGGAGCTGTTGCAGTTTCCGGCGCATTTGCCGGGTCACCCCGCCTCGCTGTCCCTTCTTCTCCAGCTTCCAGACGGCCTTATGCAGCCGCATGTACGGCAGATATGGCTTACGCCGGTCTCCCCGGTTGTAGACGGGAAGGAGGGTTGTCTCGACATACCTGTCCAACCGGTCCAGGTAGACGTTGGAGAGCAGCGGGCTCAAAATTCCGCCTTGTGGCGCACCACTCAGCGTTTCGTGATACCGCCACTCCTCCAGATATCCCGCCTGGAGCAGCCCGTCGATGAGGCGCAGGAACCTTCCGTCGTGGATCTTCTCGGCCAGGATCGATCTCGTGAGCGAATGGTCCAAAGACCCGAAACAGTCGGTGATGTCGCCTTCGATGAACCACACCGTTCCGCGCCAGTAGCGCTGGACCTCCTCAAGCGCGGTGTGACACCCCCGCCCCGGACGGAACCCGTGGGAGTACTCGGAGAACTGCGGCTCGTAATATGCCTCCAGAAGGGAGCGGATCACTTCTTGCAGTAGCTTGTCCGACCACGTTGGCAGCCCCAGCGGACGTTTCTTCGACGAGTTCTTCTTGTCGATGTAAGTCCGCCGCACCGGGGTCCATCGGTAGCGCTCATATCGCAGCGCTTCGATGATGGCCTGGATCTTCGTCAGGCTCATGCCGTCCACGGTCTCCGCCGTGGCACCGGGCGTCATGGCACCGGCGTTGCGGTAGATCTTCCCGTAAGCACGCAGATATAGCTCCGGATTGAACAGGTGCCGATACAGCCTCTCCAGTGGCAGTCCCTTCTTGCCGCGTTCGTGGATGATCTCCAGCAAGGCTTCGGCTGTCTGCATTACGCGTACCCCGCCTCTCCTGGTTGATCGTGGACACCTGTGCCACTTGGCCCTGTAAGCGGCTTTCCCGCTCTCCCTGGTGGGGCGCTAATCCCACGACTACTACTGGCACTCCGTCACCCTAGGGCTCGCGCCCCTTAGGCGATCCCGAATTCCTCTTGCGCTGGATGTATCGAGCATGACGTAGGCGGCCTGTCCGTTCCCTTGAGTGAGCTCGTTGCCCACCGTCCACCAGTCGGGAGGTTGGGGCGAAGCAAAGGGGATTCGCCTGATAATGGTGGCTCGGCTCCGGGCGTTGTATGTCGGAGGATGCACATTTCCATCCCTGGGAACTTGGCTTCAAACAGTCTGGTCTTCGCCATATCACACTGGCCTTGCGCGGCAGCCCCATAAACGCCTTCACAAGGCTCCACGCTTTCCCGCCATGCTGTTGTCCCCTCGCGCTTTCGCGTCCAGGTAAGGCGGGTGGCCAAGAGGTCTCCTTCCGAACCTCTACTCTCTGCGAGAGTGATCCAACGCCGAATTAGACGGCGCAACTTCGCCATGTGGACGGCTTTCCCGCCCTCGGACTACTACGCGGGCTCCGTCCCACTCGATATCCCGGCAGGCAAGGTGCCCTCCCATTTCCACCTCATTGGATATCCGGTGGCGGGTCCATATCGAGTGGTTCCCACGTTCACCACTAACCGTTTGACGGAGGAGGTGCCCAGCTATGCCCCTACGGCATCGTCACAGGTACGCCGCAGTACCTTCCCCATGACCACCCAGCCGTACACTCCAAATACGGTCGGGTGACGCCTCCGCGGACCAACGCTTCAGCGTTCACCGTGTACCGGCCCTTATCCACCAGGTTTGAGCCGGCGGCTCGATTAAGAGGCGTTAGACCACTGGTTCCTCACGTACACCTTTCCGTCTCGCTAACCGGACCCAGACCATCTGGTAGTTCCGGCCCGTCCCGACATTGTCAAGGCTGCTTGCCGCCCTTCCCCACCTTCCTGGAGTCAGACTGCCTTCAGCTTCACGCAAACTGCTGCGACAGTTCGCGGGTGGATGCTTTCACCTCCACTCGGTTAGTGGCGCCACGTGGCGCTCCGGTGAGTCGAGCCAGATGCGCTGCCCTTCCGGCGTGACCGTGACGCCGTACCGCGTGCAGTCTGGGTGCCCTGCCTTGGCCCACCGCTTCTTGGTCTCCTGCATAACGCGTTGCGAGACACGCTGGTCTCGCACCGGCATGTAGAACCCCGGTCCGATAAAGCGTCCTTCCGCGCTTCCATCATCTCGCACGGTGAGCTTGGCCAGCGGGCAGTCGGGATGAAAAGTGGCCGCCCACGGCGCCAGGACGATGCCTCCAGGAACGGTCTGCTGCACCCAGGCATACGGCAAGGTGTGCACGGACGCGGTCGCCACGATGCGGTCAAAGGGCGCACCCGGCGCATGACCCTTGGTGCCGTCGCCGGTGATCACTTCTACGGGATATCCCGCCCGGTCGAGTGCCTGCCGGGCATGATCGGCCAACGCGCGATCTATGTCCACCGTCGTCACGTTCTCCGCGCCCAGGAGAAAGGCGAGCACGGCCGCGTTGAAGCCGCTTCCCGCGCCGATCTCCAAAATGCGCATACCGGGCCGAAGGTCCAGCGCCTCGATCACTGTGACAATGCCCTCGGGGGCGGTGCTGGACGACGTCGGCCACGCGCCTTTCTCGACGGCCCGACCGTCGTCCATCTGGATCACGATGGAATCCCCGGAGCCCGCCAGTTCGGCCCAGCGTTCTGGTTCCCGATCGCGCCGGACCGGGACTGACCAGCCGTCGTCGCGGTATGTCCAGATCACCTCAGGGATGAACGTCTCCCGAGGTATCGCGTTCACCGCGTCCCTGGCGTTCATCCCACTTGCCCGGTTCCGCTGCATCCCCAGCAGGAACGGGTCTCCTTCTTGCTGTCCACGTCGGTCTCGATCTTGCCGGAGCCGTTGCACACGCTGCACTGCTGCTTCTTGCCGTGCTTGCCCACTATCCTGCCTCTCCGCGCCGTCCTCAGACGCGCAGTCCTGCCTACTGCGCGTCCTCACAAGGTCTGCCGGGCATTTATACCGCTCACGGACGCTTCAGGGGAGTGGTTGTGTGGCTATCAGTCCATCACCGGTGTTTTGAGACTGAACAATCCGGGATTTTTCGGGTGTTTCCCGTGGGCGAGGGTGTCACGGGCGGCGGTAGCCGAGGTGGACGCGTTTACTTCTTCGCTCTGACGGTCGTGGTCGAGACGCTTGTGGCCTTCCAGTACCTTCCTCTGTCGCCTGGCCTTCCTGCGATGAGTTTCACCTTTCCGTAACCGCAGGCCCAGAACCTATCCCTGTCTTTCCTGCCGCCGGACCCTCGCCAGTCGATGATCGTCAGCGCGCACAGCCCGTCGCTGGCGGTGTCGGTTACCCTGCCGGCGGCGCGCGTGAAATACCTCCGCCCGGACTGGACGACACATTGCACGCTCCCGTTGGATCGGGCTCCCCTGATGCTGCCAGTCCAGACCCATGCGCCACATCTGACACGCGGGGAATCATCTGCGAGGGCCGGGCTAGTGGGCGTTGCTACGAGTCCTACGGCACTGAGCAGCACCGCGGACCCAAGTGCTGTGCTGAAGCGCATGCGCAAATCCTTTCGGTGGGCGGCTCGCAGGGCAGTGGCGCTTGGATAGAGATTCGCGCCGGTCTTTCGCCCTAGTGATCATCACGGTAGCAGGCGCGATCAACTACGCAGTTCGATCGACCAGGGCCGCCCCTACCGCGAATTGCGGCGGATGGGGAAAGGTCAGCGGCGGTAGCCGGGGTGGACGCCGGGGGTGAGGTTCTGGTCGGCGGCGATCAGCTCTAGCAGGGTGATGAGTTGGGCTCGCTGGGACGGGTCCAGGGCCGAGGTGATGTCGGCCTCGTGGGCGATCGCGGTCTTCTTGATCTCGTCCATGACGCGGGCCGCCTCGGGGGTCAGGTGCAGCTCGTAGTTGCGGCGGTCGCCGGTGGATCGGCGACGCTCTACCAGGCCTGCGCGGTCCAGGGGGTCGATGAGGGCGGTGACGCGGCTCGGGACGACGCCGAGGTCGGCGGCCAGGGATTGCTGGCTGCGGCCGGGCCGGGCGGCGATCATCCGCAGCAGGCCGACGTCGGCGGGGGACAGGCCGAGGTCGGCGATCCGCGCGGCGAACCGGTTCGCGGCGTGCGCGCCGAGCTGCGCGAGCAGGAAGGCGGCGCCCGTCGGCTGGTTGCGGGATTCGGTCACGGCGAATACTGTACTCCACGCAGAATCATTCATAGTAATGAACTTTTCATGCGAGAGAAGTGATGTGCGATGGACGTCGCCTGGCCGAGATTCCCCGGGTTGGGCGGCAAGGTCGCCCTGGTCACGGGTGGTTCGCGCGGCATCGGTGCGGCGGCCTGCCGGGCCCTGGCCGCCAACGGCGTCAAGGTGGCGGTCACCGGCCGCGACGCGGCGGCGGTCGCGCGCGTCGTCGCGTCGATCACCGATGAGGGCGGACGGGCGTTCGCCGCGCCCGGTGACGTGACCGACCACGACGCGCTCGCCCGCATCCGCGTGAGTGTCGAGGACGAGCTGGGGCCGGTGGAGATCCTCGCCCCGTTCGCCGGCGGGCAGGGCGCGCCCGCGCCGACCGCCGAGCTGGCCCCGGGCCGGTGGCGCGCGGTGCTGGAGTCCGATCTGACCTCGGTGTTCCTCACCGTCCACGAGTTCCTGCCGGGCATGCTCCAGCGCCGCAGCGGGTCGATCATCCTGATGTCGTCGACGGCGGGCCGCCGTCCCGGTGGCGCGAACGCCGCCTACGCCGCCGCCAAGGCCGGTGTCGTCATGTTCGCGCGGCATCTGGCGGCCGAGGTCGGCGGGGACGGGGTGCGCGTCAACTGCCTCGCACCGTCCGCCGTGCTCAACGACAAGCTCGCCTCCCTGCCCGCCGAACGGCTCCAGCAGCTCGCCGCGGTGTTCCCGCTCGGCCGGATCGGCGAGCCCGAGGACGTCGCGCAGGCCGTCCTGTACCTCGCCGCGCCCGCCTCGTCGTGGGTGACCGGCGCGACGTTCGATCTCACCGGCGGGCGGGTGGCCGGATGAACGGCAGGAACGTTCCCGTGCCGGGTGTGCTCGCCGCCGCGTTTCTCGCCTGCTCCGCGACGGCCACCTGGGTGCTGTCGCGTCCCGAGGGCACCGCGGACGACGGGCTCGTGCGGTCCTTCCAGAATCTGGCGCGAGACCCCGCCCGCGTCGCGGCCGGCGAAGCCGAGGGGTCGGAGGAATGCGGTGGGCCCCGGAACATGCCCGTGTCCCGGGGCCCTGGTGGGCCGCCTATTGCGCACGCCAGCGGCGTTTAAGGAGACGGATCAGTTCTTAGTCCGCCGTGTTCTGCCATTGAACTACCGCGGCGCGAAGAGCCGCGGGCCAGATTCGAACTGGCATTTCAGCGAGTGTCGTCCGTCCCCGCTCGATCTGGCGATCAGCGGCGATACTGAGCCTGGAGCGAGAGTCTGAGATTGACGGGCTGCCTCTACCGATTGGGCTACCGGGGCGCGGAATGCCCCGGGGAGGACTCGAACCTCCACTGTCACCGCGATTCAGACTGAGCTTCATCCTCAGCTTCGGGGCCTCGTGGCCCCGCCCCCGCGCTCCAGCGGGGGAGTCTTCAGTGTGTCACGCGAACAGGTAGCCGAACACGGCGTCGCCGACCTTCTTTTCGGCCACCTCGGCGCCGTTGGCCTCCTCCCGCGCGAACTTGACCGCGGCCTGGAGCTTCGCGACGCGCTCGCGCAGCTCGTTGACGCGCCTGGCCGGGAGCGCGCCGGAGAATCCCGTCTTCGTCCAGGTGCCGACGATCACGTCCTCGGTGTAGGTCTCGACCTGCGCCGGGTGCTCGGTCGTGGCCTCGTACAGGACGTGGGCGCGCGGGATCTTCTTGGTGCGGGTCGTCTTGACCGGCTCGGTCCGCCACACGTCGGCGGACTCGTCGAACGTCCACGCCTCCGCCGCGTCCAGGACGGGCAGCTTGTCGACGAACGCGTGCAGGTCGGTGAGCTGCTTCTCCAGGAACAGCAGGTGCGACACGGGCACCTCGGCCAGGATCGTCCGCCCGTCCACGACCACGTCGGCGCGGGCGTCGCAGTTGGCCCAGTCCTTGGTGGCGGTGATGTCGAACAGCCGCGTCAGCGCCCGCGCGGCGTCGGCGAGCGTCTCCTCGGCCTTCACCTGCACGCGGGTCGACTCCGGCGGCAGTGCCTCGCCCTCGTCGTCGAGCGGCTGGTAGGTCCGGGAGATGCCGGACAGCAGCGGCGTCTTCTGGATGCGGTGGTAGATGTCGGTCAGCTCGCGCTGCGCGCGGGACTTCGCGCCCTTCTCGACCGCGATGATCTGATTCAGCTTCGCCATGGCAGCGCCGCCCTTCCCCGTGATGGAACGGACGTAACCGTACTGTCCCGGCGATCACTCCCGCACCGCGTTTTCCACCGCGTCCTCGGCGGGCGGGACGGCGATCAGCGTCTCGTGCAGGGCGCGGACGACGGCCGCGGGCAGGACGCCCCGGCCGATGAGGTCCTCCGGGGAGGCGAAGGCCCCCGCGCCCCGCGCCGTC
The DNA here is from genome assembly GCF_004349215.1 of Actinomadura rubrisoli. Lineage (GTDB taxonomy): Bacteria > Actinomycetota > Actinomycetes > Streptosporangiales > Streptosporangiaceae > Spirillospora > Spirillospora rubrisoli. Next base: position 83,219 of record NZ_SMKU01000004.1, on the reverse strand, counting down.
GCGATGAGCTTGGCCTGGTACGGGTCCACGCCCGGCAGGGCCGCGAGGACGTGTTCGGGCACCGCGTTGATGTCGACCAGGCCCCCGTCGTCGAAGTCCCGCGCCAGGTCGGGCCGCCCGACGCGCAGCTCGCTGGCCATCTTTGGATGCCGGGCGAGCAGCATCCGGGCCTGCTCGCGGCGCGTCCGGCGCTCGATCATGTCGACCACGGCCGGGGGCGTCCGGTGCCCTTCGGCGGGCGGGGCGGACGTCAGCACGGCGATGTGCACGGCGCCGCCGAACATCGCCACGAACCAGGAGAGGAAGGCGGGCGCGTCCAGCCATGTCGTGGTGTTCTCGTCCGTCCCGAGGACGATCGCGAGGAAGACCCCCATGAGCGCGAGGTAGCCGGCCGAAGCGAGCGCGAGGGACGGGCTCCGCCGCCGCGCCGCGAAGTAGGCGATCAGCGCGAACGTGCCCAGGCCGACGCTGGCGACGGGCGCGCAGATCGCGAGGAGCCTCAGCGGCCACGGGCGCGGCGTGGGCGGCACGCCGTACGGCGCCGCCACCGTCCACGGGACGGCCGGGAGCGCGTCGTCGAACGGCCGCTCCCGCATCTGGACGGGCGCCCGAGCCGATGCCGGGACGGGGAGGGGCGCCTGCGCCGGGGTCACCGCCGCCCAGGTCGGGGCGGCCGCCCGGGCCGGGGCGGCCAGGGCGGGGTCGCCGCGCAGGATGCCCACGTGCAGGTTCTGGAGCCGTTCGCCCGGCTCGACCCCGAACTCCTCGGACAGGAAGGCCCGCGTGTCCCGGTAGGCGGCCAGGGCCTCCGCCTGCCGCCCGCACCGGTACAGGGCGAGCATCAGCAGGTGGCGGAGCCCCTCCCGGAGCGGGAACTCCGCGACCAGCCGGTGCAGCTCCGGGACGAGCTCCGCGTGCCGTCCGAGCTCCAGCTCGATCTCTGCGGCCGCCTCGGCGGCGCCTGCCCGCTCGTCGGCGAGCCGCTCGCGGGCCGCGTCGAAGACGGCGCCCTGGATCCCGTCCAGCGCGGGGCCGCGCCACATCGCGAGCGCGGCGCGCAGCCGGGCGGCGGCCTCCTCGGCCGGGCCGCTCGCGCGGGCGGCCAGCGCCTCCCGGACGTGATCGTGGAAGACGCAGGCGTCGAGCCCGTCCGCCGGGACGTGGAGCGCGTACCCGGCGCCGGTCAGGGTGAGGAGCCGGCCCGGCGACCGGGGCGACCGTTCGGGCTCCAGCACCCGGCGCAGCCCGGCGACGTACTTCTGGACGACGTTCGCCCCGTTGTCGGGCGGCTGGTCGGCCCAGACGGCGTCCACGATCGCCGCCGTCGAGACCGCGCGGCCCGCGTTCAGCAGCAGGACGGCGAGCACCGCACGCTGCTTGCCCGGCCCGAGGTCCAGTTCCTGCCCGTCCCGCCAGGCCCGGAGCCGGCCCAGGATCTCGAAGCGCAGCGGGCGGTCGGCCACGGGGCACCCCCTCGACTCCGTGTGCGGCGGCGGGCGCGCGGTCCCCTGGCGGTGCCGCGGCAGCGGTGTCGCAGCCGCCCGGCAGTCCGCGCCCGGCAACCGCAGCATAACGACAGAGAAGCGGCATCGGCCCGCATCAGGCTGCCTTTGCGACTTCTTCTCACAGACCTCTCACAGATAGGGCGATCCGATGCGCATTCCCACCACGGCGACGCTGGCGGTTCCGGCCGCGCTCATGCTCATGTTCGCTGCCGCCTGCGACTCCAAAGAGGACGGTGCGTCCGTGGCGGCCGGCTCGTCCGGGCCGTCCGCGCCGTCCGTCCCGTCCGCCAACGGGGTGGAGCGGCTGGACGCCGCCAAGATCCTCGCCCGCGCCCGCAAGGCGACGCTGGCCGCGCGGTCGGTCCGGCTGCACGGCACGATCCGGGACGACGACGGCAAGGACGTCACGCTGGACTTCCGCTACTCGGGGGGCAAGGCCATGGGCGACCTCACGACGGACGGGCAGCGCGTCAGCCTCGTCCGCATCGGACGGGCCGTCTACTTCAAGGGGGACGACGCGTTCTGGAAGGCGGCCGGCGGGAAGGGCGCCGTCCAGCTGCTGTCCGGCAAGTACCTGAAGACGACGCCGAACGAGAAGGACTTCGCCGAACTCGCGGCGTTCACGATCCCGTCGAAGCTGTTCGCCCAGCTGCTGACGCCCGAGGGCGCCCTGTCCAAGCGCGGGGCGGCGACGGTCGCGGGAGTGCCCGCGACGTCGCTCGCCGACGGCGGGGGAGGCCGCCTCTACGTGGCGACGCGCGGCGAGCCGCACGTGCTGCGCATCGAGTCGAAGGGCGACGGCCGGGTCGACTTCGACGGCTACGGCGCCGCCGTCGCCATCCAGCCCCCGCCCGCCGGCCAGGTGGTCGACGTCGCGGACCTGAATCCCTGACCCGGCCCAACGCCAGGGCCACGGGCGTCAGCCCAGACGATGCAGCGCGTCGATGACCCGCTGGCGCTCCGAAGGCCGCATGAGCTGCAGGAACCGCGCCGCCTCGTCGAGCCGGACGACCAGGATCCGGGCCACCCTCGGGGCGTCCATCCGGTCCAGCACGCCGCCGAGCCGCTCGCGGGGGAGGGCCTGGACGAGGGCGGCGGCGCGGTGCGGGTCCTCGGGAGCCTGGTCGAGCAGGACCGCGGCCCGGCGGGCGCTCATCTCCGCGAGGACGCCCGCCGTGCGCGCCGCGTCCAGGACGCCCAGCATGGCGATGGCGTGGGCCGGTGCCACGCCGTTCAGCAACCGCGCCGCGGCCCTGGGCGGCAGCGCGCGGAAGAGCCGGGCCGTCGGCCGGTCGTCCGGGCGCATCGCGGCGAGGATGGGAGCGGCGCCCTTGGACGGGACCCGGACGAGCAGCCGCGCGGCCCGCTCCGGAGCGAAACGGCGCAGCACGGACACGGCCGTCTCCGGCCGGGTGTGCCCGAGGACCTCCGCGGCGAAGACGGGCCCCAGCGCCATCGCCACCGCCACCGCCTCGTCCGACCCGGGCTCCAGGCGGTCCAGCACCCGGGCCGTCGTCCGGGGCCCCTGCTCCCGGAGCAGCGCCGCGGCCTCCTTCGGGTTGCGCGCGACGATCGCGGCGAACCCGTTCAGCGGGCGCCGGGGCGCCGGGGCCTCCGGCAGGTGCCCCCTGGTGGCCTGCCCCGTCCGCGGGGAGGGAGCGCCCGGGGCGGCGCCGGGTGCGCGGGTGACCGGTCCCGGACGGCCCGGACCGGTGGCCGGTCCCGCCTGGCCGCGCAGGACCCGGCCGAGCATGTCGCGCGCCGTCCTCGCGTCCAGCCGCCGGCCCGGCTCCTTGTCGAGCAGCCGGACGATCACCGGCGCGAGGCGGCCCGCCCGGACCATCGGGTCCGGCTCCTCGTGGAGCAGCGCGTAGATCACCTCCGTGTCCTGCTCGCGGGCGAACGGCAGGCGGTGCTCCAACGCCTGGTAGAGGGTGACCCCGAGCGACCACAGGTCCACCTCGGCCCCCGAACCGCTGCCGAACCGCTCCGGCGCGACGTACCCCAGCGTGCCGACCAGGGCGCTGCGCGTGGTGAGCTGGTGCCCCTCGATCGCGGCGTTGCCGAAGTCGATCAGCCGGACCCGGGGCCCCAGCGGGTCGTCCGGCCCGGTGGCGCGCTGGATCAGGATGTTCGCCGGCTTGACGTCCCGGTGCACCACCTTCACGGCGTGCGCGGCGATGAGCGCGTCCAGCACCGCGATGCCGATCTCGGCGACCCGGGCCTGCGACAGCGTGTCCGGCCTGCGCGCGATCCACTCCGCCAGCGACTTGCCCTCGACGTACTCCATGACGATCAGTGGCGCGTCCGCGTTCTCGATGAGCTCCAGGATCTGGACGATGTTCGGGTGCCGCAGCCGCGAGGCGGCACGCGCCTCGCGCAGCACCCGCTCGGGCGAGATCAGCGGCCGGCCCTCCCGCTCCGTCAGCAGGCCGGCGTGCATCTCCTTCAGCGCGACATTGCGCTCTAGGCTGCTGTCCCAGGCGAGCCAGACGCTGCCCATGCCGCCCTCACCGAGCTTGCGCACCCGCTCGAACCGGCCGTCGCCGGCGTGAACCGCCACTCCGGGAACTCCCACGTTGATCGTCGAAATGGGCCGCTCAATCGTCGAATTCGAGCAGCCGGTCGGTTCCGTCCTCCGCACTGGACCAGGGTTTGGTCCGCGGGCCGATCGTCTCGGACGCCGATTTCCCGGTCCTTTCGGACGAGGTGAATCCGGCGCCGGCGGATCGGGGGACGCGGAAGCCGCCGCTTTCTCCCCCGAAGCCCGCGTCCGGGGAGACTTCGTCGAAGTCCGGGTCCCCGTCGCCATGGCCGTACACGTGGGTGTCGGGCATATTCAGCAATTGCTCGGCGTCCCAGCGGTGGGGGCTGCCGTGCTCATCGGGATGGTCGGCGGACCACTCCGGTCCCGGATCACCGCCCGGCGGCTGGAGGCCGGCGGCCCCGGGCGGCGCGCCATTGCCCTCCGGTTCCGCCGGGATCCCCCAGAGCTCGCGAATGGCGTCGTCGACTTTGACCTCCTTGGCGCCGGACGAGGTGCGGATCACCAACTCGGCGCGGACGAGGTCCTCGCTCTCCTGCATCTCCAGGACCTTGTCGTAGGCGCTCTTGGGCGCGAACAGCATCAGCAGCTTGACCAGGACGGGCAGGATCTCGATCACGGTGAACACCAGGATCAGCGCGCGGTGGGCCGTCCGCATCGAGGGGTCCTGGTCCGAGAGCTGGTCGAGCGCCCTGATCTTCATGAGCAGGCCGTTGGAGGTCCGCTGCTTCGCCGTGAAGGACTTCTGCAGCGCGTCCTGCCGCGCGACCTGCTCGTCCAGCCTGCTCTGCACCCCCGGCAGCGCCGCCTTGGCGTCGGCGACGCGCCGGGCGCGGCTCTGGTCGTCGTTCGCGCTGAGGCGCCGCTTGCGGTCCTCGATCTGGCCGGTGATCGCGCTGACCTGCTTCTGGGAGGCGTCGTACGCCTTCTGCGCCGCGTCCGAGAGCGGACCGCGTCCCTTCGGCTTGCAGGGCCCGTAGAGCTGGCACTGCAGCTTCTTGTAGGCGGCCTCGCTGTCGGCCTGGGCCTGCTTGAGCGAGGACTGCAGCCCCATGATCACCGGGTCCTCCGCGGGGTTGCGGGGCGCGTCCCCACCGGTCGAGACGATCTTGTTCAGCCCGTCGCGCTGCGCGGTCTGGTCGGCGATCGCCTTGCCCAGGGGCCCTTCCTTCTGCCCCTTCTGGAATTCGTCGGCGTCCGTCTGGTGGATCCTGGTGATCTCCGCCCCGATCTCGGGCCCGAAGATGCGCAGGACGATCGGCGTGGAGATCACCACGCCGAACAGCACCGCCAGCGCCAGCCGGGGCACGGCGGTCAGCAGGTTCTGCCAGCGCGAACCGCGGTGGATGGAGCTGACCAGCCAGCGGTCCAGCATCGTGATCCCGAGCGCCCAGGCCAGCCCGAAGGCCACGGCCAGCGGCGCCGCCACCTGTACCGCGCTCTGCAGCGCGAACGCCATGGCCACCCCGGCGATCGAGCCGGTGATGAGGATGGCGCTGCCGACGCCGACGTACTTCGGCTTGTCGCCCGGGCTCAATTCGAGCGCTTCCTCGCGGGCGCTGGAAAGCCATACTAGAACGTTCTTCATATAGCTCCCCCTTGATTCCGCCACCGGGCGGGCGTTGGCTCGTTGATCTTTTGTGATCCCCCCGGCGCCGCCGGCCCCTGGCAGAGGGTACGGGCCGCCGCGGCTCCGTTAAAGGTAGATTTGCACATTAGGGCGATCAATCGCTTGGATCGACAGAACCAGCTGTACCTCATAGAATCTGGCGGATCCAACTCGGGGCGGAAGAGTATCAATGACCGCTTCCGGACAAAGGCCGGTCTAATCTCCTTTGGCGTACAGCGCCCAGGCTGTGCTTACCATCCCTTGGGGGGACCCGTCGTCGCGGAGGCTGTCGGGTGAAGGGGATTCGATCAACGGGAAGTAACGAGATTCGCGGGGGCGCGCGAGCCTGTATGAAAAGATCATTTATTGTCGTCCCGGTCGGGGCCGGGCGAACGCCGTGCGACGTGAGGAATCATCTTCATGCCGGGCGATGAGCGAAATCCTGTGAATTGTCCGGTTTGTTTTGCGTCCAGCGGCACAGGCGAACCGTGCACCTGCGGATGGCGGCCTTCACCGTCCGGGACGCCCATGACGAAGCCCGGCCCCGCGCCGATGCCGGACGGCGGGCCCGTTCCGGGGGACGGACCACTACCGGACGGCGGCACCGTGCCGGAGGAGGGACCGGTGCCGGATGGCGGGACCCTGCCGGATGGCGGGGCCGTGCCGGACGGCAGACCGATGCCGGACTGGGGGACCCTGCCGGATGGCGGGGCCGTGCCGGACGGCAGACCGATGCCGGACTGGGGGACCCTGCCGGATGGTGGGACTGTGCCGGAGGACGGGCCGGTGCCGGATGGTGGGCCGGTGCCGGGCGAGGGGGAGCGGCTGCTGGTCGCGCAGCGCATGTTCGACGCCGTCGCCGCCGCCCGGGTCTCGCCGTCCGACGGCCGCGACCTGCCCTATATTCGGGGCGGCCGGCCCAGTGAGGCGGAGTGGGCGCTGGCGCTGCGCCGTGCCGAGGCCGACAGCGAGCCGGCCGACCGGTTCCGCGGCCGCATCCAGCAGGTCGTCACCGAGCTGTCCGACCGGGGCCGGCTGGCGATCATCGAGGCGGGCGAGCCGGGGATCGCCGTCACCGTCGTCGACGTGGACGAGTTCGGCCTGCCCCGCCGGCGCCCGCGACCCGCCGTGCCCTGGAGCGCCCTGGTGCCGATGCTCGCCACCGGCTCTCCCGAGGAGTTGAGGTTCCGGCTGGCGGGCGGCCTCGGCGGCGTCGACCAGGACCTGCTCTGGGCCGAGCTCCGCCGGAACCTGGCGGAACACGTCCCACTGCCGGAGGACTACCGGCTCGAACTCGTCTGCACCGCGCCGGGCTGGCCCGTGCCGGAACGGGCCTTGTCCCACCTCGCCGACCCGGTGGCCGGCGACCCGCTGTCCGCAGCGGAGGGGCGGCCGGCACCGGATCCGCAAAAACCGCGGCGGCCCCCGTCCCGGCTCACAGGAGTCGACGTCACCGTCGCGGTCGCCGACGCGGTGGCGGCCCTTCCGCTCCGCGCCACCCTGGAACTGGTGGTCGTCGAGGTGGAGGCCGGTTCCGGCAAGGTCCTGCCGACCGGCGCGCGGCTGTTCGCCGCGGGCGACGGGGTCGGCACCGAGCGCGGCCTCAGCCTGCGGTGCGTCCATCCGCACGAGGACGGGACCGTCCTCGCCGTCATGACCTGGCGGGACGACGGGCCCCGGGTCCTGTCCACCGGCGTCGTGCGGCTCCCCGCCGGCCGCCACCGGCTCCGCGCCGTCCTGGCCGGGGCGGGGCAGGTCAAGTTCGTGGAGCCCGACGGGGTCGCTCCCGAACGCCGGTCCTGGTCGGAGCTGATGGCGACGCTGCCCGAACAGCTCGTCCCCGAGGTCACCGAACTCGACGTCGTCTGCGTGATCGACCTGTGCGCCGGAGGGTTCGAATCCCGCCGCAGGCTGGCGAGCGAGTTCGTCAAGCTGGTGAAGCGCCGGTTCACCGGCCCCGAGCAGCTCCGCGTCGCGGTCGTCGCCTACGGCCGCCACGACTTCCGGCTGGAGAAGGAGCATGCCGGCGTTCTGAGGGGCGCCTGGCTCGCGCCCGCCGCCACGGCGCTGGACACGCTCGCCGGACTCCGTCCCGTCCGTCCCGACCGGGTGCCCGGTGCCCCGCTTGAGGACGCCCTGCACCAGGTGGCCCAGCGCGTGGCGAGGATCCCGGCCAGGCGGAGGGTGGTGACGCTGTTCTTCGGCGACCGTCCGCCGCACCCCCCGCGGGACGACCCGGACGGCCTGCTCCCCTGCCCGTGGGGACATGACTGGCGGAGGATGCTGGGGCGAATCGAACGGCATCCGGGCCTGACGAGCGCCGCCGTCCTCGACTCCTCCGAGCATCTCGGTCCCGCGTGGCACCGGCTCGGCCGGACGGCCCTGCTGCCCTTGGCCCAGGCGGACGCATGGCAGCTCGCCGCCGCCACGCACGTCATCGTCCCCGAATCCGGCCGGCTCGTCTTCCCCATGCTGGACCCCGAGAACTGAGGTGACCATGAAGACCGGTGCGACGAACGAGCGGCCCGGCCCCATGACGAAGATGGCCAAGATCGGGCTGTGGGGCGCTTCGGGCAGCGGCAAGACGTCCTATCTGGCCGCGCTCTTCGTCGCGGTCACCCAGAGCGGGAAGTGGAACATCGGAGGCGCCGACCAGGAATCCGTGGACTTCCTGACCCAGAAGACCGACACGCTCACCCGGCAGCGCCGCTTCCCGAGCAAGACCGAGGGCATCCAGAACCTGAGCTGGACGGTCATGGGGGAGACCGAGCAGACCGTCGGCGGCCGCTGGCGCAAGCGGGTCGAGCCCGTCCCGCTGCATTTCCAGCTCGACATCCTCGACGCCGCGGGCACCCTCTTCAAGGGGACGACCGAGGACGACGAGACCGACAGCGGGATCGACCTCGGCTTCAACGACATCGGCGGCGGCACCGGCGGCGACCCGGAAGAGCTCATCGACCAGCTCTCCAGCTGCGACGGCATCGTCTACCTGTTCGACCCGGTCCGCGAGAACAAGAAGGGCGACGAGTTCCGGCACTTCCAGTGGGTGCTGCAGAACATCGTCCACCGCGCCGGCGGCGACGGGACGCTCGACGGCAGGCATCTCCCGCATTTCCTCGCCGTCTGCATCACGAAGCTGGACGACCCGAAGGTCTTCCATACCGCGTACAGGCGAAGGTACCTCACGGCCGACCCGGGCGATCCGCATCTCTTCCCCCGGGTCAGGGAGGACAAGGCCGAGGCGCTCTTCCGGGAGCTCGGGAACCTCTCGCCGACCCGGAGCGCGCTCATGGTCCATGACGCGATCAAAGCCTCCTTCGCCCCCGACCGGGTGCGCTACTTCGCCACCTCGTCCGTCGGCTTCTACCTGGCCCGGACGGCCACCCGGTTCCGGGCCGCGAACTTCCAGAACGTCGTCCCGCATCCGACGCAGGAGCAGGAGTACACGATCCGGGGGGACATCCATCCGATCAACGTGCTGGAACCGCTTCTGTGGCTCGGCGAGATGACCCGGCGTTAGGGGGCGCCCCATGGCGACGATCACGATGGAATGGGCGCTGTGGAGCGAGCGGCCGGGGGCCAGGGACGACTACACCGTCCTGTCGTGCAGCAGGGGGAAGCTCCGCCCGGGCCATTTCAAGAGGATCATCACCCGGTTCTCCCCGGGCACGGCCGAAGCGCCGGCCGACCTGCCCCGGGTCACCATCATCACCGTCGACGTCGCCCATGAACCTCATATCGGCCTGGCCATCCAGACCCAGTCGGACGCGTACGACGGAACCGGGAGAAGGATCGCGCCGACCCAGTTCTTCCTCTTCCCCTACAACGTGCTGGAAGGAAATCCTCTTTCCTACTACAACCTCTATCAGGCGTTGCATCCGGTCTCTTTGCCCGAGGCCGGAGAAGGCTCTTTGCTGCATGTCGATGTGCCCGGGTTCAACGCCGCGACGGTCGCGGCGGACCTGGCGCGGCTGGGCGCGGCGCCCACGTCCGTGGCCGCCCGCCTCCTCCACAAGGAACGGCTCTGCGTCACGGGGGCCGAGCAGTCCACCACCGATGACCGGCTGCGCTATCTCGACGCCGCGGTCTCGCTCCTGCCGTACGGCTACCGCGCCAAGATCACCGCCACCACCTGGGCCAACGGCGCCACCCGCCACATCCTCCGGATGTGCTTCTCGCGGCGTGCCGGCGAGGCGGGCATGGTGGAGGTGCCGTGGGAGGGGTCCGCCGCGGACCTGCCGGTCAGCGCCTTCGCCAGCCGGCTGGACGCCATGCTCGACCGCTTCGAGCCCACGCGGGTGATCGGCGGGCTGGCGTACCAGACGGCTCCGCAGATGTTCGACGACCCCCATGTGGTCTACGACACGCTCGGCAGGATCGAGAAGCGGCTCGACCGCGAGCACGGTCTCCGCCAGGGGAATCCCACCCTGGCGGACCTGCGCGAGTGGCTCGACGAAGGCGGCCTCCCCGACGACGAGGCGGAGATCGCGCTCCGGAAGCTGCTCCCCAAGGCGCAGAGCAAGGACATCGAACGCATCGCGAAGTGGCTGCCGGTCGTCGCCCCGAAGGAACTGAAGCCGTGGTGGACTCTACTGGCCGCCATGTCCACGAGGCTCCTGTGGAAGGAGGGAGCCCGGCTGGCACCGCTGCTCCGGGCCCTGCCCGGCGAGCGGGACGTCGACAAGCTCCTCGCGACCCTGGTCAAGGCCAGGCCCGACGAGAACGCGCAGCTGTCGCGAGGACTCGACGCGATCGCGCAGCTCCTCGCGACGCAGGTCGCCCCCGACCCAGGCACCCATCCCTCCACCGAGGCGGCGCTGACGGGCGACGGCCCCGTCGCCCTCGCACTGGTCTACGCCCTCCTCGCCGGTGAAGCAGGACGAGCGGAGCAGGCATGGGGCCGGCAGCGGCTGCCCGCCGAACTGATGATCCCCCTTGATCTGCTCTTGAGACTGCCGAAAGGCGAACCTGTCAACGCGGCGGTGATGGAGGACTTCGCTCGGCACGGCGACAGTTGCGTCGCCGCGGTGCTCAACATCGCCTCGCTGACGGGCAGGCTCGACCTCGCCGCGGACGGATTCATCGGCTGGTTGCTCTCCGGCAAGGGCTGCGAACCGGCCGGCGCCGGCTATTGGGGCAGCGTCCTGTCCGGGCTCACTCCCGCCGATCACCGCATGCAGGCGATGATCGATGTCGTGCTGCTGGCGACCAGCCACCGTCCGCGCTGGATGATGGAGGCGGCACCCGAGCATTGGCCGGAATATGAGGAATCGTTCGAACACCACTGGTCCCGTTCCTGGCCGAACCGGAACCAGATGATCATCGAGCTGGCCCATCATCTGCGCGCCCAGTCGTGGCACGACGTCCCCGGCAGGGCGACCGATATCCTCAGCGGCCTTCTCCCGAAGGCGTGCCTGCACGAGAACCCGACCGTGGAGAAAGCCCTTATCGAGAGCCTCTCCAATGCCCATGACCTGTCGAATGACCTCTACGCCGAGATGTGGCTGGACTCCAGAGGCGTTCGGCGCACGGCGGCGAACCCTCCGGTGGCGCCGCCGCAGGGTTCGGATGCCCCGCCGCGCGAGGCGCCGTCCGAGCACCAGCACACCGGTACACCGCAATCCGCGGCCTCCATCGTCGAGCACATCGTCGAGGCCGTCCTCCGCGGCGAGAGCTCGACCCTCGTCTACGACGACCTCAGCAAGCGGCAGATGCTGACAAGGGCCGACGTCGCGGTGGAGGTCGTGGCGTCGCTCGCCTACGCCATCGCGTCGCGCAAGTCGTTGAACGACGGCCACAACTGGACGAACAATCTCGTCGACGCCCTCTGCGAGGAGAAGTTCGGGCCGATCGTCGCCCAGGAATTCAAGAAGCAGTATCTGGAATGGAGCCTGAGGGCCATATCAGATCAGATCAGGCGGCTCCGAGACCTGAACAGCTCCGGGAACGTCCTCGATGACAACGACAACGCCGCCAAGGTCAGGTCCGCCGCGGACGTGCTCCTCACGCTGGTCGGCGACAAGCCGAAGGGGCACCGCCGCAAGGGACGCCGGGGCCGGGACACGCGGCAGGCGCCCCCGGCGGAGGACGAGGGCGCCCCAGCGGAGCAGGATTCGGCCGAATGACCGTGCCGGCGGCGGGCCGTCAGGCGCGGGTGACCTTCGCGCCGGTCCGCTCCGCGACCTCCTCCGGGGTCACGCCGGGGGCGGTCTCGACCAGGACGAGACCGGCCGGGGTGACGTCCAGCACGGCCAGGTCGGTGATGATCCGGTGGACGCACCGCCGCCCCGTCAGCGGCAGATCGCACTCCTCGACGATCTTCGGCGTGCCGTCCTTGGCGTTGTGGGTGGTCAGCACGATCACCCGGCGCGCCCCGTGGACCAGGTCCATCGCCCCGCCCATGCCCCGGACCATCGCCCCGGGGATCATCCAGTTCGCGAGGTCGCCGCCCGCCGAGACCTGCATGGCGCCCAGGATCGCGGTGTCGATGTGGCCGCCGCGGATCATCCCGAACGACAGGGACGAGTCGAAGAAGGAGGCGCCTGGCAGGACGGTGACGGTCTCCTTGCCCGCGTTGATCAGATCGGGGTCGACCTCGTCCTCGCGCGGGTAGGGCCCGACGCCCAGGATCCCGTTCTCGGAGTGCAGGACGACGTGCACGCCGGGCGGCACGTGGCCCGGCACGAGCGTGGGCAGGCCGATGCCGAGGTTCACGTAGTCGCCGTCGGCCAGCTCGGCGGCCGCGCGGGCCGCCATGTCGTCACGGGTCCAGGCCATCAGGCGCGCACCGTCCTCTTCTCGATCCCCTTGGCCGCCGCCTGCTCGCCGGTCAACGGCAGCACCCGCTGGACGAACACGCCCGGAAGATGGACCTCGTCCGGGTCGAGGTCGTCCACGAGCCGCTCCACCTCGGCGATCGTCGTCCGTCCGGCCATCGCCGCGAGCGGGTTGAAGTTCCGCGAGGACTTGGCGAACACCAGGTTGCCGTGGCGGTCCCCGCGCAGCGCCCGCACCAGCGCGAAGTCGGTGGTGATGCCGCGCTCCAGCACGTACGGGGTGCCGTCGAACTCGCGGACCTCCTTGGCGGGGGAGGCGACCGCGACGGTGCCGTCGGCCGCGTACCGCCACGGCAGCCCGCCCTCGGCGACGGGCGTCCCGACCCCGGCGGGGGTGAAGAAGGCCGGGATGCCGCAGCCGCCCGCCCGCAGCCGCTCGGCGAGCGTGCCCTGCGGGATCAGCTCGACCTCGACCTCCCCGCCCAGGTACTTGCGGGCGAACGCCTTGTTGTCGCCGATGTAGGAACCCGTCACCCGGACGATCCGCCCCGCCTCCAGCAGGATCCCGAGGCCCCCGCCGTCGACGCCGCAGTTGTTCGACACCACGCTCAGCCCGCCGGGCCCGGCGGCGTGCAGCGCCTCGATGAGGACGTTCGGCACGCCGCTCAGCCCGAACCCGCCCACGGCCAGCGACGCGCCGTCCGGCACGTCCGCCACGGCCGCCGCGGCGGTGGCCACCACCTTGTCCATGCCCGCCCCTCTTGTTCGCCCAGTGAACTTTACTTCATAATCGCGGAGGAAGTCTCCGTCGTCGCCGGGGTGATGTCAACCATGCGGGAAGCCCATCCGGTCGGGCCGCTGCAACGCGGGCTGCAGGTCATGGAGGTCTTCGGCGTCGCCGGCGGCCCCCTGCGCCCCGCCGACCTGGTCACGGCCACGGGCCTGGCCCGCTCGACCGTCGACCGCGTCGTCGGCACCCTCGCCGAGACCGGCTACCTGCGCCGGCAGGGCCGGGACGTGGCCGCGACGCCCCGGATGATGCGGATCGGGAACCTCTACCTGTCGGGCCTGGACCCCGATGGGTCCCTGGCCCGGCGCATCGCGGAGCTGGCCACCGCGCTGGACGAGTCGGTCTCGCTCGCCGTCCCCGACGCGGACGGCGTCCGCATCGTCGGCCAGTCCCGGCACAGCCGGTCCGTGGCGGTCGCCTTCAAGGTCGGCGACCTGCTGCCCGCCGAGCGCTGCGCCCCCGGCCCGATCTTCGCGGCGGAATGGGACGAGGAGCGGTGGCGCGCCTGGGAGGGGCGCGTCACCGGCGGCACCGACCGTCCCTTCTCCATCGTCCCGGCCACGGAACCCGCCGCGGTGCCGGTCCTGCGCGGCCGGGTCGAGGACTTCCGCGCGTCCGGCTGGTCGATCGACGACCAGCTCATCGAGCCGGACCTCGTCGCCGTCGCGGTCCCCGTCCGGGACGCCGCGGGCGCCGCCGTCCTCGCCCTGAGCGTGGTGAGCCACACCAGCCGCCACACGCCCGGGTCCTTGCGCGCCTATGCCCGCCCCCTGGTCACCGCGTGCGCCGCCGAGATGGAGAAGGCGCTGACCCACCGGCGCCCGGGCGGCACCCCCGCGCCCCGAACCGGCGCGGGCGGCGAGCTGAAGGCGCGGCTGGGAGCGGAGTTCCTGCAGTCCCTGGACCGCGGCCTGGCCGTCCTCCACGCCATCGGCACGCGGCCGGACGGGCTGACGATCTCCGAGGCCGCCGCCGCGACGGGCCAGCCCCGCGCCACCGCCCGCCGGGCCCTGCTGACGCTGGCCGGCCTCGGCTACGCCCGCGAGACGGGCCGCCGCTACCGCCTCCCGCCCCGCGTCCTCGACCTCGGCTACCGCGAGGTCAGCAGGCTGACGTTCGAGGAACTGGCCCGTCCCCACCTGCGCGCCCTCGTGGCGAAGGTCCGCGACTCGGCCTCGGTCGCCGTCCTGGACGCAGCGGACATCCGCTACGTCGCCCGCGCCCAGGCGTCACGGCTCATGCGGGTCGAGATCAGCGTCGGCACCCGCCTCCCCGCCCATGTCACCGCGATGGGCCGCGTCCTCCTGGCCGGCCTCCCCGACACCGAGGCGGCCGCCCTGATCGCCCGCGCCGACCGCCAGCCCCTCACCCCCCGCACGCTGACCGGCGAAACCGACCTGCGGCAGGCCGTCACCGCCGCCCGCGCCGACGGGCACGCCCTCGTCGACCAGGAACTGGAGACGGGGCTGAGATCGATAGCGGCCCCCATCCACGCCGCCGGCCGCGTCGTCGCGTCCCTCAACATCGCCGCCCCCGCCGGCCGCGAACCGGCCGAGCGGACGCGCGAACGCCTCCTACCCGACCTTCTCGCGACCGCCCGGGCCCTGGAAACCGACGTGGCCACCTTCGCAACCCACCAGCCCCTCCCCTTCTGACGCACTCGATCGACTGCGTCGAAAGCTCAATTTCTGGGGCGGTCGCGGTCGTTCTCTTGAGTCTGTTCCTTACGGCGTTACCGCCCTCGCCCTGTGCGGCATGGCCGCCCGGGTGATCGGCCGGTCATGTGTCATCGGCCCACCACCAGGCGATCGACGGGATCGGCGGGCGGCCCCGGGGCGTCGTGGGCAGGGCGGTGATCATTGCCGAGGCCATGGAAGGGTTCAGGTGGTAGCGCTCGGTCTGGGTGCTCCAATCGAGGTTGGCGCGGATCCACTGGGCCATGGAGTGCAGGAACCGGCGTGTCTCCTTGCTGGCCGTCGGCATGACGCGGTCACGCAGATCCAGGAACCGGATCAGGACCTGGTCGCGTACCCGCAGGGCCGCGTCGAGCGCCTCGGTGATGGAGTGGCCGCGCTCGGCGGCCAGCACGTCGACGAGGTTCTGGCGGTCGGCGGTCCGTTGTTCCTTCTGCCTGGAGAGCAGGTCGTTGTCCCAGCTGACCAGGAGCGAGGTCATCTCCATCAGGGCGCGAAGGGCGGTGGTGGAGAATTCCTTGTCGGGCACCTGGTAGCCGTCGGCGATGTCCAGCAGGACCACGGTGGTCATGACGGCGCCACCGTGGATCCGCATGCAGGTGTAGTCGTCGAGGCTCGGTACGATCCCGGTCCGGCGGTTGGCTGCTTTCCAGACCAGGCTGAACAGGTAGGCGCGGAGTGCGGTGGCCCATCGGTCGATCTGCGTGGGTGAGGCGATCAGTGCCAGTTGCTCTTTGATGTCGTGGAGGCTGCGTTCGAACGGCGTGCCGGCGACCGCGGCCCCGTCGGGAGCCTCCAGGACGCGCACGAGCCGGCCGGCCACCGCCGCCAGGCGGGCCGCGTCGGGAAGGGTGTCCACTTCGTCGTAGTGGGCGTCGTCGAAGACGAACAGCCAGGCGAAGAACCTGGTCACGACGGCGAGCCGGTCCTGGGGGGCGTTCGGCAGGATCTGCCCGGTGAGCATGCCCGCCTTCGTCCCGGCCAGCCGGTCGAGCTGACCGGGCTCCGAGCACAGGCCGGACCTCGACACCCAGCCGGTGACCTGGTCGTCGACCAGGCGGGAGGCGGGGTGCACGGCCGGGCCGATCGGGCAGTAGATGGTGGGGATCACGTGCCCGCCCCTTTCTGGCGTCGGCTCGGGAGCCGCCGGTCGGAGGGAAGCAGCAGCACCAGCGGCGTGGACAGCAGGTGCTGGACGTTCAGGAACCTGCGGAAGAGGTCGGGATCGTCTGGGATGCGTTCGAGCAGGCCGAGCAGGGCCCTGCGGACCAGGACGGCGGTGGCGGGAGGCCGGCCGCGGCTCCAGCCCTGATCGAGGCTGGTCGACATGAGCCAGGGCAGCCGGAGTATCCGGCGCGTCTGCCGCTGGAAACGGCGGCAGGCGGTGTCGAGAGGCGACCGGTCCATCGCCTTGCCCAGGAGAAGGGCATGCGCGGCGGCGACCGTCATGCCGTGCCCGTAAAGTGGATTGAGCCTGCACAGCGCGTCCCCGAGGACGACGAGGCCACCGGGCCATGGGCGGAGCCGGTCGTAGCGATGCCAGTACCCGCCGAGCCCGCCGTACCGGTAGATGGCGCTCACCGGCTCGCACTCCTCGACCACCCAGCGGATGTGCGGATTCGCCAGAGTGGCCGCGTAGGCGGTGAAGCCGTCGGGGTCGGTGGGCGCGGAATCGCCGTTCGCCCCGAACAGGCAGACCAGCCACTGGTCGTCTTCGATCGCGATGACAACACCGCCGCGCGCCGTCGTCGGCGCGAAAGTGGCCTGCACGGATGCCTGCAAACCGAGGCCATTCGAGGGATCGCGCTTGTAGAGGCGGGATGTATAGGAGAGCCTGCCGTCCACCCGGAGTGTCCTCGGCTCGGGGAAGCCGACCTCGGCCAGCCAGGCGGGAAGCCGGGAATGCGGTCCATCCGCGATCACGACGATGTCCGCGTCGAGCGCGGTTTGATCGTCCAGCCTGACGCCGGTGACGCGCCCGGCGGTGACGGCCAGTCCTTCCACCTGAGTCTTGTCCAGCAACGTCACAGCCGGGTGCATGAGCACACGGTGGCGCAGCGTGGTCTCAAGTAAGGGACGGCTGAAGGTCTGCAGGGCGAGTCCGGACCGGATCGCCGGTGACCATCCCGTGGGATACAGCATCCGGAAGAACCCGAAGTCGCCGACCGGCGCCCCCTGCGCAGCCAGTTCGTCTCGCAGCCCGGGGAATAGGTCCTCAAGGATCTCCGCACCGCGCGACAGCAGTCCGTGCGGGTGCCGGCTCTGCGGCGTGCCTTTCCGATAGGCGCGGCCGACAGCGATGGCGTCCCTCTCCAGGACGGTCACCCGGTCGAAGCGGTCGGCCAGGACCCGTGCGGCGACCAGGCCCGCGTATCCGCCGCCCACGACCGCGGCATGGCCGCGCGCATGAGCGCGGGTTCTCATGTCCGCTCCCGCCGGGTCAGGCGCAGAGGAAGCCGGCGGGGGCGGTAGAAGGCGGCGAGCGGCACCGGCCGAACGTCTGCGCCCGGCAGGGTCCGGACGTCCCACTGCTTGGCGATCGAGGCGAGGGCGAGTGTGCATTCGCCGATGCCGTAGTCGTCCCCGATGCACTTGCGCGCTCCGCCGCCGAATCCCGCGAACGCGCTCTGGGGCAGGCCCGCCATGCGCTCGGGCAGCCAGCGGTCCGGGGCGAACCGGTCGGCGTGCTCGAAGATGCCGGCGTTGCGATGAACCGGGACGGGGGTGATGACGACGGTGGTGCCCGCTTTCAGGGTGCGCCCGGCCAGTTCGGTGTCGCTGGTCGTGACGCGGGTGAACAGCCATCCGGCGGGGTACAGGCGGATCGTTTCGTTGACGACGCGCTGGGCGTAGGGCAGGTTCGTGCGGTCGTCCCAGGTCGCCACGGGTTTCGCGAGCGCCGCGTCGGCTTCGGCCTGCAACTGTGCCTGCGCGTCGGCGTTCTCCGACAGCAGGTACAGCGCCCACGTGAGGGTGGAGGCAACGGTCTCGCTTCCCGCCGCCAGTACGGTCACGGTCTGGTCGTAGAGTTCCGCGTCGGAGACCTGAGCGCCTTCGGCGTCGTGCGCGGCGAGCAGACCGGCCAGCACGTTGTTCTCGTCGTTGTCGGCGCGGGAGTCGGCGATGACCTGCCGCATCGTCTCCCTCAGGTGCCGCAGCGCACGGCGGTGCCGCAGGTTGCCCGGCAGCGGAAGCCGCAGGACGGCCCGGGGGAGGAACATCTGCCGGAAGAAGCCGCTGAACACGACGTCGAAGGAGCACCGGATCCGGTCCACCGTGGCATCGTCGACCTGTGCGGAGAACAGCGTCCGGGTCACCGTGCGCAACGCGAGGCGGTAGAGCTCGGGATAGGCGTCGATGTCCTGCGGGCTGCTCCAGGACTCGGTGAGGTCGGCGATCTCCTGCTCCATGACCGCCGCGTAACGCGCCAGCTGCGCCCGCTGGAACGCGGGCTGGAGCAACCGGCGCTGCCGCCGGTGGTCCTTGTGCGCACAGGTGGCGACACCGTTGCCGGCCATCTCCCTGGCCCGGTCGTAGTACTTCCCGCCCTTGTCGAACAGCCGGTCATCGGTCAGCGTCCGCCGGAGCAGCTCCGGGTGGCAGGGGACGTAGACATGCGTCGTCCCCAGGCGCATCTCCACCAGATCCCCGTACCTGGGCAAGGAGGTCAAGAACGCGATGGGCCTGCTCATCAGCGGCCAGACGTGACCGAGAACGGGCCAGCCCCCGGGAACGACACCGGACGTGAACGACTCAGTGGTCATTTGGGCCTCCTTCGACTGGGCCTCGACGGCTGTCGCCTTGGTACGGCTGACGTCCCCAGCACACGGCTATGGTGTTGTCGTCCTTTGAGTAGCGCCCATCGATCACCGGTTGCCAAGAGATCCACAGCCCACAAGATGTCGCGCTTCGCGGCCATGTCGCGCTTTCGCCCGATCCACCGCCGAACTGGAGCCCTGGTGATGCCATTCGGTCACTCCGCCGTGGAATCGATGGGCATTCGGTTGTCATCGCCACATCTAGGGCCCTCGCATTGGACAGCGTGTAACGGATATCGGCTGTCCATATAGGCGCACACAATCCCGCAGCCCTGGCTCACCAGCAGCCCGCCGTACATGCCCTGCCGGGAGCCGGGCACCTGCCGACCCGCGCATCGGACGTCGACCAGGAACCGGGGACGGGCCTGAGACCGATCGATGTTTGCCCAGTTCAGTGGGGGTAGTTTGCCGGGATGACGGAGTTCGTCGCCACCGCGGTCCTGGACATCGGGTACGAGGTGGCAGGGCCAATCGACGGTCCCGCCGCCGTGGCGGTGCACGGTTGGCCTGACGACGTGCACTGCTGGGACGAGGTGGTCCCTCTCCTGGTCGCCGAGGGGTATCGGGTGTATCGGCCGCACTTGCGCGGGTTCGGGGCGACCCGGTTCCGTGCGCCGGACAGGCCGCGCAGCGGTCAGGCGGGCGCGCTCGGCACGGATCTGCGCGACTTCCTCGACGCGCTGGACCTCGAAGACGTCGTCGTCGCCGGGCATGACTGGGGCGCGCGCGCCGGGTATGTCGCCGGGGCGCTGTTCCCCGAGCGCGTCCGCTGCCTCGTGGCGATGTCCGCCGGTCACGGCGCCAGCGGACCGGACGCGCCGCTGCCCTACCCGCTCGCGCACGCCTACTGGTACGAGTGGTTCGTGGCCACCGGGCGCGGCCAGGCCACCATGCGCGACGACCGGCGCGGGTTCAGCCGCTACCTGTGGGAGAGCTGGTCGCCGGGCTGGCGGTTCTCCGACGCCGAGTTCGACCAGGCCGCGCGGGCGTGGGACAACGACGACTGGCCGGACATCACCGTCAGCGCCTACCTGCACCGCTGGGGCGAGCACCCCGGCGACCCGGCCTACGCCGACACCGAGAAGCGCCTCGCGGACGTCCCGGCCGTCCAGGTGCCGACCCTGGTCCTGCACGGCGCCGAGGACGGCGACAACCTGCCGTCGACCAGCGAGGGCAAGGACGAGTTGTTCCCCCGGCTCTACCAGCGGGTGGAGCTGGAAGGCGTCGGCCACTTCGTCCCGCGTGAGGCCCCCGCCCGGACCGCGCGTGAGATCCTGCGCTGGTCCGCCGACAACTGACAGGGACCTCCGGGACGTCAGGTCCGGTGGACGATGCGGCCGTCGACGATCGTCATGGTCACCGGGAGGTGGGGGAGTTCGTCGGGCGGCGTGGTGAGGGGGTCGCCGGCGAACAGGGTGAGGTCGGCTTGGAAGCCTTCGCGGATGCGGCCCGCGCGGTGCTCCTCGCCCGCGCCGTAGGCGGCCCAGGCGGTGTAGCCCGCGAGTGCCTGGGCGGGGGTGAGCGCCTGGTCCTCGCCTACCGGAGGACGGTGCCGCCCGGCCGGCCGGCGGAGGACGGCGCCCGCCATGACGACGCGGGGGTCGTAGGTGGCCAGGGGCCAGTCGGAGCCGAGCGCGACGCGGCCGCCGGCGCGGACGATGTCGGCGAAGCGCCAGCCCTGCCGGCAGCGGTCCGGTCCGAGCCGCCGTGACCAGTTGTCGGTGTGGTCGGGCAGCGTCCAGTCCAGGTGGGTGGGCTGCATGGAGGCGACGACGTCGAGTTCGGCGAAGCGGGCGATGTCCGTTTCGGCGAGGATCTCGGCGTGTTCGATGCGGTGGCGGCCGTGCATCGGTGTCCCCGCGCGTTCGTAGGTGTCGAGGGCGTGGGTGACGGCGCGGTCGCCGATGGCGTGGGTGAAGCAGGGAAGTCCCATGTCGACGACCTGGCACACGGCCGCGTCGTACCGTTCGGGGTCGTTCCACACCGGGTGCTCGCCGTCCCCTGCGCAGTCCGGCTGGTGCAGCCAGGCCGAGCCGCCGTCGATGGTGCCGTCCAGGAAGAACTTGACGGCGCCGGTACGCCACCGGCCGGTGCGGTCGCGGTGCCGTAGCGCGCGGACGGTCTCCAGGGTGGCATCGACGTCGCCGGGCAGGGCCCAGGGCGCGAGCAGGACGCGGACCGGCAGCCGGTCGTCGCCGTCGAGTGTGTCGAGCACCGTTTCTGTGCCGGGCCACAGGTCGAGCACATGGATGCCGGTGATTCCTGCTGCGGCCTGGTCTTGGAAGAGCCGGGCCGCGTCGCGGGCGATCTCGTCGGCGTCCAGCGGCGGCACGGCCGTCTGGCCGAGCAGGACGGCGGAGATCTCGTGGAGCTGACCCGTGGGAACGCCGTGCTCGTCGACCACGATCTCGGCCCGGTCGCCGAAGTCGACGGGGCCGGTGATGCCGGCTCGCCGCAGCCCCTCGCTGCTCATCAGGGCGTTGTGGGCGTCGGCGAACCACAGGAAGGCGGGCCGTCCGGCGACGGCGTCGTCGATCAGGCGCCGGTGCATGGACCGCGGCGGGAGGGCGCCGTACTCGACTCCCTTGACGATGACCCACGCGTCCTGGGGAAGCCGCCGGCAGTCCCGGCGGAGCAGGTCGATCAACCCGGTCAGCGTGGTGACCCCGGCGGCGTCGGTACCCCGGTCGCCCGCGACCCCCAGCAGCGGGTGCTGGTGGGAGTCGACCAGGCCGGGTGTGACCGTCAGGCCCCGGCCGTCGACGATCTCCGTGCGCGGGCCGAGGTGCGGACGGACGTCGGCGGCGTCGCCGACCGCGACGATCTCCCCCGCCCGCACGGCCAGCGCGGTGGCCCTCGGCCGCGCCGGGTCGAGGGTGCGGACGGCGGCGTCCCGGATGATCAGATCGGCCCCGGTCACGGCGCCGGCTCCTCGGCCAGGGTCGCGAAGGCGCTGCCGGCGCGGACCTTCTCCTGGGGGCGGGCGATGACGAGGTAGAGCACGCCGAGCGCCAGCAGCCCGGCCGTGACCAGCGGGGCGGCCCAGATCTGGTACCACGGCGCGCCCGGGGGCGCCAGGACCGAGCGCGGCCACGTGATGTTGATGAACTGGAGGCCCAGCCAGAGGACGGCGAGCGCGTTGACGACGGTGCCCGCGGTGCCCAGCCGGATGTGCCCGGCGGGCGTCCAGGTGCCGCGGACCCGGCTGATCAGCGCGGCCAGGGCCACCAGGAAGAACACCAGGTAGAGCCCGGCGGTGCCGAACGTGATCAGGCTGCCGATGGCGGCGCTGTCGAGGGCGAGCAGCAGGCCCGCCCAGCCGGCGGCGGTCACCGCGACCGTGCCGCCGATCGGCGCGTGCCTGCGGTTGACGATCCGCAGGAAGCGCGAGCCGGGGAGCACCCCGTCCCGGGCGACGGAGTACACGGCGCGGGCGCTGGCGCCCTGCGCGGCGAGCCCGCAGGCCGCGAAGGCCACGATCACGACGCAGATGAACGGCTTGGACGCCCAGTCCCCGAACGAGGCGAGGACGGCCGTGGTCACCGGATCGGGGTCCGCGCCCGACACCACCTTCGCGGGGTCGGGGTGGGCGAGGGCGGTCGCGAACGCGTTGAGGATCACCAGGCCGCCGACGCTGAGCAGCGCCCACCAGATGGCGCGCGGGACGTGGCGCGCGGCGTTCCGGGTCTCCTCCGAGGACATCGTGGTGGCGTCGAAGCCGACGAACGCCCAGCCGCCGACGGCCAGCGCCGCCAGCATCGCCGCGGGCACCGATCCGCCCGACCCCGCCTCGGCGCCCAGGGTGCCCGTGAGCAGCGACCAGGGCTGCGTCCGGAACACCAGCAGCAGCGCCAGGCCGATCCCCACCGAGGCGACGGCCTCGGCGGCGATGCCGGCGTTCAGGACGCGGCGCAGCACGTCGATGCCCAGCGCGTTCACCAGCGAGCACCCCAGGATGAACACGGCGGCGACCGCGACCTGGAGGTGCGCCGTCGGCCTGATCTCGAACAGGGCGAGGAACCACGGCGTGGACAGGTAGGCGATGGTGGTGTTCGCAGCCAGGTAGCCGCACAGCGACACCCACCCGGTCAGCCAGGCGTAGGACGGGCCGATCAGCCTGCGGGTCCACTGGTAGGGGCCGCCCGAGATCGGGAACTCGGACGCCAGCTCGGAGTAGACGGTCAGCAGCAGGCACTGGCCCGCCAGGCAGACGGGCAGCGTCCACACCCACATCGGGCCCGCCACCACCGTCCCGACCACGGCCACCGCGTACAGGCCCACCACCGGTGAGATCGTCGCGAAGCCCATGGCGACGGAGCCGAACACCCCCAGCCGCCGGCTGAGCCGCTGCTCGTAGCCGAGTTCCCGCAGGCGCGCGTCGTCGTCCGCGTCGCCCGTGACAGGGGCCGGGGCGGGGCCGGGGGGTTGGTTCTCGATCATGGCACGTCCTCCGTACTGTTCTCGCGTGCCGCGGGCCGGACGGCTCTGCGCCGGCGGACCAGTGCGGCGACAGTAGGTGACGCCTTCCGAACAGGTCGATCGACGCCGTGGAGAACCTGCCTGTGTGATGCTGGACACTATGTCCATGCCGTTCACCGTGGAGGACCTGCTCGCCGTCCGGGAGCTCCAGCTGAGCCTGGTCGCCGGAGCGGGCGGACGGCGGCAGGCGATCGAGGCGGCGCACGTCTCGGAGCTCCTGCGGCCGGGGGAGTGGCTCCAGGGCGGCGAGCTGCTCATGACGACGGGCCTGGTGCTGCCGGTCGACCCCGCCTCCTGCCGCGCGTTCGTCCAGGACGTGGTCGACGGCGGCGCCGCCGCCCTGGCCCTGGGGCTCGGCCACGGGCAGCCCCACCGGCACCCGCCCGCGACGCTGGTCGAGGCGGCGGAGGAGGCGGGACTTCCGCTGCTCACGGTACCCGACCAGGTGCCGTTCATCGCCGTCACCAAGGCCGTGTTCGCGGCGCGGGCCGCCGAGGAGAGGCGGGCCCTGGAGCACACCGCGGACGTCCAGCGCAGGCTCACCGTGGCCGCCGCCTCGGGCGGCGGCCTCGACGCCATCCTCAAGGTGTGGCTGGACGCCACCGGACGGGCGGCCGTGGTCACCGACGCCCTCGGCCGGCAACTGGCCGCCGTCGGCGCCGCCCCCGAGCGGCTGCTGGACGCCGCCCGCACGGTCCTCGAAGAGATCACCGCGCGCGGGCTCCGCGGCAGTGCCGTCGTGGACGCGGCGGACCTCACGGTGGGGGTGCGGCCGATCGGCGCCCGCCGCCTGCGCGGCCACGCGCTGCTGGCCGGCTCGGCCGACGCCGGACCCCGGCTGGTCGACGCCGCGCTGGTCTCCCTGCTGACCATGGAGCTGGAGCGCCGGCACCTGGCCCGCGAGCCGCACCGGCGGGCGCGGACCGCGGCGATGGGCCGGCTGGTGTCGGGCGAGCTGTCCGACGAGCGCGCCGAGCGGCTGCTCACCGCCCTGGACGTCTCGACCGAGCACCTGCGCGGCCTGGCCGTGCAGGCGCCGCGGGGCGAGGCGGAGGACCTCGCGGCCGACCTGTCCGTCGCGCTGCCGGGCGGGCTCGTCCGGTTCGACGGCGACATCGTCGAGGCCCTGGTGGTCGACGACGTGGACCTGGCCGCGGTGCTCGCGCGGTTCGCGCCCGGCCGTCCGACCGGCATCGGGTCCGGCTTCCGGCCGGGCACCGCCGCGATCTCGCTGCGCCAGGCGCGTTCCCTGCTCGCCCCGAGCGCGCGGCTCGGCCGTCCCGCCGAGGCCACCGAGCACGCCATCGGCCGCCTCCTGCTCACCCTCGGCCCGCCGGACCTGCTGGCCGCGTTCGCCGACGCCCTGCTCGCCCCGGTCGACGCCGCCGACCCCCGCGGGGAGATCCTCACCACGCTGCGGGTGTGGCTGGAGGCCAACGGCGTCTGGGACACCGCGGCCGACCGGCTCGGCGTGCACCGGCACACGGTGCGCAACCGCATCGACCGGGTGGAGCGGCTCACCGGGAAGGCGATGACCTCGGCGGCCACCCGGCACGAGTTCTGGCTCGCGCTGGAGGCCCGGGAGGCGCTGGCGCACACCCTGCCTCCCGACCGCTAGCGCCGCCGCGTTGGACATGGCGTAGAGGGCCGACCGCGGACGTTGGACGTCCCGTCGATCGACCGGCCGATCACGGCGACGTAGCGTGATCGGGCGCACCGGCGCTCGGCGGTGCGTGTGCATCTCATCTGGAGGCGTCCCGGCCATGAACCAACCGCAAGTCGATGTCGTGATCGTCGGCGCCGGTTTCGCGGGCCTGACCGCCGCCCGGGACCTCGGGGCGGCGGGCAGGCGGGTGTGCGTGCTGGAGGCGCGCGACCGGATCGGGGGGCGCACCTGGTACCGGACGGACCTGTTCGGCGGGCACGGCCTGGAGATGGGCGGCACGTGGATCGTCCCGCGGCAGACGTTCGTCTCCGCCGAGGTGCGGCGCTACGGGATCGCGATCAGCGACAGCGAGCCGCCCGGCCGGATGACCTGGTCGGACCGGGGCACCGTGCTCGACACGCTGCTGCCGGTGCCCCCGGGCGAGCTGGGACGGCTGGAACACGCGATCCGCGTCCTGCTCGCCGCGGGCGCCCGCCTGGACGTGGACCGCCCGCTGTCGGAGCAGGGGCTGGACGATCTCGACGTGCCGATCCGCCGGTGGGCCGACGACGCGGGACTGGAGGGCAACGCGCGCGAGCTGCTGATCTCCTGGTTCTGCGGCTGCGGCAACGCCTCGGCCGACACCGGGTCCGCCCTCGACGTGCTGCGCTGGCTGGCCGCGATGGACAACTCGCTCTGGGGCATGGTCGAGGCCAGCGTCCTCGGCCATACGTTCACCGACGGCACCGCGTCCCTGGCCCGGGCGCTGGCCGACGACAGCGGCGCCGACATCAGGCTGTCCTCCCCGGTGCGCTCCGTCCGCCAGGACGCCGATCACGTGGTCGTCGCCCATGACGGCGGCGAGGTCACGGCGCGGCGGGTCCTGGTCACCGTCCCGCTCGGCGTGCTCCAGGACATCGCCTTCGAGCCGGCGCTGGCCCCTGAGAAGCTGGCGATCTCCCAGGAGAACCACGCGGGCCAGGGGCAGAAGGTGTGGGCACTGGCGCGCGACGTGCCCGAGGACCTCAGCGGCTACGGCTGGGGGACGGTCTTCGACTACGTCGGGGCGATGCGCACGCTCCCCGAGGGAGTGGTGCTGGTCTGCTTCGCCCCCGGGCACGATCACGTGGACGGCGACGACGTCCAGGCGGTGCAGCGGGCCGTCCGGGAGTACGCGCCGGACGCGGAGGTCGTCGCCACGGCCACCCACGACTGGGTCCACGACCCGTGGTCCCGGGGCACGTGGACCACGTTCCGGGCCGGGCAGATCACCAAGTACGAGACCCATCTGGCCACCCCGGAGAACCTGGTGCATTTCGCCGGGGCGCACACCGCGCACCGCTGGCCCGGCTTCATCGACGGCGCCATCGACAGCGGCCGGCGCGCCGCGACGGAACTGCTGGAGACCCTGTGACCACCTCCCCGGAGACCCCGCCCACCGGCTCGCCGACCGGCTCGTCCGGTGCCCCGCCCGTCGGGCCGGTCGACGCGACGCGGATCCCCCGCTACGCGGGCGACGCCACGTTCGCGCGGCTGCCCAGGCTCACCGATGTCCCCGACGCCGACGTGCTGATCTGGGGCGTCCCCTTCGATTCGGGGGTCAGCTACCGTCCGGGCGCCCGGTTCGGCCCCGGCCACGTGCGGCAGAGCTCCCGGCTGCTGCGCCCCTACCACCCCGCCTTGGACGTCGAGCCGTTCGCGGTGTCGCAGGTCGCCGACGCGGGGGACGTCGGCGTCAACCCGTTCGACCTGGCCG
This sequence comes from Actinomadura rubrisoli, assembly GCF_004349215.1. Lineage (GTDB taxonomy): Bacteria > Actinomycetota > Actinomycetes > Streptosporangiales > Streptosporangiaceae > Spirillospora > Spirillospora rubrisoli. The sequence goes on along the minus strand of NZ_SMKU01000004.1, from coordinate 56,602 downwards.
CCGCGATCCGGGCGATCGAGGACGCCGCGCGCTCGCTGTCGGGCACCCGGCGCCGCCTGATCACCATCGGCGGCGACCACACCATCGCGCTGCCGCTGCTGCGCGTCCAGCACGAGCGCCACGGACCGGTCGCGGTGCTGCACTTCGACGCGCACCTGGACACCTGGGACACCTATTTCGGCGCCCCCTACACGCACGGCACGCCGTTCCGCCGGGCCGGCGAGGAAGGGCTGATCGACCTGTCCCACTCGACGCACGTGGGCATCCGCGGCCCGCTGTACTCGCGGCTCGACCTGGACGAGAGCGAGAAGCTCGGGTTCACCGCCGTCCACGCCCGCGACTTCGCCCGGCAGCCGCTCGACGACATCATCGGACGCGTCCGCGCCAGGCTGGGGGACCGGCCGGTGTACGTCTCGGTGGACATCGACGTCCTCGACCCGGCGCACGCGCCCGGCACCGGGACGCCGGAGGCGGGCGGGCTGTCCAGCCGCGAGCTCCTCGAAGTGCTGCGCGGCCTGGACGGGCTCAACCTGGTCGGGGCGGACGTCGTCGAGGTCGCCCCCGCCTACGACCACGCCGAGATCACCGGCATCGCGGCGGCGCACGTCACCTACGACCTGCTGGCCGTCCTGCAAGGGGCGGGCCGATGACGGCGCCGGCCTTCGAGACCGTCCACAACGTCGTCAACGGCCGGCTTCGTCCCGCCGCGGACGGACGCGCCACCGACCTGGTCGACCCGTGCACCGGCGAGGTGTTCGGCAGTGCACCGCTCTCGGGCGAGCGGGACGTCCACGACGCCTACGCGGCGGCGGTCGAGGCGTTCGACGTCTGGCGCGCCACGCCGCCCGGCCGGCGCCAGCGGGCCCTGCTGCACTGCGCCGAGCTGCTCGAACGGCGGGCGGACGAGTTCGTCGCCGCCGAATGCCGCAACACCGGCAAGCCCGTCGCCACCACGCGCACCGAAGAGGTGTTCGCCGCGGCCGACTGCCTGCGCTTCTTCGCCGGGGCTACTTCCTGGCGCCCACCGTCATCACCGGGGTGACCCAGGACGACGCCGTGGTGCGCGAGGAGAACTTCGCGCCGTTGCTGACCGTCCAGCCGTTCACCGGCGAGGAGGACGCGCTGCGGCTGGCGTGCGGCGTCGACCACGCCCTGGCGTCGAGCGTGTGGACCGCGGACCACGGACGGGTCATGCGCATGGCCGCGCGCCTGGACTTCGGGTGCGTGTGGATCAACACCCACATGGTGCTGGTCCCCGAAATGCCGCACGGCGGATTCAAACGTTCCGGCTACGGCAAGGACCTCTCGCACTACGGCCTGGAGGACTACACCCGCGTCAAGCACGTCATGCACAAGCACTGACGCAGGTGATTGAGTTTTTAAATGCCTTGGCCACTGATCGCGTCCCAACCGACATTACCCGATCTGTTGATGGCCGGATCCGGACGTGTCAAGGTGGTTTCATTGCCCGCCCGCGGCGCCGCGGGAGAGGATTGTCGGGTTGCCTTCTTTGGCGATCACCGGGGGGTGTAACGGTGGAGAGTGGTCCATCGGCACGAACGTCGTTCGAAATTCTGGGGCCGTTACGTGTCCGGCGTGGTGGCGAGGGGGTCGAGCTTCCGCGGGCGGGGATCTGCAGGGTGCTCGGCGGGCTGCTGCTGACGCCGGGCGAGGTCGTGCGCGACGACCTGCTGGCCGAGTTCGCGTGGGGGCTGGACGGGGCGACCGCGTCGGCGTTGCACACGGCGGTGTCCCGGCTCCGCGCCTGGCTGAAGGAGCGTCTGGAGCTCGACGCCGCCCTGAAGCGGTCCGGCGGCGGCTACCGGATCGTCCTGGCGGACCAGCAGGTCGACGCCGCCCGGTTCCGCGCGCTCGTCGCGGCGGCCTCCGAGCAGCGGGACTCCCGCGCCCGCATGGACGGATTGTCAGAGGCGCTGGACCTGTGGCGCGGCCCGGTGCTGGACGGCCTGGACCGGTGGCTCAGCGATCAACCAGTCGTGGTCGGGTTGCAGCGGCTCCGTGTGGAGGCCGCCGGCCGGCTGTGCGAGGCGGCGATCGCGTCCGGCGCACCGGACCGGGCCCTGCCGGAGCTGGAGCGGCTGGCCGCGGTTCTCCCGTTCGAGGAATCGGTCCAGGCCGGTGTGGTCACGCTCCTGGACGCGTGCGGCCGGCGGGCCGACGCGGTGCGGCATTACCAGGCCGTCCGCGGCAGGCTCGCCGAAGAGCTGGAGGTGGAGCCCTCCGAGGTCCTTCACCGCGCCTACCTGAACGCGCGAAAGCAGCAGACGCCCGGCCCCGAACCGGCGATCCCCGGTGACGAGCCGTCCCCGGATACGCGCCCCGTCGTGCCCGGTGCCGTCCGCCAGCTGCCGAGGGACGTCGCCGAGTTCACCGGCCGGGCCGCCGACCTGCGCTACCTGCGGAAGCTGGTGGACGCCATGGGCGATGACGGCCCCCAGGTCACGGTCGTGGCGATCCAGGGGATGGCCGGGGTGGGCAAGACCCGGCTGGCGGTGCGGGCCGCACACCACCTCGTCGCCCAAGGCCGGTTCGATGAGATCCAGCTGTGGGCCGAGCTGCGAGGGTGCGAGCCGGACCGGTCGGCGGCCGATCCCGGAGCCGTCCTGGACGATTTCCTGCGGGCGCTCGGAGTGCCCGCCGGCCAGGTCCCGGCCTCGGTGCCCGACCGGGCGGCGCTCTACCGCAGCCGCCTCGCGGGGAGAAGGGCGCTGGTCGTGCTGGACGACGCGGCCACCGAGGCCCAGGTGCGCCCGCTGCTGCCCGGGGGGCCCGGCAGCCTGGTCCTGATCACCAGCCGGCGCGCCCTGTCCGGCCTGGACGGCGTCGAGCCCATGACGCTCGAACCGCTGCCGACGGGGGAGGCGGTCGAGCTGCTGGCCCGGATCTCCGGCCGGGACAGGGTCGCGGCCGACCCCGGCGCCGCCGCCCGGATCGTCGAGGTGTGCGGCGGCCTGCCCAGCGCGCTCGCCGCGGTGGCCCGGCAGTTGCAGGCCCGTCCGGCGTGGACACCGCGGTACGTTCTGGGGCGGCTCATCGCCGAGGGCGGCCTGCTCGGACGGCTGTCGGTGCGCGAGCGGTCCGTGCCGGACTCGTTCGACGCCTCGTACTACCAGCTGCCCGCCCAGCAGCGGCGCATCTTCCGGATGATCAGCCTGCACCCGGGTGAGGACGTCACCGCGGTGTCCGCGGCGGCGCTGGCCGACGTCTCGCCCCCGCAGGCCGAGGCGGTCCTGGAATCGCTGCTGGACGAGCACCTCGTCCAGCAGGCCGTCGCGGGCCGCTACCGCCTGCACCCGCTGGTCGGCCGGTACGCGCGCCGCCTGGCCGACCGCGATGAGTCCGAGCAGGGGCGGTACGTCGCGCTCGGCCGTCTGGTGGACTGCTACCTCTCCGCGGCCCAGCACGCGACCAGGCTGCGCAACCCGTCCGACTGGCGGCATCTCACCGGCGCCCGCGCGCACCCGGGCCCGATCGTGGAGGGCCTGTCGACCGCGGCGCAGGCGATCGGCTGGGCCGAGCAAGAGCGCGCCAACCTGATCGCCACCGTCGGCGCGGCCGCCGACCTCTCCGGCGCCCTGCCCGTCCAGGCGGTGCGGCTGGCGGCCGCCCTGTTCCGTCCGCTGGCCAACCGCGGTCACATCCCCGACCGGCTCGCGCTCGCCCATCTGGCCATGCGCGCCGCCGACCGCATCGGCGACGACCGCCGCCGGGCACTCGCCTTGGAGGACACCGCCAACATCAACCTCTACGACGGTGTGCTGCCGGACGCCATCGTCTACACCAAGCGGGCCCTGGACCTCTGGCGTGCCGTGGGAGACCGCATCGGAGAGGCCAAATGCGTCACCATCTTCGGGATCATCCACCGCCAGCAGGGGCATTTCGACCAGGCGGTCGCCGACCTGGAGATGGGGCTGGCGCTGAGCCGCGCGATCGGCGACCGGGTCAACGAGGCCGTCGCGCTCAACTACCTCGGCCTCACCCACCAGGGCCTGCGGAACTTCCACCGCGCCATCGACTACCACCGGCGGTCGATGCTCATCAACGAGGAATTCGGCGACCACTTCGGGGAGGCCGTCGCGGTCAGCAACCTGGCGTGGGCCCACCAGCGCTCCCACGAGCCGGACCTGGCCATCGCCCACCACCAGCGGGGCCTGGACCTCTTCCGCGGCATCGCCGACCTGTACAACGAGGCCGAACAGCTCTGGGGACTCGGACAGGCCCACAACACGCTCGGCCACACCCAGCGGGCACGCGACTACTGGAACCGGTCCATCGCCATTCTCGCCGACACGAGGCTCCTGGCTCCCGCGCAAGCGGACACCCTGCTGTCCCAGCCGATCCCCGACACCCCTGCAATCATCCGGCTCAACACCTGAAGGCCGTGTGCCCCATGCTCCCGACTCCCCGCCGTCTCGTGCGCCCTACACCGGTGACGGCCCTCTCCGCCTCGCCCGCCTGGCTCGCCGTCCTGTTATCCGCCCTGGCGGCGTCCGCCTGCGCTGGGGACCCACCCGGCGGAAGCGGAAAGACGTTCTCCTACGCCAGCCTGGAGCCGACCCACCTGACTCCCGGCCGGGAGACCAGCGTGCAGGGGCTGTACGTGCTGGACGCCCTGTTCGACACGCTGACCCGGATCAGCCCGTCCGGGCGGCCGGACAACGACGAAGCCGAGTCGATCACCAGCCCCGACCAGCGGACCTGGACGATCAAGATCAAGCCGGGGCTCACCTTCCACAACGGCGAGCCGGTCACCGCGCACAGCTACGTCAACGCCTGGAACGCCGCCGCCTACGGCCCCAACGCCTGGGTGAACGGCTTCTACTTCGCCCATATCGACGGCTACGACGCCCTGAACCCCCAAGACCCCGACGGGAAGGGCCCCCGCTCCGCGCCCGCGCCGCGCACCAGGGCACTCGCCGGGCTCAAGGTCCGCGACGGGCGGACCTTCCAGGTCAGACTGTCCGCGCCGTTCAGCCAGTTCCCGCTGACGCTGGCATTCCTGGGCTTCGCGCCGCTGCCGCGAGCCGCGTTCGCCGACCTGAAGGGATTCGACCGGGCGCCCATCGGGAACGGCCCCTTTCAGATGGACGGCGCCTGGCAGCACAACCGGCAGATCAAAGTCAGAAAGAACGCCAGGTACCACGGCATCCGTCCGGCGCGCACCGACGGGATCACCTTCAAGATCTATGCGACACGGGAAACCGCCTTCACCGATCTGCTCGCCGGCCGGGTCGACATCATGAGATCGATCCCCGCGCCGCTGGTGCCCCGCGCCCAGCGCGAGATGAAAGGCCGCTTCCGCGCCGTTCCCAGCAGCACCATGGAGTATCTGGAATTCCCGTTGTACGACAAACGGTTCCAGAATCCGGACCTGCGCCGTGCGATCTCCATGGCGATCGACCGGCAGGCCATCGTGAACGGCGTCTACAACGGCCGGTACCGCCCGACCGGCACCATCCTGCCGCCCATCGTGCCCGGCTACCGTCCCAACGCCTGCGGTGAGACCTGCACCTACCAGCCGCAGAAGGCCAGGCGGCTCCTCGGGAAGGCCGGCGGCTGGCACGGCCCCTTGGAACTCAGCGTCGCCCGGCAGGACTCCACCGACCAGCAATGGATGGTCGACGTGGCCAACCAGCTCCGGCAGAACCTCGGCATCGGCGACATCAAGCTGCGCGTGGTCCCGCAGGCGGACTACCTGCCCATGCTGCAACGCCACGGGGCGACCGGACCGTACCGGGCCACCTGGGTCATGGACTACCCCGGCGCGGAGAACTACCTGACCGCCCGCTGCTCCGCCGGCAACCGCCAGGAATACGACGGCAGCGCCTGCAGAGGTCTCATCTCCAAGGGCGACGCCGCCCCGTCGATGAGCCAGAGCCTGCCCTTCTACCAGCAGGCCGAGGACGTCCTGTTCAAGGACCTGCCCGTCATCCCCCTCTGGAACCGGCAGGACACCGCCGCCCATTCCGCGCGCCTCACCGGCGTCAACGTCGACCCCTACGTCTTCCCCCTCGTCCGCCTGGACCGGATCGCCATCAAATGACGCGGAGGACCTTCCAGTCCCCGGGCGATTCTCCCTCTTCTAGGCCCGGGGACTGGTCCGGCTCGGCCTTGACGCGTGGTCAGCAGTGGTGCCAGGGGCTCTCCCAGTAGGTGCCGGGGTCGACGTCGAGCTGGCCGCCCCACTTCACGCACTGGTTCCGGCCGTAGACGTAGGTCGGTCCCGCGTACCTGGAGAACTCGCCGGAGTCGCTGTCCCTGGCCGACCCGGTCTGGACGAAGGTCGACAGGTAGTACCGGTAGCCGGGATTGTTGAGAACGGTGACCGTGCAGTTGTAGCCATTCCCCGAGTTGTAGGTCAGGTAAATGGTCGCGGAGTTGCTCCCGCCGTAGAGGGTGTGCGAGTCCACCGTCCGGTAGCCGGATCCGCAATAGCTGCTACCGGGGTCCGCGCTCGCCGGCCCGGCCGCGAAGGTGAGTGCCCCCGCGGCAGTGCCGACGACCGCCAGAGCGGAGAGTGCTTTCCTCATTACTGGTCCCTTCTCGATGACCGCGCCCGATCCATGGCCGCCCACGAACGCAATTCCGATCCCATGACATTGATGACGGTAATCGCGGTGGATCATGGAGGCATAGGCCCCAGGGCCCAGGTCGGGACCCAATCACCCAGCGGAAACGCGCAGCGACATATTCTCGCCCCGGGCGAAAAGACCCCATCTTCTTGCAATGTCAACAAGCAGGTCGGTGACGTTCAGATGAACGCCGAGAACTGGTCACAGCGGCATACGCGACGCGGACGCTGGGTAATGATTGAAGCGTTTCCATTGGGGTGGTGGAGTCCGGGTATAGCGACTTATCGCCTGATCTGGGCTATATTTGCGGCCCGTGGCGGCGCGTGCGGGCATGCAAGCATGGGAGACCCTGGACGTGGGAGAGCACGAATGCGAGACAACGGTATGACCCCATCGCCGATCCCTGGGCCGCCTGCGGAAGGCGACGGCGCCGACGCCATCGTGGCCGCGGGAGGGTTGCACAACTACCAGCTGCACCTGCATGCCGAGTACGGGCCGGTGGTGCGGTTCCCGCTGCCGGGCGCGGGGCTGGCGGTGTCGGTCGCCGATCCCGTCCTGCTGGAGGCCACCGCGAAGATCAACAAGCGGCCGGAAGAGCTGTTCGAGTTCCTGGCGCCCCTGCAGGAGTCGGGCAACCTGCAGACGATCCCCGCCCATGAACACGGTCCGTGGCGGCGGGTGCTGCTGGCGGTGCTGGCCGGACGGCCCTCGCATGAAGCGCACTTCGCCCGGTTCACCGCCTTGACGACCGAGATGGCCGACCGCTGGGCGGGGCAGGCCGGCGCCGGTCCGGTCGCCTTGCAGAAGGACCTGAGCGAGCTGTCGCTTCGAATGATCTGCGAGTACGCGCTCGGCAGCGGCCTCGCGTCCGCGGAGTCCGCCGGACGGGTCGTGTCGGCCTTCGAGGACGTGCTCATCGAGAATCTGGCGCGGCTGTACCAGACGGACATGCCGGGCACAGAGGAGGAGCGCCGCGTCCGCGCCGAGGAGGCCCTGGCCTACCTGCGGGCGACCGTCGACCGGGTCCTCGCCGCGCACCGCGAGCCCGGGACGGGCCGGCAGGGCGGGCGGAGCGATCTGATCGCGGCCTTGGCCGAGGCGGGGGAGTCCCCGGCGCGGATCCGCGACACGGTGCTGATGACCATGCTGGCCGCCCACCACACCACCGGCGTCGCCATCTCCTGGATGCTGTACCTGCTGGCCCAGCACCCGGACGTGGCCGAGCGCGTCGCCGCCCAGGTGGACGAGGTGCTGGGCGAGCGTGCCGTGCCCGAGTACGGCGATCTCAGGAAGCTGACCCTCCTGGACCGGGCGCTCAAAGAGGCGATGAGGCTCTATCCGCCGGGGCCGTACGGCGCACGGGAGGCCACCGAGGACCTCGTTCTCGGCGAGTACGCCGTTTCAGCGGGTACGACCATCTTCTATCCGTTCTGGGCCGTCCACATGAACCCCGAGTACTGGCCGGACCCGCAGGTCTTCGACCCCGACCGGTTCGCGCCGGAGGCGTCGGCGGGGCGTCCGCGGCTCGCCTACATTCCGTTCGGGCTCGGCCCGCGCAGCTGTGAAGGCGCCGCCCTGGCGATGGTCGAGGCCGAACTCGTCCTGGCCGTCCTGCTGAAGCGATTCCGATTCCGGCCGGCGCCCGGCCGGACGGTCACGCCCGTCGAACGCTTCGTGCTGTGGGCCGCCGAGGACATCCACATGAACCTCACGTCACGCACCTGAACCCGCCACCGGCACGGCGGGTCCCTGAACGATCGTCAGCGGGCCCGTACCCCTCGCGGATGACGGTGAATCGGCGGCTCGGAGGACGCTTTCCGGACCGGGCCCTCAATAGCGTGGTCGCCATGAAGATCACGGGAATCATCAGCATGAGCGCGGCCGCCGTGGCGGCGCTCGCCCTGACGGCGGCCGTCGCCCCTGCCGAGGCGGCGGCCAAGGGAATCGACGGGGTGTGGCGCAGCGAGGGCTACAACTACATCTTCGTCGTCAAGAAAGGAAAGCTGACGTCCTACCAGACCACCTCGATCAGCTGCCTGCCCGGCGACATCAACTCCGCCCGGCTCCCCGGGGCGCCCGTCTCGAAGGGGGTGCAGTTCGGCCGGAAGGGACGGCCGGAGCTGGTCTTCACCCCGACCGGCCGGGACCGCGCCCGCCTCCTGGCGCTCGGCTCGGCGGGACCGATCGTCCTCGACAAGATCTCCGCACTGCCCGCCCGCTGCGGCAAGCCGGCGCCCAAGGACCCGTTGACGGTCTTCGACATCTACTGGACGACCTACGCGGAGAACTACCCGTTCTTCGCGTCCAGGAAGGTGGACTGGCAGGCGGCCCGCGCGAAGTACCGGCCCCAGGTGCGCCCCGACACCAGCGGCGAAGAGCTGTACAAGATCCTCGTCGAGATGACGACGCCGCTCGGAGACGCGCACACGTCCCTGGAGGCCGAGGACATCGGCGAATTCGAGGGCCTGCGCCCCGGCACCAGGACGGGATCCAACGAGTTCACCGCCAGGACCAACAAGGCGATCGGCACCTACCTCGGAGTGCCGCTGAAGTCCTGGGGCAACGACCAGATCTCCTACGCCGACCTGCCGGGCCGGATCGGGTACCTCAGGCTGAACCGGTTCGTCGCCTACAAGGGCCGCAGCGAGGACGACATCTTCTACGTCGACGACCGCGCCGAGCTCGACCGGGCGCTCAACGCGGTGTTCACCAAGTCGCGCGTGCGCACGATGAAGGGGCTCATCATCGACGTGCGCAACAACGGCGGAGGCTTCGACGCGCTGGGCCTGCAAGTCGCCGCCCGCCTGACCGACAAGCCCTACCTCGGCTACGTCAAGGCGGCCCGCAACGACCCGAAGAACCCCACGCGCTTCACCAAGCCGCAGCGGGTCACCGTCCGGCCCGCGCACGCACCGGCCTATCGCGGGCCGGTGGCGATGCTGACCAGCGACCTGTCGGTCAGCGCCGCCGAGACCTTCACCCAGGCGATGATGGGCCGCACGCCCAAGCCGACCCGGATCGGCCGCAGCACCCAGGGCGTGTTCTCCGACGTCCTGACCGGCCTGCTGCCCAACGGCTGGGCGTTCGGCCTGGGCAACGAGCGCTACACCGACGGCACTGGCCACAGTTTCGAGGGCCCCGGCATCGCGCCCGACATCCGCACGCCCGTCTTCACCGATGACGAGCTGGACCGCAACCGCGACTCGGGCATCGCCAAGGCTCGTCAGATCCTCTCGTAAGAGATCGCGTCGTCCACCCTGTCGGCATCGCCGGCCGGGCGGGGGCGTCCGCGCCGGGAGACGTTGATCACACGCGGTTGCGCTCAACCCGGGTTGAGTTAGGAGGGTTGCGTTCTGCCGGCCGCCAGGGCGGCGTTACGGAGGTGGAACGTGATCGAAGCGTCGACCCTGACCGAGGCCGCGCAGGCGCTGCGCGACGGGACGGTGACCAGCGTCGGGCTGACCGAGGCGGCGATCGCCGCGGCCGAACGGTCCGACGCGTCGCTCGGGGTGTACCTCGCGCGGTTCGACGAGCGGGCGCTCGCGGCGGCCCGGCGCGCCGACGAGGAACTGGCGGGCGGGCTCGACCGGGGGCCGCTGCACGGCATCCCGTTCGGCGTCAAGGACACCATCGCCGTGGCGGACGGGCCGACCACCGCGCAGAGCCTCGTCCTCGACCCCGCCTGGGGAGCGGGACGGGACGCCCTCGCGGTGGCCCGGCTCCGCGCGGCCGGTGCGGTCTTCACCGGGAAGACGACCGCGATGGAGTTCGGCTGCGGGCTTCCGGAGGCGGGCAAGCCGTTCCCGTTCCCGCGCAACCCCTGGCGGACCGAGTCCTGGGCCGGGGGTTCCAGCTCGGGAACGGGCAGCGGCATCGCGACGGGGATGTTCCTCGCCGGGCTCGGCGGCGACACTGGCGGGAGCATCCGCATGCCCGCCGCGTTCTGCGGGGTCAGCGGGCTGATGCCGACGTTCGGGCGGGTCCCCGGCGCCGGATGCGTGCCGCTCGCGTACAGCCTGGACCGCGTCGGCCCGATGGCCCGCAGCGCCCGCGATTGCTCCGCGGTGCTGAACGTGATCGCCGACCGGACGGACGTCCCGTTCGCCGAGCCCCCGTTCGACGGGGACCTGACCGGGCTGCGGGTCGGCGTCGTGCGGGAGCACCACTTCCCCCCGGACGGCGACCCGGCGGTGCCCGCGGCGTTCGACGAGGCCGTGGCGGTGCTGGCCGGGCTGGGGGCCGTCCCGGCGGAGACCAGGCTGCCGTACTGGCGGGAGCTGATCACCGCGCTCTTCGTGACCGCCGCCAGTGAGGGCCTGGCCTACCACCGCGCCGACCTGTCCCGCCGCTGGGACGACTACTTCACGGCCTCGCGGGGCCTGCTGGCGAAGGGCGCGCTGGTCTCGGGCGCGGAGTACGTCCAGGCGCAGCGGGTCCGGCGGGTGGCGCAGCGCGCCGTGGACGCGTTGTTCGCGGAGGTCGACGTGATCGTGTGCCCGACCGCGTCGATCGGCGCGCCGCCGTTCGACGCGCTGGCCGACGAGGCGGGCCACCAGGACGACGCGGGCGTGTTCGGGAAGATCCACACCCCGTACTGGAATCCGCTGGCCAACCCCGTGCTCGCGGTGCCGATGGGCCGCACCGCGTCCGGGCTGCCGCTGTCGATGCAGATCGCGGGCCCGGTGGCGGGCGAGGCCGCGATCCTGCGGGTCGGGGACGCGTTCCAGCGGCACACCGGCTGGCACCGCCGCATCCCCGTCCTGGACACGGCTGAGGAGATGAGCGCGTGACCACGCCGCACGAAGAGACCGCCGCACCGCACGAAGCGACCGCCGCGCACCGCGACGCGGCCGTCAGGGTGCGCAGCCTGCTGGCCGCCGCCGGGCTCCCCGCGGACGAGCGGGAGATCGCCGGGCTCGTCGCGTCCTACGTCACGCTGCGTCCGGCCATCGACGGCCTGTTCGATGTGCCCGCGGCGCGCTACGCCCGGCCCGTACTGGACCGCCGCGTCTCCGTCCGTCCGGACGAGGACGAGGACCCGGCATGAGGCCGCAGGCTCACGCGGAACGGGCTCCGGCATCGCCGCAGGAGGGCGCCCGGCGGCACGAGCGGCTGGTGATGGCGCTGGCCTGCGCGGGGTCGTTCGTCGTCATCTTGGACGCCACCATCGTGTCGGTGGCGCTGCCCGACATCCGTGCCTCGCTCGGGTTCTCACCGGCCACCCTGCCCTGGGTGGTCAACGCCTACACCCTCGCCTTCGCGGGCTTCCTGCTGCTCGGCGGCCGGTGCGCGGACGTGTTCGGCCGCCGCGCGATGCTGCTCACCGGGATGGCGGTCTTCACCGCCGCGCGGGTCCTCGGCGGCCTCGCCGTCACGCCGGAGATGCTGCTGGCCGCGAGGGCGGTGCAGGGCCTCGGCGGGGCACTGCTGATGCCGGTGACGCTGTCGCTGCTGACCACGACGTTCACCGACCCGGCCAGGCGCGCGCGGGCGCTGGGCACGTGGAGCGCGGTCGGCGCGATCGGCGCCGCGTCCGGTCCCGTGATCGGCGGGGTCCTCACCCAGTGGGCGGGCTGGCGATGGGTGTTCTTCGTGACCGTCCCGGTCGGGGCGCTCACCCTCGCGGGCGCCGCGCGCGGCCTGCCGCGGCACGACGTGCCCGGCCGCCGTCCCCGGCTGGACGTGGTGGGCGCCGCGCTGGTCACCGCCGGGCTGACCGGCGTGGTGTACGCGCTGATGCGCGCCGCCGTCGCGGGCTGGACGAGCCTTGAGGTCATGGGCGCGTTGGCCGGCGGGTTCGCGCTGCTGGGGATCTTCCTGCTGCACCAGGCGCGGTGGGCCCGGGAGCCGCTGGTGGCGCTGGACGTCTTCCGGTCGCGCGCGGTCAGCAGCGGCAACGTGGTGATGTTCCTGCTCGGCCTGGGCTTCTTCGCCAGCCCGATCCTGCTGTCGCTGTACCTCCAGGACGTGCACGGCTGGTCGCCGCTGCGGGCTGGGCTCGGCTACCTGCCGGTCGGCGTCGCGATGTTCGCGGGCGCCCAGGCGGCGGGCCCGCTGACGGTCCGCCTCGGCCCGCGCCGCGCGGCCGTGTCGTGCTGCCTGCTCGGCGCGGCCGGGTTCGCCGGGGTGGCGGCGTTCCTCGGCGTGGACGGCTCCTACGTGATGACGGTGGTGGTGTCCGGCGGTGTCTTCGGCTTCGGGACCGCCGCCGCGTTCACCCCGATCACGGTCGCGGCCACCAGCGGCGTCCCCCCGTCGAGGAACGGGCTGGCCGCGGGCGTGCTGAACACCGTCCGGCAGACCAGCGGGGCGATCGGGCTCGCCGTGCTCAGCACGGTCTCGGCCTCGGCGGCGGCGGGCTGGGCCGCCGCGCATCCGGGACGGGGCGGTGCGGACGCCCCGTCCGCGCTGGCCCACGGCCACACCGTCGCCTTCCTCGTCTCCGCCGGCTGCGTGGCCGCCGCCGCGCTCGTGGCGGCCCTGGCCATGCCCCGTTCCCGGTGACCGGCTCAGGAGGGCACGGAGACGGCCTCCCGGAACTCCGGGCACTTCTCCAGATCGTCCCCGTGGGGGCAGGAGAGGAGGTGGCCGAGATAGGCGCGCGCCGCGTCCAGCCGGGCGATGCGCGCCTCCAGCGCCGCGATGCGGCCGTGCACGGTCTCCCGCCACGCCGTGTCCGGCCCGCCCCGGCGCAGCAGGGCGTCGATCTCCTCGATGGACATCAGCCCGGTCTCCCGCCACAGCTTGATCAACGCCACCCGGTAGACCTGCTCGGAGTCGAAGTAGCGCCGCCCGGACCGCCGGTGGGGCTCCAGCAGCCCGCGCCGCTCCCAGTAGTGCAACGTGGAGATGGGCAGCGCGAACCAGTCGGCCACCTTCCGTATCGGCGTCAGCTCGTCCATGCCCCCATTGTCGGGCGTGGACGGCTGGCCGCGCCCACCGACGCCAAGGTTCCCACGGGCACCGGTGCCGGCGACCTGGCCTCTTTCGTCGGTGGTCCGGCATTCCGGCAGATGCACGGTCTGGCCTTCGCGCGACTCCATGTATTCAGCATCGGTCAAGCATTGTGACGCTCGATACTTTCGGCCTCACATCACGACAAGTCGTCGACATGGAATAACGGACGTCCATTATCGACCGGGGACGGATCCCTATTTCGAGCCCGCGCATGCGGGCGAAACCGAGGGAACCCAAGTAGCAAATGATCGATGTCGATCGGTTGCCGAGATGATTCGGCGTGCGGCGGATCGCCCGGCGTAGTTCTCGACGCAGGAGAAAGCAGGAACAATGCCGGCCACCCCGAATGATCAATTACGGGCGCTTCTGGCCGAGGCGCGGCTGAACGGAGCCGCTCTGGCCCGGGCCGTCAACCAGCTGGCAGACGAGAACGGCATGAGCTTGGCATATGGACGTGCTGCCGTGTCGCAGTGGTTGAGGGGTTCCCACCCGCGCCGTCCCGTGCCGCAATTGATCGCCGAGGTCCTGAGCCGTCGCCTTGATCGCACGATAACCCCGGATGCGGCGGGATTCGGGAACGGTCGAATTTGGACCGGCGGCCCACTCCAGTACTGGACGGACGACCCGCTCAAGCAATTGGCTGTACTGGCACCGAGCGCCTCGGGAAGTCATCTAGGGCTAGAAAAGCTGGTCTACAGCAAAGCCGCCCTGAGGATCCCCGCCTGGGCCGAGATCGCCGTCACCGCGGTCCACGACCATGGTGGTGAGCAGAAAGAACACGTGGGGCGGGCCGAGGTGGCCGCAGTGGCGGCGATGGCCGATATGTTCGCCGTTTCCGACGCTCTCACCGGCGCTGGACCCGTCCGGCCCGCGGCGTCAGGTTATCTGGCCACTCCCGTGGTCGACTGGCTGCACGCCAGCGCAGGAACCCGGATCCGTCCCTCGCTCTACTCGACGGCCGCCCGGTTGACCTGTCTGTGCGGTTATCTGTGCTTCGATGACGAACTACATGGAGCCGCCCAGCGCTACTTCCATGTGGCGCTCGCCCTGGCGGCCGAGGCCGGTGACCCCACCACGTACGCTATCGGCCTGCGAGTCCTGAGCATGCAGGCCCGGCGACTCGGCCACCACCAGGAAGCCCTGAATCTCGCGCATGCCGCGCTACAGACCCCGGCCCCGGCCCCACCCCAGACGCAGGCGCTCCTCCACAGTGAGGCCGCCGTGGCACACGCCGCCACAGGGGACAGAGCCGGCGCTCAACACCATCTGCGAACGGCCGAGGTGCGGCTCGAATGCGACTCTCGGCCCAGGATCGCCGTGGGCACCTACCACCCCGCCGACCACGCCCAGCAACAGGCCACGGCTCACAGCCTCCTGGGCGAGCGGCCCACCGCCATCAACGACCTCAAAGATTCCATCCGCCGCCGTTCCGCCGTTGAGCGCCGTGCTCGGACCATCGCTCTGGCCGACCTCGCGGAACTGCAACTCGCCTGCGGCCGGCTTGACCAGGCCATCGAGACCTGGCACCTGTTCATGGACAACTGCTCAACCGTTCAATGCGGACGCGTTCGCACCGCTCTCAGGAACATGCGCTCCAGCCTCCGATCCCATGATGGCTACCCACCGGCCCGAGTACTGCTCCACCGCACGGCACCCACCGATCGGCCAAATGGCGGGACATGACGTCGCACGGCACGACGAGGGCCGTGATCCCTGCTCCTGCGCCCGCGTCGCGGTCGTCCTGAGATCCTCGGAACCTGGCTGCCGCATGACCGTGCCCATCGACCACCAGGTCAACCGCATTGCGGTCTCATTTAACTCGGCTAGGTATTTGACATCCTGCCCGGGACCGGTGCGTTACCGGCGTCGCCGGTTCGGGCACCCAGACCGCAACACCAACCGGCGGTCAGCGCCGGCGCGGCGGCGGTGGCCCGGAAGTCCGAGCCGGCCGTCGCCTGATCGGAGGACGCGGATGATAGATCCAGAGTTGATCAAAAAGGACTTTCCACTGTTGGCCGCTTCAGCATCGGATGGCCGGGATCTGGTCTATTTGGACAGCGCGGCCACCTCCCACAAGCCCTGGCCGGTGCTGGACGCGATGTCGGATTTCTATGCCAGGAACAACGCCAACGTCCATCGGGCCGCCTACGACCTGGGTCGTAGGGCGACTGAAATGTACGAGGCCTCTCGTGATGCCGTGGCCGCGTTCATCGGGGCCCCCGCACGCGACGAAATCGTCTTCACCAAGAACACGACGGAGGCGCTCAACATCGTGGCGGGCGCGCTGGCCTGGGCGGACGCCCCGTACCGGCTCGAATCCGGTGACCAGATCCTGGTCACCGAGATGGAACATCATTCCAACCTCATACCGTGGCGGCTGCTGGCCGAACGGACGGGCGCCCGGCTCTGCCATCTCGGTATCACCGATGGGGGCCGGCTCGATCTGTCGCGCCTGGCCGAACAGATCACGCCACGCACCAAGGTCATCGCGGTAGGGCACGCCTCCAACAGCCTGGGCACCATCAACCCGATCGGCCCTATCGCCGAACGCGCCGCCCAGGTGGGCGCGCTGGTGGTCGTGGACGCCGCGCAGTCGGTGCCCCACGTGGGCATCGATGTGGGGACGCTCGGTGCCGACTTCGTCGCCTTCTCAGGCCACAAGATGTGCGGGCCGACCGGAATAGGCGTGCTATGGGGGCGCACGGAGTTGCTGGAGGCGCTGCCGCCGTTCCTCAGTGGCGGCTCGACGATCGAGTCGATCAGCATGGACGATCTGGTGTTCGCGGCGCCGCCCTACAAATTCGAAGCGGGTACGCCGCCCATCGCTGAGGCCGTGGGCCTGGGGGCCGCCATCGGCTACCTCCGCGACATCGGGCTGGACGACATCACCGACCATACTCGTGCTCTCACCGAATACGCGTTGCAAGAGTTGGCCGAGGTGCCCGGTACACGCCTCGTCGGCCCTTCCGGCGCCGTCGATCGCGGTCCTGTCATCTCGTTCGTTCTCGACGACGTCCCGGTGGAACGGGTGCGCACCGCGCTCGACCAGGCCGGAGTCGCCGTCCGGTCTGGAAACCATTGCGCGCAACTCGCCTGCCTGCGATTCGGCGTCCCTGCCACCGTGCGGGCCTCGTTCTACCTCTACAACACCCCGGCCGACATTGACGTACTGAGCAGCGAACTGCGCACCATCGCCCCGCGAACCCCGCGGACCGTCCGCCAGACCACGGGAAAGGAGCCGGTGATGCCGTCCACGACCACCTCGAACTGGGGTGCCACGTTCGCCTCCGCCGATGTTGACCACGTGAGGTCGTACCAAGACGTTCTCGTCCCGGCCCTGTTCCACCCCTGGGGGTGTCTGCTCACCGGCATGCTCGATCCGGCCGAGGGATCCGATTGTCTGGACATCGGCACCGGCCCCGGCACCGTCGCACGGATCATGGCCGCCAATGCCGGTCCTTCAGGCTCGGTCGTGGGTACCGACATCAACTCGGCGATGCTGGCGCTGGCGGCGGAACAGCCCCCGGTCCAAGGCGCGCCGATCGAGTACGTCGAAAGCGGCGCGGCCCCTCTGGACGTTCCTGACGCCGCCTTCGACATCGTCACCGCCCAGCACGTCCTTCAATTCGTTCCCGATCGGCCCGCCGCGCTCGCCGAGATCCGGCGCGCGCTGCGCCCCGGCGGGCGCCTCGGCGTGATGACCTGGCTCGGGCTGGACGACAACCCCCTGTTCCAAGCCCTGCACCAGGCCGTGGCTGCTCTGCTGGGGGATGAGCCCGCGGCGCGTTTCGCCGAACCGTGGACGCTGGAACCGGACATGGTCGCCCAGACGGTCGAAGACGCCGGCTTCACCGACGTGACCACTCACCTTCGCCGGATGCCCATCACCATCCCCGGAGGGGCTCCCGACCTGTGTCGTGTCTTTGACTTCTCCGCCGTCCGCGCGGACGTCGCCGCACTGGCCCCACGGCTTCGCACGGCCCTCCACGCCGTCGTAGCCTCCTTCTCCGATACCGCCGGCGACGCGAGCATCCACGCCCACACGGCCGCTAACGTGATCCTGGCCCGCGGCTGAACTCGCACGCTGGCGGGATCCCGGCCGCAGATCGGCGCCACTCCGCAGCGGGCATCAACGCTCAGCTTCCGAACGGCCCGGTTGATGGACGACACAAATCGGATGTGCCGCCGGCGGCCGTTGGGATCGCATGCGAAATCAGCGGGGCGATCTGGTGACCCGGCCGATCTTCTTTCGTTCTTTAGCGAAGGCGGCGGCTGTGGCGGCGTCGGCGTGCCGTTTTCCCCTGTTCCAGAACCTCCGCGCGAGTTTGCGATTGCCGTTTTCGGCGTACACCCGTCCGAGTTGGGCGTAGGCTGCGCCGGTGATGTCCGCCGGCGCCTGCGGGGCATCGATGATCTGTTGGAGAGCGACCTCCGCATCGTCGGGCTGGTCTCGGTGGATCAGACAGGCGAGGTGGAAGGCGGCGCGATGAGCGATTTCGGGGTGTTCGCTCATCAGCGCTTGCAGGTAAGCGTCGGTGGCGGTGGGAAGGTCGTTGAGCTCTGCGGCGAGTTGTCCGAGCGCGTACGCCGCTTTGGGCGCGAAGTCGCAGTGCCCGGTCGCGATCGCGCGGTGAAATGCCTGGACGGCTGAGATGGGGTGCGACACGCGCGCGTGGGCGAGGCCGAGGTTGAAGGCGGCGGCCGCCCTGATGTCCGCGTCATCGCCATCGGCTGCGATCTCCCATGGTTCGATCGCCCTGGAGGGCCTGCCCAGCACTTCGAAATGCAGGGCACCCAGGCTGAGGGCGATACGGGCGGCATGCGGGCCGCCCGCCTCGATGTGGCGCAGGCACGCCTCGTGAATACGCCGGACCAGGCGGGTCCGGTCGAGGATGTCGAGGTGCCGGCTGCGCCAAACCAGCGTGCCGGCGGGAGCGATGGCGCCGGCGACGGTGTCCGCGGCCTCACCCTCAAGGATCGCCAGCAGGGAATCCAGAGCTCGGTCGTGTTCGGTGAGATCGGCCGCGGCGAGCTTGCGTGCGGCGCGCACGGCGTAGTCGGGGTCGCCGCCGCAGGCCGCGATCCGGTAGGTCTGGCCGGACAATCGCGTGTCGCCTTCGGACTCGGCGATACGTCCCACACCATAGGCGGCCCACTCCCGCACCGGCGTGTCGGCCTCAATCATCAGATGGCGCAGCAGCGGCGCGGCCCCCGGGATCGAGCAGGGACCATTGCGCGCCAGAAGGTCACCGGCGTGCAAGGCGAGTTCGTGCGCGGCCCGTCGGGTCGCGGGGTCCGGGTGGCGGAAGAGGTTGGTGTAGATCTCCGCTGCGGTCTTGTCGTCTTCACGGGCGATGGCGATATGGGCTTGCATGACACTCATCCGTGCCAGCTCCTGCGCGCCGGGCGGTATGCCAGACGCCTGCGCCTTGTCGAGCAGCTCCTCGGCGGCGGTGAGGTCCTCCTGAACCAGATGCACCCCGGCCAAGGCGATCTGGAGGTCTGCGCGGTGCAAGACATCCCATTCGAGCGTCTCGGTCAGCCGCCGCTCGGCTTCGGCGCACTCACCGCGTTCGACGAGAATCCGCGCTAGATCAACGACCGCGCGCCCGGATTCGAACAGGTCGTCCAAATCGATGACCTGACGGAGCACTCGCTCAGCCGTGGCGAGCTCTCCCGATCGCACCAGCAGGGCCGCCAGGACACGCCCATCGAACGGCGCCAGGAGGGGGTCCTCGGAGTCGAAGGCGATCCGACCAGCGGTGATCGCCCCGGCTTCATCATCGCGCCGTATGCACATGTCCCGTAGGAGGCGTGCGGCGGGAGGCGTCGCCAGCCGATGACGGCAGTCGATCGCCTGCCGCAACAGGTCCTCGGCCCCCGGTCGCCCGGCATCGATCTCCAGCCTGGCCAGGGCGAGCATCGCCCGCGGCGCGGTCGCGGGATGGCCCTCCTTGATGATCTGCTCGAACGCGGCCCGCGCCGCACTGTGATCGCCATCGTCCAGATCGACCTCGGCGAGATACCACCGGGCCAACGCCGCCGCGTCGGCATCGTCGCCGTCGAGGGCGTAGACCAACGCCGACCGTGCGACCCCGCGGTCCCCGTGGTAGTCGCCCAGAACCCTGGTAGCCAGGGCGACCGCCGCCATTGGCGTCACCGCCCGGCCCGTCTCGTCCACCAGGCTCTCATGACGCTGCAACATCCAGGGCTGCGCGCCGCCGGCAAGCTCATAGCGCCCGGCATCGTCCGCGACGAGCAGGGACGGAGCAGCGGTCGCCCATGCAAGTCCGGCTTCGAACCCCTGTGACGTCAGCGAACACCCTGGGGCCAACGTGGCCATCCGCCGAGCGGCCTGCCGGTGAAGCAGAGGCGCCGGGATCCCGACACCGGCCGCCTGCCACCAGTCCGTGGCAGCCAGCACCACGGCCTGCGCTTCCGGCCCGGCCCCCAGCAACTCATCGAACCGCCCCTGCAGGACCCGAGCGTCCCGTTCGGCTCTGGTCTCGCCGAGTTCGGCGAGCACGTGCCCCGATCCACTCCACCCATCCCCGAGCGGCCGCATCCGAAGCCTCCACTTCACTAACCATCCGTAGCCGATCCGATACTCTTCGGCACGAAGCTATGGGTGACGGCAACCCCGCGCAGCACTCAGTACAAAATAGGCATGGATCACAAAGGACGGCCGCACACCACGACCAGCCCGGGACGACCACACCCCGCACGCCGAGTCGGCGTTCTCAGTGGTGTGGCGCCCGAACCATCTGACGGAGACCCACGCCCACCCAATCCGGCGCTCGTCCCAGTGCGCGCCGCACCCTAGTTACGCTGCACGCCATGACGATCAGATTCGCTGCCCAGGCTGTGGGCGTGGATGAAGATTCCGAACTTGAGTGCCTGACGGCGGGCGTCGCCGAGGGCGAAGACGGCAGCGGCATGAGCCTGCTGTTCATGTGTGGTCTGTTCGAGCCCGACGAGCAGGACATCGCGCTCAGACAGGACACACACTGCGTGGTCGCAGCCGACCAGGGGACCGCCTACGGTGTCGTTGATGAGGTCGTGCTGCGCGACAAGGTCCTGCGCGTCAAGTTCAGCGCCGACGGCCTGGAAGCACTGGGGTTGGACGACCGCGAGATCGAGGCATTCCTCAACGTCGAGGATGATGCCATAGATCAGCTTCGTGATGGACTGCGGCGTGTCATGGCCTATGGCCGCCCTGACGCCTATCCGGCCGTGATCGAACTCTGACCTCACTGATTCGCCTGGACGCGGGCTTCAGGCAGTCGGGGGGAAGCCACCCAGCACTCAAGCCAAGCATGACCACTACCTCGACGCCCACATCGTGCCCGCCTTCGGCCAGGACACGATCCGTCGGCCGGCGGCCAAGCAGGGGGCACAAGAACTGCCGGCGCGGTACGCGGCCGACACGGTCAGCGGCATCGTCACCCTGCCGTCGGCCCCGCTCACCGAGCCCGCCGAAGAACGCATGATCGCCCACAACCCCCACCAGCAGGTGTTCACCAGCCGGGAGGGGTAGTGGCTGCGCCGGTCCGGGTTCGGTCGCCGTATCTGGTGTCCAGCCTGTGAAAGCCTGGGTCGGCGTCGATGGCTGATCTGGGGGTTGGGGGTGGACCTGGTTGTTCGGTATTTGAACCGGTCTGACCTTCTTTTGGATCTTGAACACACGGCCCGGAACCTCCAGAAGAGCCTGACTGATTCAGTAGAGGTGTCGGCCAGCGTCCGCAGCCAGCCCAACCCAGATGGAGGGGCATCCCGCCCCCGTTTGGACACGCGCCTCTCCGAGAACGATATCCGTCAACTCGTCCAGCGATACAAGGGTGGTGAGACGGCGACCAGCTTGGCCGGTGAGTTTGACATCAGCCGCACGAGCATTAAACACAGCCTGCGCGAGCAGAAGGCTCGCCGATGCGATCAGCCTTAGTACGACAACGACAGGTTGTAACGTGAAGGTTTGATTCGGCGTTTATCACGGTGTGATGATGGATGTGGCGTTGGGGTGGTCGGCTGGGTTCGAGGCGTTCGTGGGTCGGTTCGCCGGCCGGTTCCCGCGGGTGGAGGCGCGCCGTCGTATGGTCTCCTACGTGCGGGGACTGCTGAGCGAGACCGAGCGCAAGAACGGGTGGACGCTGGCGGAGACCGCGGGCGAGGCCGGCCCGGAGGGCATGCAGCGTCTGCTGAACTTCTATTCGTGGGACACCTGCGGTGTCCGCGACGATGTCCGCGACGTCGTGGTCGAATGCCTTGGCGATGCACAGCAGGGCGTGCTGATCGTGGACGAGACCGGTTTCCTGAAGAAAGGGAAGAAATCGGCGGGCGTCGCTCGTCAGTATTCTGGCACCGCAGGTCGGATCGAGAACTCTCAGATCGGTGTGTTTCTGGCGTATGCGTCGTCGGCTGGGCGGGCGCTGATAGACAGGGAGTTGTACCTTCCCAAGGAATGGACCGGTGACCGTGAACGCTGCCGGGAGGCCGGAGTCCCCGATGAGGTGGCGTTCGCGACCAGACCAGCGCTGGCGCAGCAGATGATCGAACGTGCGGTGCTGGGTGATGTCCCGTTCGGGTGGGTGACCGCGGATGAGGCATACGGGCAGGACACCAAATTCCGGCTGTGGCTGGAGGCCGGCGACATTTCGCACGTGGTGGCG
Source organism: Actinomadura rubrisoli (assembly GCF_004349215.1). Taxonomy (GTDB): domain Bacteria; phylum Actinomycetota; class Actinomycetes; order Streptosporangiales; family Streptosporangiaceae; genus Spirillospora; species Spirillospora rubrisoli. The sequence continues at coordinate 34,386 of NZ_SMKU01000004.1, read as the reverse complement.
GTACCCAAGTCGGCGATGGTGGTGTCGATGACGTTGAGCAAGATACGGGTCCACCAGGTCGTCGTGGACTTGCCGGACGGGGCGTGGAAGCGTCTGAGCTGTGGTGATGGCGCGCGGGGATTCCGGGTGTCGGATTGGGCGGCGACCGAGATCCGTCCGTTGCGGCGGAGCGGCTGGGGTCATTGGCTGCTGGCTCGCCGCAGCATCATCGATCCTTCCGATCTGGCCTTCTACATCTGTTTCGGGCCCGCCGACACCCCGATCGAAGAGCTGGTCCGGGTGGCCGGAAGTCGGTGGGCGATCGAGGAATGCTTCCAGACCACGAAGAACGAGACCGGGCTCGATCACTACCAGGTCCGCGGCTATCAAGCGTGGTACCGCCACATCACCTTGTCCATGGCTGCCGCAGCTTTCCTCGTCATCGTCCGCGAAGCCGCTAAAAAGGGGCTTCAGAGCCAGCCGGACTACCGCCCTTGATCGCGTTAAGCGTGAACGAGACACGCCGGCTGTTCAACCGCATCACCGCACCGATCACCCACAGCCTCGACCACATTCTGCATTGGTCGGCCTGGCGACGACATAGCCAGAAGCGTGCCCAGATCAGTCACTACAAGAGACGCGCACATCACAACCTGTCGTTGTCGTACTAAGAGGGAGTTTTGTTAGGGTCCGTGGCGGTTCATGGTGAACAGTCCGGGCTTGGGTTCGGTGAGGATGCCTCGGTCGACCAGGCGCTTGAGTTTGGTGCGCATGTTCTCAGTGTGGCGGGGTTCTTCTCCCAGGTGCAGGGCGCGGCATACGTCCTTGACGTGCAGGCCGTGCTCGGCGGCGGTGAGCACCTCCAGGATGTCCTGGTAGGCGGCCGGCAGTGCGGTCGGGTCGGCTGAGCGGTCGGCGGGTTCGGGGTCGGTGATCTCCAGCAGGGTTTGGCGGGTCAGGCGCAGCCGGTCGAGCCGTTCTCGGGCCGTTTGGTGACCGGCGGTCAGCTCGGTGATCTGGGCGTCGATGCGTTCGATCTCCTCGCCGGTGTCCTGTTCCTGCTGGTCCAGGTACCGCAGCAGCTTGGCGGGCAGCACGGGCCGCCTCACGCCGCCGACCCGGTGGACGCGGTGGGGGTGCGCCAGGTGGGGGTGCGGGTGCCGGTCAGGCGCCGGGTCATGTTGGCCGTCATCGCCCAGTAGACGCGCCATTCGGAACTGGCCACCGAGCGCTCGTAGTCGCGGACCAGCCGCCGGTGCCACATCAGCGTGCCGTTGACCTTCTCGGCGATCCATCGTTTGGGCAGCGGCGTGAACCCCGGCGTCGCGGGATCGCGGTGCACCACCCGGACGGTGATGCCCAGCGCGGCGCCGTGGTCGGCCACGGCGTTCTTGAACCCTGCGTCTACCCATGCGGTGCGCACCGAGGGGTTGTCCAGGACGACCCTGTCCAGCAGCCGGGTGCCTATGGCGTTGTCGTGGACGTTGGCGGCGGTCACCGCCACCGCGATCACCAGTCTCAGCACGTCGGTGGCCAGGCCACGTTTGCGGCCCCGGGACCTCTTGCCCGGATCCAGCCCGGTGGTGTCGGCCGGAACGGTGGCCGCGGCGTGCACGGTCTGGGTGTCCATGCTCACCGCGCTGGGGTCCTCGCGCCGCCCGGCCCGCTCGCGGACCTGGCAGCGCAGCAGGTCGTGGACGGTCTGGTCGGTGCCGTCATCACGCCGGCGGTAGAAGTAGTACTCCACCGCGGTGTGCGCAGGCAGGTCGTGCGGCAGATAGCGCCACTGGCAGCCGGTGCGCTCCTGGTACAGGATCGCGTTGATGATCTCCCGCATCACATACCGGCCCTGGTGCCCGCTGACCGAGCGGTGCCGCGCCTTCCATGCGGTGATGATCGGCTCCAGCAGCGCCCACTGCTCATCGGACAGATCGCTGGGGTAGGGCTTGCGCTCGGCCATGCCGCCAGTCCAGCCCACCCGCTATCGACGTCAACCCCGCGCTACCAGATCCTCACCGAACCACAGCCCACGCAAGGGCAATCCATCACAAGACACCCTCTCAGAACGGCCGCTTGTGTGATCGGGGACTTCGTGGGTTGTCGGACAGCTTCGGCATCCCCGGCGTCCATGGAAGAACGACTTCATCAAGCATCACGGGATCGTGAAGTGCAACCGAGGGTGTCCGGGCTGTTGGAACCGGTTCGATTACCGCGCATTGCTGGTGTTCAGGACGGTTTCGATTTTAGTGTCGACCTCGCCGATATTTTAGGGCTGTCCGCTCCACCTTCCCGGGCCGCCTCTGAAGGAGGTTGCTCTTGACTCCATCGGGAGGCTTGCAAGTAAATTGTCAGTTTGGTTGGCTGTGTCGTAGATGGCTATGGGGTGCCGGTGGTCGAGATTCGGGCGGAGTTTGCCGCATTCAGCGAGGCCGAGCGCGCCTTCCGGGAAGCCTTACGCCAGTTCGAATCCATCCTGAACGCCTTGGAGAAGGAACTGGATCGGACACTGGCCCAGTGGGATGGCGATGCCAAGCAAGCCTATGCGGTCGCTCATGCCCGCTGGGACAAGGCCGCCCGCGACCTGCACGCCGAGCTGGCACGGTTGCACAAGGGGATCGGCCGCGCCCACCGCAACTTCCGCAGCGCCAGCGACACCAATGTACGCATGTGGTCGGCATGACCCGTGTCCGCATCAACACCGATCTCGTCCACACGGCAGCCAAGCACGTCGCGGCGGCTCAGAACGGGACGGGCAGGGCGTGGACGACCCTGGCCGGAGCTCTGACCGACAGCAAGGGCATGGCCGGCAATCCCGTCAAGGACCAGGCCGCCGCCAGGTTCGTCGCCGCCTACGACTCGGCCGTGCAGGTGGCCTGGCGGGCCTTCGGCGCCATGCACGCCTCCACAGGGGACATGTCTCGTGGCCTCACCCAAACCGCCAACAATCACGCCAAAGCCGATCGCGCCTCCAGGATCGACGGCGGGTTCTCCATGGTGCCCCGCCAAGGCTCGTTCCTCGATCAGCTCATGGGGTTCCAGGTCTCCGGCCCCCTGACCGTTCCCGCTCCGCCTTCGGCCGCAGGGCCGGGCAAGTCCCCACCACAATCGCTGTTGAGAAAGTTGACGGGTATCGAGATCGTCGACATCTCCGATCATTGGCCGACCGCGGACTCCACCGCACTCGCCGGCGCCGCCCAGGCATGGAGGAGCGCCCATGACGCGCTGATCGGAATCCGCGGGCGGCTGGTGACCGAGGTCCGGTCGGTGACCGACCAAGGCGACGCTCCCGATCTCGACGCCTTCGGCGGCTACTGGGCCCGGCTCTACCGACCCCGCACGCCACGGACGCTGTACGAAGGGCTGCCTGAACTGTGCGCGGGAATCTCCAAGGCCTGCGCCGACTACAGCTTCGCCGTGATGAAAGCCCAGATCCAGTTCGGTGATGCCGCCGCCAACCCCATCGCCGCTGTCGTCGAAGTCGCCGCCATGCGCGCCGCCCTCGCCCAAGCGGCCGCAAGACTGCTACAGGCGGTCAGCGTGATCGCGGTCGGTGCCCTCGGCGAGCACCTGATCAGCTCTGTCACCATCGGTGCCGCCCACGTACCGCGCCTGCGTGTCCTGGAGGCCGCGACCGAGAACGAGGGCGAGAAGAAGGGGGAAGACGAGGGAGGTCTGTCGGAGCGGGACGTTCACGGAGCGGGACGGACCGCGGAACGAGGCGTTGACGAAGACTACGTCTGGGAGAACGGCGAGCTCTATATCCAGAGTGACGGCCAGTTGGTCCGGGTACTGGATAATGGCAACGGTACGTATGATGTGGTGATCCGGGATCCTTCGAATCCCAGCGGGCAGTCGACGACCGTCCTGAAAGGCGCTACGGAGCGGTACTTGCAGACTAAGATCGACAAAGGGCTGTGGCAGTGATGGGCCAAGAGAGTGATCAGCCGCGCCTTACCAAGAGACTGCGCTGCTGCGTCTGCGGTGACGACACGGCCGATGCCTCCGATTACGTCCAGATAACCCTGACTGCGGAGCCGAGCGCGGCACAGCAGGTGCTCGGCGCGCACGCCGAGCACCTGAACCAGATCCTTGCACCCGGATTCAGTGTCGAGGTTCACCTCATGTAGAACCGCAAAACGAGGTACTCCGCTGAGATTTCCTAGCCAGGACCCGTCGCCGGCCGCTTCGCAGCCGGGTCCAGCCAATCATCTTGCTCTGCCCGAGAACTCGGTTTCGTGTCGTGACTTGGGCTTCGCTGCGGGATCAGTGTCCTGCCTGGGACCGTCTCGTGGTGCTGCTTTGGTCGGGCCTGTCCAGGGAGGTCGAACTCCTGGTACTGCGGCGTGAGAACCAGGTGCTACGTCGGCCGGTGCGTGGCCGGCCACTGGGAGATCACCCGAACGGCTCTGGTTGGCGGCGCTGTGCCGGCTAGTCCACCGCCGGCGGCGGGCTGAGTTGTTTCCGGCCGTCCCGGCTACGATTATGCACTGGCACTGAGCGTTTTCCATCATCAGTTTGAGCTGGCCAGGTGTAGGCAGAGGACGGCTTGGACCAGGCCGGTGATGCGGCTGGGTGAGCAGCGGAGCCTGCGCAGGAGCCGCCATGTCTTGAGGGTGGCGACGGCCGGTTCAGCCAGGGCCCGGATCTTGGCGTTGGACCGTTTGACCGCCTGCTGACCAGCCAAAAGCGTGTCCCATCGGCTGCGGTAGGAAGGCGGACGGTTCCGCCGGCGTCGGCGGGCGGGGCGAGTATTCGGTCGAGGTTGTCGGCCAAGGTCCTCGATGCGCTGCCGGGACTCGGCCTGCCGCCGCGCCGACCCCGACCGACCACACCCCAAGCAGTCGCCATAGCGGCCGGACACCGGCTACGACCCGCAACACACGTGCCAGGAAACGGCTCGACAGCGCCACCCTCAACCGTGTGACCAGACCACCGGAACCTCGTGACATCACCCGCACCCGCCCGCATCATGATCAGATGGCCCGACTCCGCGACATCGTCATCGATTCCGCGCACCCAGCCGCCTCAGCCCGGTTCTGGGCAGCAGCCCTGGACGAGTACACCATCGCCCCATACGACCAGGCCGAACTCGCACGACTGCGCAACAACGGAATCACCGACCCAGAAGACGACCCGACCGTGCTCCTCGAACCACAAGACACAGGCCCTCGCCTGTGGTTCCAACTCGTCCCAGAACCCAAGCACACCAAGAACCGCGTACACCTGGACCTGCTGGCCACCGACACCGAAGCCGAGATCCTCCGCCTCACCGAACTCGGCGCGACCGTTCACACCCGCCATGAGGAACACACCGTCCTAAGCGACCCCGACGGCAACGAGTTCTGCCTCTTCCAGGGAAGATGAAAGTCCCTCAGCCGGAACTACACCCCGCTCACATCGCGCCCGCCTTCGGCGGAATCGGCTTGGGCGGTCAACGGCTGGTGTTCTAGTCATCTCCTTGCAAGGGAGCCGTCCCGGTCGAGTCTTCCCGCCGAATCAGCGGAGTGCGGGGAAAGCCCGGCCTTGCGGGTGGCGTTGCAGGACGGCGGCGCCGTGATGATCGAGGCCGCGCACTACCTGGTGGCGACCGGGTCGACGCCGTTGCCCGGCCTGGCGCAGGCCGGACATCTGACTTCGACCACGGCGATGGAGTTGGGCCGGTCGCCCAAGCCCAGCGCCATGCTCGACCCCTGATCCAGAGCCTGCCCCTAGGCGGCCGGGCGACTGGTCTTGCTGCAAGCCCGGTGTTTCCTTCGCGGCGGCGACAATTCAATGAACTGGCTCTGGGGGCGCAGCGATGCCGCTGGCGGGTCCGGCGGCCGACGTGTGGCGGTGGCCGAGTCTTCGGCGATGGAAGGAGCTGTTGACTCACGAAACCGGCTGTCCCGATGTGCCCGGTTGGAGAGGGGTGAATTCCAGCAGCTGGAATTCCACGGTCGTTGTGGCGGTGGAACGTTGCTCATGGGCGGAGGTATCGATTCGGTACTGCCGGCGCGCCGCGATTTCGTCGAGGCGCGTTCGGTTCCTCAGGTCGGAGAAGCCGAGGTAGAGGCGTCCGCCTGGCCGCAGGTGTCGGCCGGCTCCGGCCAGGTAGCGCTCGTGGCTGTCGTATCCGGGGTCGAAGAAGGCGCGGGCGAGTTCTGACGGGTAGGCGGCGTCGGCCGGTGCCTCGACGAAGTTGGAGTTCCAGAAGATCAGGTCGAAGGCGTCGGTGTCATCGAGCGCCTCGAACATGTCGCTGTGCAGGACTCGGACGCGGTCGGCCACGCCGTGCCGTTCGGCGTTGAGCCTGGTGTTGTCGACCGCGGCCGGGTTGATGTCAAGAGCGGTGACGGATCGGCATCCGGCCAGTGCGGCGGTGACGGCGGTGAGCCCGGCTCCGCAGCCGACCTCCAGCATGGAGCCGCCGGACGGGTAGCGCAGCCACCGTGTGAACAGGCTGGTCGAGGTCGCGTAGACGGGGGCGTAGACCTCGGGAAGCAGGTCCCAGTCCCGGTCGAGCATTGTGAAGACGCGAGGACGCTCGGCGGAGCGGTGTCGCTCGATCAGGCCGGTCAGCTCCGTCGCGTCGTCGTTGGGCGGTCCGGGCTTGTGCATGGCTTCCTCGGTGGAGGTTGATGGTGGCGCCGCTTTGCGACGATGGCGGGGGCGACGGCCGCGGCGGCGTGCACCGCGGCCAGCAGTATCCAGCCGGGTTCGCCGAGAGCGAGGACCACGCCGGTCATGAGCAGCGGTCCCGCGGCTCGGCCGGTCGCCCGGCCCAGGCCGAACGCGGCGAGATAGGTGGTGCGCTGGTCGGGCGGGGCGATCTCGAACGAGAGGGTCCATGCCGACCCGACCTGGAAGAGTTCGCCGATGGTGAGGGTGATGACGGCGGCTGCCAGGACGGCGACGGTGGCGGTGCCCGAGACCGCGGGGGCGGCCGCGAGACCCAGGCTCGCCGTGGCCAGACAGAGCCCGGCCAGCACGTAGCCGTGCAGTGCCTGCCGCGGTGTACCGGCCCGGACGCTGATCGGATATTGCAGGATGATGCAGGTCACGGTCGCGGTGGCGTACAGGATGCCGACGAGGCTGACCGGGGCGTCGGTCCGGGTGATCAGCCAGAGGGGGAAGGCGATGTTGAGCATCGGCTGCCACAGGCACATCACGGAGTCGTAGGCGGTCAGCGCGAGCAGCCTGGTGTCGCGCAGCACCCTCCAGCGGGCCAGGGCGTCGCGAGGGCGGGGGGACGGTCGTCCGGGGAGCTTGCACAACAGGGCCGCGGCTGCGATGAAGGCGGCGGCGTCGGCGAGCAGGAGCACGTGGAAGACGTGCTCCAGCCCGACGCCGAGGAGGATGCCGGCGCTCAGACCGCCGATGCTCAGCCCGACGTTGATCACCGAGCGGTGCACGGCCAGGACCCTGGTGCGCCGGTCGATGCCGGTCAGATCACCGACCAGTGCCTGGATCAGCGCGGGGGCGGCGTGGTCGGTGACGGCGATCAGGACACTGACCGCCAGGAAGCCCCACCATCCATGGACGAGCAGGAAGCAGGCGGTGGCGGCCGCCCGCATCAGGTTGATCAGGACCAGGACGTTGCGCGGCCCGTATCTGTCCGCCAGCCGTCCCACCGGCAGTACCGCCGCCATCGCCACCACCGCGGCGATGGTCAGCCCGGGACCGACCTGGGCAGGGGTCAACCCGACGACCTTCACGAAGAACACCGTGGAGACGGCGAGGAACAGTCCGGTCCCCACCCACTCCACGAGCGCCGCGGCCAGAAGCCACGGCAGGAACGCACGGACGCGTTCGAGCAGCGACGCGATCAAGTGAGTGCTTTCGCGATCGGGTCGCCGGACCGTTCCGCCAGCGTCGCGACGTCGTCGAGGACGCCCCGGACGAGAGCCGCGCCTTCCGCCGGGCGGAACACGTCGCTGCGGAACTCGCCGCCCCACCACATGCGGCCGTCGGGCTCCTCCATGAGCAGCAGGTGCAGGGGCAGGGCGCTCGCGGCGATCCGGTAGCGCTGGAAACGAAGGGTGAACTCCTCCGGGCGCGGGTTCTCACTCGGACCGGCCGATTCCGGCGGAACATGCTGGACGGTGATCTGAGCGCTGACGACGTTCCGATCCTCGGCCGCCTCCAGCAGTTCGAAGTAGGCAGGGCCGGAGTGATCGATCAGGTCGAGCATTCGTGCCTGCACGGTGTGGACCACATCGATCGCCGATTGCTCGGTAGCGACCGGTACGACCAGCGGAAGGCGGTTGGAGAACAGGCCGACGGTGTGCTCGTAGTCCGGGAGGCGCGGCCCCAGGTGCGAGACCAGCAGGACACGCCGCGCCACGCCGGTGCGGTGTCGCAGTGCCGCGGCGAGCAGCGCGACCGCGACCACATAGGTCGACGCCCGCGCGGGCCGCGCGATGCGGCGCAGATCGTCACGGAACGACCGCGGCGTCGGGTGATGCCGTTCGATGGTGTCCAAGGTGGTCGCGGGGCCGATGGCCGACCCGAGGAGCGGTGCGGGCGACACGTCATGGAGGGTCTCTACCCACCATCGCAGTTCGGATCGGTGCTGTGCCGTACTGCGGCGTTGCGCCTCCGCCTCCACGTAAGCGGTGTACGGCGGGGAGGTGGGGACATCGGCGAGCCCGCCCGTCCGATAGGCGTGCCCGAGGTGGCGGACGACCAGGGCCGCACTCCAGCTGTCGGCGACCAGGTGATGAACGGTCAGCATGAGCAAATGCTCGGTGGGGGAGAGGCGGAGCAGGAGCGCCCGCACCGGCCAGTCACGGCCCAGGTCCAGGTAGGTCGACGCCTCCCGCTCGCCGTACATGGTGATCAGCTCGGCGGTGGTGGGCCCGTCCAGGCCGGTGAGGTCGATGAGCGGGAGCGGCGGTGACGAGGGCGGCTCCCGAAGGGTGGCGACCGGCGCGTCGGGCGCGCCGGTCACCCGCAGCCGCAGCTGATCGTGGTGGGTGATGACGGTCCGCAGCGCTCCTCGCAGCCGATCAGGGTCGAGCGGGCCGTGGACGGCGTAGGTCGCGGAGATCTGCCTGCTCGGAATGCCCGGGTTCGCCGCCACTTCGAGCCAGGAGTACCGCTGCTTCGCCGACAGCGGGACCTGGACCTCCGCCGGGCTCACCTGGCGGCCCGCCGTTGCAAGGCCGTGGCGATGCCACCGAACGTCGGGTTCTCCAGGACCTCGCGCAGCGGCAGGTCGACGCCGGTGGCCTTCTCCAGCCGGCCGATCAGCCGCACGACCAGTACCGAGTGCCCACCGGCATCGAGGAAATCCTCCTCGGCCTCGGCGGGGCCCCGTCCGAGCAACTCCTCCCAGCACGTCGCGAGCGCGCTCTGCAACGGCCCCCGGGGCGTCAGCGTCCGCGCCGCGACCGGCCGTTCGGCGTCCGCGGCGAGATCGGCCAGCCGCGTGCGATCGAGCTTCCCGGCGCTGTTGGCCGGCAGCGCGGCGACCCGATGAACACGTGAGGGGACCATGTAGTCGGGGAGCCGCTCGCGCAGATACGCGCGTAACGCCGCGATCTCAAGATCCTTCGTGCCGGCCACGCAGGCGATGAGGACGGTGTCGCCGGCCGGCGGTGCGGCGTGGACACCGGCCGCCGTGACGTTCGGGGCCTCGGCGATGGCCGCCTCGACGTCTTCGAGCACGACCCGGTAGCCGCGCACCTTGACCTGGTTGTCGAGCCGTCCGATGATCTCAAGCTGACGGTCGGCGCTCCAGCGGCCGACGTCTCCGGTGCGATGCAGCACCGAGCCGTCCGGCATACGGACGAACCGCTCGGCACTGTCGGGGGCGTCGCCGAGGTAGCCGAGGGCCAGCGGGGGACCGGCGACACAGACCTCGCCCCGCACGCCGATCGGTACCGGCCGCAGATGCCGGTCCCGCACGCTCAGCTCGGCTCCGGCGACCGGCCTGCCGACCGGGACGGTCACCGCGTCCTCGGCCAGCCGCGCCGTATCGAAGGCGGCGGTGTTGGAGGCGGTCTCCGTCGCCCCGTAGAGGTTGAGGAGGGTGGCGCCGGGCAGCCGGCGTCGGAACCGGTGGACGAGGTCCACGGGCAGGGTGTCGGCGCCGCTGGTCACCAGTGCGATGTCCGGCGCGGCGGACGTGCGGCCGTCGAGCTCGTCGAGCAGGCCGGTGATGAGCTGCGGGGTGAGGTAGAGGTGGGTGACTCGCCGGTCCAGCACGGCGTCGGTCAGGAGCACCGGGTCGAGCAGCTCGTCGCGGCGCAGTGAGACGGAACGTATCCCCTGAAGAAGGCCGCCGAGCATCTCCCAGGGGGAGGCGACCAGCCCGTAGGACTTGTGGATCAGGACCGCGGCGCCGGTGGGGAAAGGGTGGTCCGTCCACATCCACCGCAGCCGGTTGAGCACGGCGCCGTAACCGATTCGCACCGCCCTGGGGGAACCGGTCGTCCCCGACGTGCTGACGACATGGAAGACCCGCGACCCGTCATCGTCTGGGGGCGGCGCCTCGGGCCTTGCCGCATCGCCGAGACCGGCCTCGTCGGCCCAGACCGTCGGTAGGTGGTGAGTGGGCAGGCGATCCAGGTGGTCCTGGACGATGAGCGCGACGGGTGCGGCGGCCGAGATGAGGGCACGCTGCCTGCGCCGGGGCAGGTCGGGATCGAGTGCAAGGTAACCGGCCCCGGCCTTGATGAGGCCCAGCACGGCGACGATCGCGACTGGACCGCGCTCCACTGCGAGGCCGACCAGGTGGCCCGGTCGCACGCCGACCGCCTGCAGATCGGCCGCGATCGTGTCGCTCCAGTCGTCCAGCTCGCCGCGGGTCAGCTCCTTGCCGGCATGCTGGACCGCGACGGCGCGCGGGTCGGCCCGCACCTGTCGCGCGAAGAGTTCCGCGAGGACCGCGCGGGGGTGGACGTCGTCGAGAAGGCCAGGGTCGTCGAGATCGGTCATTTCTGCTCCCCGTGAGTGACCTCGGTCAGCGCTAGGCGATGCGCCGCCGGAAGGAGATCGACCGTGCTGATCGATAAGGCCCCATCGGCGGTCATCGCCTCTATGGCGGCGAGCACGCTGTCGAGAAGTGCCTCGGCGAGCTCGTCGGTGAGGACGTCCAGCTGGTAGGCGAGCTGGAGCAGATAGGCATCCGGCCCGTGCTGCTGCACATAGAGCGTGCAGTCGTACTTGGTGAACCCCGTGTCCAGTTCGGTGAAGGACCAGTGCGCGCCGTCCACGTCGATGGCTCCCGCCGGGTAGGTCAGCATGTTCAGCATCGTCTGGGATACGGGAGTCCGGCCGCTTCTCCGCGTGGGATGTGAGTTCTGCAGCATCCAGCCGAAGGGGTAGCCGGCCGTTGAGTAGGCGTCGGCGACCTTGTTCCGCACGTGTCTCAGGTGCTCGGCGACGGGCCTTCCGGGGGGCATGTCGATTCGCAGTGGCAGCATGTTCAGCGTGAACGTCGGCACGTCGATCCGGTCCGGGCCGTCGCGGTTGGCGATCGGCGCGCCGACGATGACGTCGTCGGTGTCCGCGTAGTAGCCGAGGGCCAGCGCGTATCCGGCGAGCACCACCATGAACGGCGTGCAGCCGGTGGCCCGGCACGTCCTGCGGAGGTCGGCGTACCGGTCGCCGGACAAGGCGCGTTCGACGATCCGGCCCCGGTAGCTCGGTGGCGGGCGGCGGGGCCCGGGGGACGGGAGATCGAGGATCGGAAGCTCTCCTCCGAGCTCCTGGCGCCAGTGGTCGCGGGCGCGGGCCATCTCGGGGCCGCGCAGCTCGTCGGTCCGGCGGTCGAGGAATCGCTCGTACCTTCGACGCCGATGTGGATCGGGCGCGGACGCGTCATCGCGGTACAGCACGCCCATGCGCTGGAACAGGATCGTGGCGCCCCATCCGTCCAGGAGCACCTCGTGCATGGTCACGAGGAGCCGGTGGTCGTCGGGAGCGAGGCGGAAGCCACGTATTCGCAGGATGGGCTCTCGGTCCAGGCGGAACGGTCGTGCGGCCTCGGCCGCCGCGTCCGCGCGGAAGGCCTGCTCCGGCGCCGGCGTATCCTCCAGATCGGTTGGATCACCGAGAGGGATCGTCCAGTGCGGGAAACTCTGGACCGGCTCACCGTCGTCTTCGGCGATCCGCGCCGTGAGGTTCGGGTTCTCGGCGAGCAACGTCGACCACGCTCGGGCCAGCCGTTCCCACTCGACCGGCCCGTCGATGCGCAGCACGCCCTGATAGCTGTAGTACGGGTTGTCCGGCTCCAGCCGCCAGTGGAACCTCCTGCTCGGGGGTGAGCCGGCGCGTGCGGACGGGGCGTGGCGTCGTCCCGGCGCCCGGACGTTCCGCACCCGCGTGATCTTCCCGCTCATCGATGGGCCGCAGCGACCGGGCGAGCTCGGGGATTCCGCCGGCCAGGAGAATGTCGCGGACCCCGACGTGGTAGCCCGCGTCCCGCAGCCTGCTCGCCAACCTCATCGCCTGCAGCGAGTCGCCGCCCGCCTCGACGAACGACTCGGCCGCGTCGAGCGCGTCCGGCCGGGGAAGCCCCAGCACCTCGGCCATCGTCGTCGCGACCAGTCGCTCACGGTCGTTCGCCGGTGTGCCGGGCGACTCGCCGCGCTTCTTTCGAGGTCGTTCGGGTTGCGTTGCGGGTGACGGTAACGCGCTGTAGTCCACCTTGCCGTTCGGCGTCGTGGGAAGAGCGTCCAGCGCGACCCAGCGACGCGGCACCGCCGAGTGCGGCAGGCGATCGCGCAAGAATCGGCTGATGCCTCCGGTGTCGGCGTGCGCGCCCACGTAGTAGCCGACGAGTTCGGGGGAATCGGGTAGGGCGAGGCGCGTCTCCCGTGCGACGAGCGCACCGGGGGATCTCTTCGCCGCGAAGGCGACCGCGCAAATCTCGATGTCGGGGTGCTCGCGGAGCACCGCTTCGACCTCGCCGAGTTCGATGCGGACCCCGGCCACCTTGACCTGCCGGTCGACACGGCCGAGGTACTCCAGGACGCCCTCGTCGTTCAGCCGTACCGAGTCGCCGGTGCGGTAGATCCGGCCGGTGGGCGAGAGGGCGTCGAACGGGTCGTCGAGGAAGGCCGCACCGGTGCGTTCGTCGTCGGCGAGGTAGCCGCGGCCGACGCCGTGACCGCCGACGAACAGCTCGCCCGGCTCACCGGGGGCGCAGGCCGTCCATCCGTCCTCGCCGGGGCTCAGCACGTAGAGTGCGGTGTTGCCGATGGGACGACCGATCGGCAGATGCCGCCGATTCACGTCACCGTTCTGGACGACGTGGTGAGTGACATCGTCGGAGCACTCGGCCGGACCGTAGGCGTTGAGCAATTTCGCGTGCGAGAGAGCGTCCATGCAACGCCCGGCGAGCTTCGGTGGCAGTTCCTCGCCGGTGGCCAGCACCCATCGCAGAGCGGGTAGTGGATCGTCGGCGGCGGACCGGCCCAGCTCGTCGAGGACGAACCCGATCACCGTGGGGACCAGCTCCACGACGGTCGTCTGGAGTTCGGCGAGTTCCATGACCAGCCGTGCGGGGTCGTCGGCGTCGCGGAACACATGCACGGTCCCGGCGACCAGGAGCGGCGCCAGCATCTGCCAGATCGAGATGTCGAAGACCAGGGGCGCTGTCAGCGCCACGGAATCGCGGTGGGTGAGCCCCAGATCGTCCACCTTGGCCCACAGATGGTTGAGTAACCCACGCTGCTCGATCAGTGCGCCTTTGGGTACGCCAGTGGATCCTGACGTGAAAATGAGGTAGCAAAGCCGATCCGGCGACGAGGACGCTTGGGCGTCCAATGCGGCGGGAGGCATGTGCTCGGAATCTCCATCGCCGGCGACGACCGGCACGCCCGCCCGCCGCGCGGCGCCGGACACGGCATTGGCGGGGCCCGGTCTCCCCCCGAGCGCGGGGACGGCGACGGCGCCGCTACGGGCCAGCAGCTCGGTCGTACGCCGCTCCGGCCACCGTTCGTCCAGCGGCAGATAGACCGCCTGGCAGCGCTCGATCGCGAGGTAGGCCACGACGAGGTCGGCGGATCGCGGCCCGCAGACGGCGACGACGTCCCCGGACCGGCACCCTGACCGGAACCCCGGTTCCGCGGTGGTCCGACGTCACGAACTCCGCGCTCATCTCCCAGAAGCCGTTGGAGATACCTCTCATCGCCCCACCGCATCGGCTGCCCGGCGAACTCCGGTGGCGCCGGGAAGTAATCTGAGATCACCTCATGGAAGTGTGCGGTCCAGCTGCGCGGTGTCCAATTGCACATGCCCAGTACGCCTTCAGGCTTGCAGACTCGGGCGACCTCCGCGGCGGCCCTACGGTGACGTGGTGCGAACTGGATGCCGTACGCGGATGTGACCGTGTCGAAGGACCGATCGGGGAACGGGAGCCGCTCCACGTCCCCTTCCATGAACCGGACCGTCGAGCCCTGCGCGGTGGCTCTGCGGCGGGCGTCCGGGAAGAATTCAGCGGTGAGGTCCAGGCCCGTGACCGAGGCGCCCAGCCCGGCCGTCAGCACGGCGACGTTGCCGTTGCCGGTGGCGATGTCGAGGTGCGCCGCCCCGGACTGGTCGCCGAGCTGGTCCACTAGCCGGACCGCTCCAGGCCAGAGCAGTTCGGCGACCTTGGCATAGTCGCCGTACGACCACATGGTTTTGTTTATCTCGGTGAGATCGGCGATCCGTGGATCGGCGCGATGGAGATCTTCCGCAGTCAACGTCACGTCTCCAGGAGAAATCCGAGGCATTCAGAGCGAAGCCGATCGTTTGCATTCCGAACGTCGTCGAGGATTCCCTGCTCCTCTAGTCAATTATCCGAGTAGAATGTTTCCAGGTATCTGCCGGCAAGCTGCCGCCGGTCGAGACGGCAATGTAGGCGGTATTGCACGAAGAGCCACCCTGCCGAGAAATCTCCGGACCTGTCGTGCGCGCATGAACGTCAGGGTTGGCCGGATTGCCGTACTGATTTGGCCATCGATAGACCGGGTTATCCGAACATAACCTTCGGACTTCACGGAGACGGCTCAGCAGGTAGCCCCCGCGCTCATCTGGATCATCCACCATGACAGGCTCGGCGTCGAGTTCGGACAGCCGCCGCCGTGTGGCCTCCGGGGTCCGAAGGTCGATGACGGCGATGAGGTGGCAGTCGATCCGGCGCAATGCAGCGTCTGACGGCCGGGCGGCAGCCGCCGCCACCGCGAACCGGTCCGGAGCCGATGCTCGCGGATGAGATCGGCCACAAATGTGCGGGCCGAGCGGGACACATCAAGGGCAGCGCCATGGAATAGCATCCAGAGTTCCTGGTGGTCGAGGTCGTTGCTAACCCTCGGTCTGCCACTAGCTCCTTGTTGCTCACGCCGCGCGGACCGCAACCAGGTCGTGACCGGCAAGATCAGGATGGAAGGGGCTCAATGTCGCGAACGCCCTGGTACAAGTGGGCGCACCTGCCATCGAAGACCCGCCTTCCACGATCCGCCGCCGTCGCATCAACACATGTGTAGATCAGCGTCAGTGCGTGGCGGGGGACGAATTCCATTTCCCCTTCTTACGTTGTTCCTGTTGCTGAGATGCCGTGCGCGGAATCAATCCAGGCAGCATTGGACTGGAAGGCGCCTCCTCGGCCGCGAGGACGTGGTGGATCGGTGCTGGAGATGGTGATCGAGGAGGGCCTTAGGTGGCGGCTTTCAATGACATGCATCGGCTTCTGGCGCAGGCAGAGGCACAGGACGTACTCGACCACCGCATTCGTGTGGACGGTGCCCACCCCAACGTGCTGGACGGGCGGCTGACCAACCCGGATAGTGCCGTTTTCGTCTCCGATTGGAACGGTGCACATCCGTTCACCGGTATTTTCCTCGGGTCCTTCCTGACGCAGACGATCGAGTCGCTCGGCGGGCTGAGCAGGTACTCTCATCTGGAGGAGGACACCACCCTCCAGGAAAGCATCGCACGGCTGCATGCCGAGCGCTATGGCGAGCCGCTCCGGAGCAGCAGATGCTTCATCCCGGGCACTGGATCGGCAAGTTTCCTGACCACCCTGCTGTTTCGGGCCCAGCAACTCGGTCTCCGCCGGCTGTGCTATTTTCCTCCCGTCTACAACAGCGCGGTCCACCTGATTCGCAACATGGGATTCGCGGTGCGACAGGTCGCCGACGACGTCGACTTCGCCGATGATCCGGGGCTGCGGCTTCCGAACACCCGCTGCGTACTGTGGCTGACGGATCCAGTGTGGTTCGCCGGGCGCCGTGTACGGCGCGAGACCATCGACGAAGTGGCACGCTGGCAGCAGCGAACCGGCTCGCTGGTCTTCGTGGACGGGACATTCCAGTATCTGAACTGGGGTGCGGAGCGGCGCGAGTTCAGTTCCGATCTGGATCCAGGACTCACGTACCGGCTGGTCTGCCCGACCAAGGCCCTCGCACTGCACGGGTTCAGGTTCGCCTATCTCATCGTCCCCGAGCGGGATTCGAGCGAAATGATCGAACTCCACAGCATATTGCACGGGGCGGCCGGCATCGCGGACCGAACCTTCGCGCACCGTGCGCTGAAGACCCTCCGGGAGGGCGCGGGCAACGGTCCGCTGACCGAATACGCGAGGAATCGCTATCATGAGCTGATCGAATCGCAGGCATTCGAGGAATGGATTGCCCCGGAAGGCGGCTACTTCGTGTTCGGTCGTCCAGCCGCGCCTCCAGACACCCTGCACGGCATGGGGCCCGAATGCTTCGGCATGCGTGGCACGAAAGGCCACGTTCGCGTCAACCTGCTCAGCGAGCGCGGCTTCACGCACCTGAAGGATTGGGGACTCCGACAAGGATCTCCGAGGAGCGAAGGTGGGCCACATGCCGTCGCCAAATAGGGCGGCCGGAGCCTCGGCGAGGAACAGTGCAGGGAACCTCGACAGGCCAGACCGTCAACGATGGGAGCGTGGCGGCGACACGGAGATCAGTGAACGGGTCGAGCGGGTACGCGAGCGCATTTCTGCGGCGGCCGCCCGCGGGAACCGCGACCCGGGTGACGTCACGGTCGTCGCCGCGGCCAAGTTCCAGCCGGTTTCTGCGATTCTGGCCGCTGCCAGAGCCGGCCTGCACGATGTCGGTGAGAACTATCCGCAGGAACTCGATGGCAAGGCCCCGTCCATCCCGGGGGTGCGCTGGCATCTGATCGGCCGCCTGCAACGCAACAAAGTGAAGATCGCGGTTTCCCGCGGCGCCCTGCTCCATTCGCTCGACGGCCTTGCCCTGGCGCGGGCACTCGGACGGCGGGCATCGCAGGCGGGGACGACCGCCGAAGCGCTGATCCAGGTCGAGGTGACCGACCGTTCCGCGGCCCATGGCGTCCCGGCCGGTGATCTCCCCGGTTTCCACGCCGCCTGCCAGGAGATCGAGGGCCTGCGGATCCGGGGGCTCATGGTCATGCCCGCTCTCGGGGGACGGCCGGAGGAATCCCGTGCGGCTTTTGCACGTACCGCTGAACTCGCGCGGGTCCTCGGCCCGGGCTCCCGGGAGCTGTCCATGGGAATGTCCGACGACTTCGAGGTCGCCGTGGAGGAGGGGGCGACCCTGGTCCGTGTGGGCACAGCGATCTTCGGACCTCGACCGCACCGATCCGAAGGCTCGCACCGATCCGGCCGGTGAGGACGTCGCGACCCGGCGCTGAGGACGTCACAGCTCGGCGACCGCGGGGATCACCTCGTCACCGAGCGTCTCCAGCGGTGTGAGCCCTGCGACGCCGACGAC
This sequence comes from Actinomadura rubrisoli, assembly GCF_004349215.1. Lineage (GTDB taxonomy): Bacteria > Actinomycetota > Actinomycetes > Streptosporangiales > Streptosporangiaceae > Spirillospora > Spirillospora rubrisoli. The sequence goes on along the minus strand of NZ_SMKU01000004.1, from coordinate 16,711 downwards.
CCGGCCGTGCGCGACGCCGATGCCCCGATCGGCGAGTCCCCCGAGCGCATCGATGATCGCGCCCACGTTCCGCTTCCTGTGGCCCACGTCGAAATTGAAGAGCACGGTCTTCTCGATCGCGTCATAGTCTGTGCCTTCGCGGGCACAGTGCTCGCGCAGCACTCGCAGCTTGCGGTCGAGCTCGGGACCCGGCTGCAGATTGCAGGACTGGCCATATTTCGCCACCAGCCGCAGTGTCCTCTTCTCGCCTTCTCCGCCGATCAGTATGGGCGGGTGGGGTTCGGTCAACGGCTGCGGCACATTGAGCGTGCGTTCCAGCCGGTAGTGCGCGCCTTCGAACGCGGCGGCATCATCGCTCCACATCCTCCGGCAGATCTGCAACGTCTCCTCGAGCCGCTCGAAGCGTTCGGCGACGGGTGGGAACGGCAGTCCCAGCCCGCGCGCCTCCTCCTCGAACCATGCGGCGCCGACGCCGAGCATGGCCCGGCCGGCGGACAAGACGTCCAAGGTGCTCACGATCTTGGCGAGGAGTCCCGGCTCGCGGTAGACCACTCCGGTGACCAGCGCCAGCAGCCGCACCCGCGAGGTCCGGCCGGCCAGGAAGCCCAGAGTCGTGTACGCCTCGAGCATGCTGTCATCGCGCGCGCCGATGTGGTCGACCTGCCAGAGGTGATCCATGACGCTGATCCGGTCGAAGCCCGCGTCCTCAGCCGTACGGGCGACGGTGGCCAGGTCCGCCCTCAGCCTTTCGCTCCCGCCGGGCCAGGCGAATTCCGAGATGTCAAGGCCCAGCTTCATGATCGGTCCACCTCGGGGATCACGCCGTCACCGGGCCGGTGGGCCCGGGCGTCAGCCAGTCCTGGTGACCGCCGTCGCCCGCACAGATCTTCTGATAGGTCTCTTGCAGGGCGGCGGTGACGGGGCCGGCCCGCCCGCGGACCGGGATGCCGTCTACGGACAGGACCGGTGCGATCTCGCACAAGGTCCCGGTGAGGAAGACCTCGTCGGCGGCGTACAGTTCGGTGCGGTCGACCGGCCGCTCCAGCGTCTCGTAGCCGAGATCGGCGCGGGCGAGGGTGAGCACGGTGTCACGGGTGATGCTCTCCAAGATCGAGGCGGTCACCGGCGGCGTGATGATCCGGCCATCGCGCACCAGGAACACCGAGGCGCCGCCGGTCTCGGCCACCTTGCCGTCCTCGCCGAGGAGGATGGGCTCGTCCGCCCCGCGGTCGGCGGCCTCCAGCCGGGCGAGCCGCAGGTTGTAGTAGTTGGCGCCGGCCTTGATCCGGGGCGGCATGGCCAGGTCGGACGGCCGTCGCCAGGAACTGACCGTGCAGTGCACGCCGGCTCGGGCGCTCGTGGCGGGCACAGGGAAGATCGGAATGAACGCCCTCGTCCGGACCTCCCCGGGGTCGGTGGAGTACTTCCCCTTCTCCAGCAGAACCGTCGGGCGCAGGTAGACGTGCTCTCGGTAGCCGAGGGCCGCCAGCAGTTCGCCGATGCCCTTGGCGAAGTCGTCGGCGGCGTACGGGCAGGGGATCCTGGCCGCCTTGAGCGAGCCGAGCAGCCGGTGCAGATGCCGGTCCAGGTGCAGGACGTGGTGCCGCTCGTCGGAGGGACGCCAGTAGCCGCGGAGCCCTTCGAAGACGTTGATGCCGCAGAGGGCGTCCGTCCAGACGTGGATCCGGGCGTCCTCCCACCGCACCACCGCTCCGTCGGACCAGATGTACTCCGGGGTGATCGCCTTGTTCGACATGCTCTGCCTCCGATCAGCCGACGTCGATGAGCACCTGGCCGAAGGCCTGCTGCCCGTCCCGCGTGAACTGGGCCGAGGTCGCCCTCGAATACCGGTGGTCGACCAGCTTGGTCAGGATGGGCGGCGGCACAGTGATGACATGCACGCCCGCGGCGGCCAGGCGCTGAACGTCGCGCGGCGCGCGGATGCTCCCGGCGATGACCCGGCTCGGCATCCCCCAGTCCCGCAACCACGAGCAGGTCTGCCCGACCACGCCGGAGCCGTCGTTGCCCTCGTCATCGATGCGGCCCGCCAGCAGGCTGACGTAGGTCGCCCCCGCCTTGGCCGCCAGCGCGGCCTGGCCGAACGACATGCACGCCGTGCAGTTGACGCGAACGCCCTCCGATTCGAGCCGGTGCACCACCTCCAGGAGCGGACGCCCGTCCCCGTCGATGACCGGAACTTTGATCACGATGTTGTCGGCCCACCCGGCGAACGTGCGGGCCTGCGCGAGCATCTCGTGGTCCTCGTCCGCGAAGACCTCGACGCTGAGCGGACGGGGGTGGATGGCGTTCGCCAGCCTCACCACTCCGTTCTGGAGCCTGGTCCAGCGTTGCGCCAGCAGGAGACTGGGATTGGTGGTGACGCCGTCGACCACCCCGTACCGGCTCCAATGGCGGACCTCGAGTTCGTCGGCAGTGTCAATGAAGATCTGCATCGAACGTCCTTTCCGTGGTGATGAGGCGCGCGGCGTCGAGGAGCGTTGCCGCGCGGAGGTCGGGCCACGCGCCGGTGTCCCCGGAGATCTGACAGTGCTCGCATTTCCAGTTGCCGATCCACACGTTGCGGCAGCCCGCCCGCCGGCCCGCTTGGAGATCGGTCAGCCCGTCACCGACCATCCATGACGCGGACAGGCCCAGCCGGAGGTCGTCCGCCGATTTCAGCAGCAGCCCCGGCTCGGGCTTCCGGCAGCGGCAGGCGACGCGGAGGTGCGGGAGGAGGGCGCGGGGGTGGTGCAGGCAGTAGTAGACGGCGTCGAGGAGGACGTCGTGCAGCGCGAGTTCGCGGCGCATGCGGGTGGTGATCGCATCCAAGGCCGGCAGCGTCATCTTGCCCTTCGCCACGGCCGGCTGATTGGAGACGACGACCAGCGCGTATCCGGCCTTGCCCAAGAGCCGCAGTGCTTCCGGCGCCGTGTCGGACAGTTTGAAGCGCTCTGGTGACAGCGGCGAATCCACCGTTCCGTGGTCGGGGTCGTAGGAGAGGTCGTTGATGACTCCGTCGCGATCCAGGAAGACAGCCGGTCTGCGGGTCATGGGACCATGGCCGCCGACAGCGATTCCCAACGGCCCCGCGTCCGGCTCAGCTGCGGATGGGTGACCGCCAAGTGCCACAGAACGGCCTGGAATGCCTCGGTGTGGGGAGTGACCGTCTCGCTGTTGACGACGGGCACGATCACGCAGGCGTCGGCGAGCCGCGCGGTCGTGCCTCCGTCGCGGCCCACCACCCCCAGCACCGTGGCGCCGCGAGCACGCGCGAACTCCAGCGCCCGGACCACGTTGACGCTGACCGGCGGATCGAGGGAGCCGCCCCCGACCGAGAACACGAGCACGGCGTCCCGGGCGGCGAGCCGGCTGTGGTCCAGCCAGGTGCTCAGCGAACTGTCCCAGCCGCGGTCGTTGATGAGCGCGGTCAGGCCGCTGACGTTGTCGGTGAGCGCGTAGGCCTCGATGTCCGCGAGGCCGCGCAGATCGGCGGCCGCGTGCGACGCGTTCCCGGCCCCACCGCCGACGCCCGCGACGAAGACCCTGCCGTTCCTGTCCCGCGTGGCCCGCAGGTGCTCGACGAGGGCGGTCACCTGGACGAGGTCGATCTTCTCGGCGATCCGGGCGACCTCGCTGAGATAGTGCCGGCTGTACTCGTCGGTCACGGTCGGTCTCCTCTCTGTGGGCTTGGGTCGCGCAGCAGCACGGTGGTGCCGTCGGGCGCGAACCTGAACGGGAACGGGCGCGGCCCCAGGGCTTGAACGGCGGCGCTGACCTTGTCCCGGAACGGCTCGGGAACGCAGAAGAGGAAGAAGCCGCCCCCGCCCGCTCCGAGCACCTTCCCGCCGAGGGCGCCGCTTTCGCGGGCGACGTGGTAGACGCGGTCAAGGTGAGGGTTGCTGACTCCTCCCGTCGATGCCCGCTTGGCCAGCCAGTGCTCGTGCAGCAGAGCGCCGAAGCCTTCGATGTCGACCCGATGGAGCGCCTCGGATATCTCGGCGCCGATCTCCTTGACCCGGTGCAGGTAGTGGGTTCTGTCGGCGGCCTGCCCCGACGCGGTGTCCGGCCCCGGTGCCGTGTCCTGCTTCGCGAGCAGGGCCTGGCTGTCACGGGTCTGGCCCGTGAAGAACAGCAGCAGGTTCTCTCGCAGGCGTTCGATGCCTCCGTCAGGCAGTCGGAGAGCCGCGGTCTCCACATGGCCTTCGGTGCCGATGCGGAGGACGCGGATGCCGCCGAGGGCGGTGATGTAGTGATCGTGCTTCCCTACCGGACGCCCCAGGCAGCCGTGCTCGACCTCCCATGCTTCTTCAGCGAGCACCGAGGGATCGGTCCGCTGGCCGCGCAACGCGTCGAGGGCATGCAGCAATCCGACGGTGAAGGCCCCGGAACTTCCCAGGCCCGTTCCGGCCGGGACGCCGCCCAGCGAGACGATCTCACACTCGCGCCCCAGCCCCCGCCGGCGGAGGCAGTGCCGGACGAGCGGCTCCTGGAGCGACTCCGGGCCGGCGACCGTCTGCGTCGACTCGTAGCTGAAGCGCGTCCGGCCGTCGAGCCGTCCTTGCCGGACCGTGACATAGACCCACGCGTCGATCGCCGCGCTGACGAGCTCGCCCCCGAAGCGCCCGGCGAAGTTCGGCAGGTCGGTGCCGCCACCGCCGAGCGAGATCCGCAACGGGGTCCTCGTGACGATCACCGGTCGGCTCCGAGCAAGGCCGGGACCAGCCGGCGCGCGGCGAGGGCCACGGCCCTCGCGGGACTGTGCGCGGCCTGCCAGCCGAGTCCTGCGGCCTTGGCGACGTCGAGTTCCACGACCGGCTGGTCTCCGGGCCACGACAGGCCGTCGCCCGCCGTGCTCACCACGGGGGCCAGTCCCATCTCCCCGGCCACGATCGACGCGACGGTCAGGACGTCGAGACTTCCGTCGGCTGCGATGTTGACGACGTCGCAGGGTGCCTTGCCGGTCAGGTCGTGTGCGTCCCGCAGCGTCGCCATGCCGTCCAGCACGTCGTCGACGAGCACATAGCTCTTGCGCTGCGTTCCCGTGCCGAGGACGGCGAGCCGCTCAGGGTCGGCGCTCAGCTTGAGGATGAAGTCCCGGATCACACCGCGGGGCATGCCGCCGCCGACGACATTGCCCAGCCGGAAGATCCAGGCGCGCAGGCCGAAGAGGTGGCAGTAGGCACTGATGAGGGCCTCCGCGCCGGCCTTCCCGGCTCCGTAGAGAGAGGTCGGCAGGGTGGGGCCGTGGGTCTCGGGCACGGGACGCGGCGGTTCGGCGCCGTACACGGCGCTGGTCGACGGGAAGACGATCTCGGGCGTCCCGGCGCCCCGCATGGCCTCCAGCACCGCACGGGTGCCCATGACCGACGAGGCGAGGTCCAATCCGGTCCGGCGGGCACCGCCCGGTATGTCGGCACTGGCCGCGAAATGCCAAACGACATCGACCCCTTCAATGGTTTCTCTCAGTCGCCCCTCATCACCTATGTCGATCTGACGATAAGTGACCTTGGCGCCGTTAAGTGCATCCGTAACGTCCAGTGCGTCATCGAGGGCAAGCTGATCTACCGCGATGACATGATGCCCGTCGCGAACGAGGCGGGCAACGGCGTGACTCCCAATGAATCCGGCCGCGCCGGTGATCATCATCAGCATCCTGGGAGCCCACTTCCTTGGAGTTTTACCTCTGCTTTGCTTTGTATTCGATAGTGTTCCCAGACGTGTAGGGCGCATATTGTGGGCGGGTCGACGATCTCGCCCGCAAGAATCATCCGATTGAGCTCCCGTGCGGGGACGGCCCTGACATCCGAGACGTATTCCCCGGGGCAGGGTCCGAGAGTTTCACGGCCACCGGGATCGACCAGTGCGACTCCGAACGTCTGCGTTGCCCAGTCGCCGGCCTCGTACAAGCCGTTCAGCAGCACCGTCACCCGGTCGGCCCGCCAGCCCGTCTCCTCACGAAGCTCGCGCGCCGCGGCCCGCGCGAGGTCCTCGCCGTCCTCGACCCCGCCCTGCGGCAACTCCCACAGCCACCGGCCCGCGGCATAGCGGAACTGCCGGAGCAGGATTATCGAATCCGCCCTGACGGCACAAAGAACGACCACGAAGGGTGCCCTCTCAACCACGCCAAATAGCGAAACGTGGCCGTCCGGTTCAACAATCCTGTCTTCTCGGACCCGCATCCATGGCGTGTGGTGGACCGTCCGTGACGAAAGTGCCGTCTTCGGCCGCTGTTGTCCGCTCACCTGACAGCTCCCGGCAGGATTCTCGATTCCGATGCGAGAACCGTAGCCCGATCATCCGGCGGGGTCTCCTAACCATCGTTGACTGAATCCCTGCACCGGTGTGCAGCAATAACTCGGCGAAACGGCCGGATGTCGACAGCGGACCTCAACGTCTGTTTCGGGTCCTCCGGTGCGGGTAGTCGGCCTGTCATCGCGCCCCGCCTCGTCGACCGGCAAGGAGAAGCATGGATCAAATCCGGGTTCTGATTTGCGATCACCAGCCTCTGTTCCGGTCCGGCGTGCGCGCGATGCTTGAGCGGGACCCCGGCATTCAGGTCTTGGCGGAGGTCAGCGGGCGGGAGGTCGTCTCCTCCGCGAGACGGACGCGGCCCGACGTCGTCGTCACCGACATCGATCTGCCGCTGGAACGCGGGCTGGACGTGGTGCGGCGCCTGGCGCGGCCGGACGAGGGGCGGCCCGTCCCCGTCCTCGTCCTGACCATGCTGCTGGAGGACCGCTGCGTGTTCCCGGCACTGCGCGCCGGCGCGTGCGGCTTCCTGCTCAAGAGCGGCAGCCTGGAGGAACTCTACGCAGGGGTCCGCGCGGTGGCCGATGGGGGAGCCGTGCTCGCTCCCGCCGTCGCGCGCCGCCTGCTCGACAAGGTCATCGCGCACCTGCCGAACAACATGGAGAACGGCCAGCGGCTCGTCGACCGGCTCACGCCACGAGAGCGCGAGGTCCTCGACCGGGTGGCACGCGGCGAGTCGAACCGGAGGATCGCGCGCGACCTGAACCTTTCGAACGCCACCGTGCGCTCGCACGTCCACCATGTGCTGACCAAGCTCGGAGTGGAGGACCGGGCCCAGGCCGTCGCCTTCGTCTACCAGGCCGGGCTGCTCTCATCGGTGAACGGTCGAGGCCTGGAGTCCTGCGGCCTCCGCTAGGTCGCGGCGCTGCTGCCCGAACCACTCGCGCGGTGGCGCCCGCACGGCCGCCTCCCGTACGAGCGCGGCGCGTTCCGCGCGCTCCTCCGCCGTCATGTCCAAGGCGGCCGCCATCGCGTCGGCCAGCTCGGCGGTGTCGAACGGATTCACCATCAGCGCGCCGGCGGCCAGGTCGTCAGCCGCTCCTGCGTTGCGGGACAACAGGAGGGGAGCGTCCTTCTCGTTGATGACGGGACCTTCCTTGGCCACCATGTTCTGGCCGTCCCAGAGCGGGTTGACGACGATCATGTCAGCCAGGGACAGAGCTGCGAGCGAACGCGGGTAGTCGTCGTCAGTGGCCAGCCGGACCGGTGTCCACCGAGAATCACCGAAACGCGCGTTGATCTCGGCGACGGCGCTGTGCAAGTCCCCGGCATAGCGCTGGTATTCGGGGACCTGCTGCCGCGACTCGTAGGCCAGCACCCAGTGGACGATCCTTCCGCGCAGCTCGGGCCTGCGCGTCAGCAACTCCTGGAAGGCGCGGAGACCGCGAAGGATGTTCTTACTAGGTTCGAGCCTGTCGACGCGCACCACGACCACGGCGTCGCCTGACATCGAGGAAAGACGACGTCGGCCGGCGGCCACGGCGGGCGCGGCGGCGGCCCGACGCAGCTGGGTGGCGTCCACCCCGAGCGGATACGAGCGGACCTGGACGCGTCGACCGTCCGGAGCCAGCACCGCCGCGGAGTCGACCTGGTGGCCGAGGGCCGCGCAGCAGCGCAGGAAGTTGGCCGCCCACCTCGGAACCTCGAAGCCCAGCAGATCCGCGCCCAGCATGCCCTCGATGAGCTCGCGGCCGGTCGGCAGCACCGCGAAGTAGTGCGGATCAGGCCAGGGACAGTGGGTGTAGTGCGCGATCTTCAGATCCGGCCGGGAGCGTCGCAGCGCACTCGGCGCCAGGGCCAGGTGGTAGTCATGGACGAAGACCTCCGCATTCGTCGCGGCCGCATCCGCGCACGCTGCGGCATAACCCTCGTTGACCGTCCGGAAGTGCTTCCAGGCCGCCCGGAAGGCACCGTCGAAGGCCGGACCACGCGCAAGGTCGAACAGGCAGTGGTTCAGCGGCCAGAGCACACGGTTGCCGATTTCGTTGTAGAAGGCGTCGTAGACCTCTTGAGCTGGGGAAAGCAGCCGGAGACGGATACGCCCTTCGGGGAGCACCACCGTCAGCATGGGCCGGGACGCGGCAACCCTCCGGTCCGCGTCCGACATCGACGCGGCGATCCAGACACCGCCGCCATCGGCGAGCGCGGGGCCGATGGCGGTGACCAGGCCGCCTCCACCGCGGCGCGGCACCGCCGTCTCGTCGCTGTCACCGGTGAACTGGACCGGCCCGCGATTAGACGCGACGACCAGGGAGGCTCCCATCAGCCGGGCAGCCGTCGGGGGACTGGTTCCGGCACCTGGACGGTCGTGCGCTCGGCCACCGACCGCATCACCGCCTCGATGACGTCGTAGGTACGGGCGACGTCGTCGAGGTCGGTTCCTTCCGTCGGGGCGTCCGAAGTGACGGACTCGGCGAAGGCCGCGAACTCCTCCGCGTACCCGTACCGTCCCCAGCCCCGGTAGAGCTGGCCTGGCTCCCAGCAACGGGTCGTCCGATCTCGGATGCCTCCGGGGGTGCCGGTCCACGTGGGCTGGGCGGTGACGGTGACTCGCTGCATGGTGTCCATCTGCCACAACGACCCATCGGAGGCATGCCCCAACGCCGTCACATCGTAGGCGTCCGACCCCGTCACCAGCGTGACCGCGCCGGCCCGATCACGAGCGGCGCCCTCGATCCACAGGTGCACCGCCAGCCGGCCGTCGCCGGTGTCGAGTTCCCGCGCATGCGCCTCGCCGATCGGGCCCAGCATGGAGGACGCCCAATCGATGGGGTGAATGAAGCCGTCGTAGTAGGCGTTCTCCCGGAGCGACAGGCCCCAGTCGCCACGCCAGGATGGTTTGAGGTCGATGAAGGGCAGCGTGACGGTCATGTTCAGCAGCCGGGTATGGGCTCCCCGCCCGGCCAGCCATTCCCGGACGACCTGAGTGACCGGGGCCCGGCGCCACATGAGGCCGCTCATGACCGCGCACCCGTGCTCGGCGCCGACCTCGGCGAGCCTCCGCACCGGTGCTGCCGACGTCCCGAGCGGCTTCTCCACGAAGACGTGTTTGCCCGAACGGACGGCCGCCTCCGCGAGCGGCACGTGCGTCGCGGGAGTCGTACTGATGAGCACCGCGTCCACCTCGGGGTCGCCGAAGACCTGCTCTGCCCGCTCCACGAGCCGGACACCGGGGAATCGGCATCCCGCCTCGGCGCGGAGTCCGGGATCGAGCTCAGCGATCTTGCGGATCGACAGCCGTGGCTCGGCGATCACGTTGGGCAACAGGTACCGGCGGAAGTGGCGGCCGAAACCCACCACTCCCAATCTCACCACCGGCTTGTCAACCATGGGCTCGTCAACCATGGGATCCCGCCTCCAGCGCATGCGCGTAAAGGTCCGCCAGACCGGCCGCCAGGGGCGTGGGCGGCAGCCAGCCGAGCCGAGTCCGGATCTCGTCGTCGGGGGCGGGGGCAGGGAAGACCCGGCCACGCTCCGACTCCGTGATCGGCAGCGGCCGCTCGGACATGCGGGCGAGGATCGCGGTCACCTCGCCGAGAGAGGCGCGTTCGGTGGACGCGATCAACAGCGGGGCCCGATGGTTGGACCGCATCAGCAGGTACAGCCCGTCGACGCAGTCCTCCAGCGCGCAGAAGGCGGTCGCGGCGTCGGTCCCCACGTCGAAGACCCCGTTCGGGGACGCCGGTACCCCGGCCGCCATGAGGGCCAGTTCGTGCACCGGCGAGGCTGCGGCTTCGCCGGCTGCCTTCCAACGACCGTAGACATTCGCCGGCAACGCGACCCGTGACTCCATTCCCGTGCGCCTTTCAAGATCTTGAAGTAGCCGGGTGGACTCCCGCTGGGCCGCGCAGCACGGGTGATCGGGGCCAGGCTCATGGTGGACGCAACCCGGCGCCGCATACAGGTAGCGGTGAACGCCGGCCTTCGCCGCCGCCGCGGCCAGGTTCTCCGTCCATTCGATCTCGAGTTCGGGCCCTCCGGCGGAGCCCTGCTCGTGTGCCCGGCCGTCCGGCGGTCTCTCACGAGCCATCGGACCGTCCAGCGCGTACACGTGCCCGACCCCGGCGGTTATCTCCCGGGCGCCCTCGAAATCGGTCGGCTCCAGCCGGACGGTCTCGTTGGCGGGCCCGGCATATTCCCGGTGGTCGACGGCGCGGACCCAGAAGGCCCGCCTCCGTAGATACTCCACAAGACGGCGACCCACCAGGGTCGCTGCTCCGGTGACCAGCACACGTTCCATCACCGCACCTCCGCCTTGCGTCCGAGCACGGTGTCCATCACCCTGTTCGCCCGTACCGCGGCGGCGGCGGAGCCCACCGGGGTCGGCCGGTCTGCGAGCGCTGAGACGATCTCCTCGACGAACGGCGTGTACACGTGCGGTGGATCCGGGCAGGAGAGGCGGCGGGAACCGAAGTCGCCGTCCAGTTCGATCCGGTGGTTCCAGTAGATCCGGAGCCGCATCCTGCCTCGGGTGCCGACGATGTCGAGAGCGTCGTCACGCATGCCGGTGGCGAAGCACCAAGCTCCCGCACCAAGGACACCTGAAGCCGTCCGGAAGGACATCACGACGTCACCCTCAGGCAGCCCGCCCGGCCCGGAGCGGACGTGTCCGGACACCTCGTCGATCGGGCCGCACAGGAAGTCCACCAGGTCGACCACGTGGCACCCGAAGTCCACGAAGAACCCACCGCCGGACACTTCTGGGCGCACCCGCCACTCCGTGGCGGGGTCGGGGGCCCAGTGCAGCCTCGGATGGCAGAGCCGGTAGTGCACGCTCGTCACGGTTCCGAGGACGCCCGCGTCGATGATCTCTTTCGCCTTGGCGAAACGTGGCAGGGCCCGCCGGTAGTAGGCGGCGAACAACGGCAGGCGCGCGGCTTCGAAGGCCCCCGCGAGCGCTGCCGCCTCCTCCTCGTTGCGGCCCATGGGCCGCTCGACCAGGAGGGGCTTGCCCGCCGCGCAGACCTCCAGACCGTATTCGAGGTGCATGTGAGGCGGCGTGGCCAGGTAGACCGCGTCCACATCGCCGTCCCCGATGAGCGCGCCGGCGTCGCCGTGCCATCTGCCCACTCCGTGACGGCGCGCGTAGTCTTCGGCTTTCGACGTGTCCCGCCGCATGACCGCCGTCACTTGACTGCCGGACACTTGCCGCAGGGCCGGCCCGCTCTTGACCTCGGCCGCTTCACCGCAGCCCAGGATGCCCCATCTGATGGTCACCGGCCCACGCCTCCTTGGTAGCCGAGGCTCCGGTTCACCTCTCCGGCGAGTCGCTCGAACGTTCTGAGGTCACCGTCGTCGAGGTCCCGTCGCCAGTCACGAATGTCCCCTCGAAGGGGTTCAGCGAGGTGCTCGTGGTACCGCGGTCGCTCGTGGCGCAGAACCTCGTCCGCACGCCGGTGAAAACCCAGCATGCGGGACTCGTAGTTCAGCCCCAGGAACTCGCAGATCTCGCTCAGCGTCTCCTCCGGTTCGGCGACGAGCCGCTCATATCGCGACTCCATGTATCGCTGTGGGCCCAGGCGGTGGCCCGCCCTGAGACCGGCCTCAAGCCAATCCCGCCAGTAGCGGACCGCGCCGGCGAAGTCGTCCGGCCCCCACGGCGCCTGTTGCAGAGAGCGCGCTGCGTCCCTGCCGTCTCGGACGAGGTGGACGAAACGAGCCTCGGGGAACCTTTCCGCGATATGGGTCATGCGGAATATGTAGGAGGGAGACTTGTCTCCATACAGGCGCTTGCCGCGCAGCCGGGCGTACAACGCGAACAAGGACCGGATCGCGTCGGCGTAGAAGATCGGGTCAGCCGCGCGCAGTCCCGTCACCACCTCGTTCTCCGAGAGCTCCCAGCGCTTGAACCACCGGTGCTCGATGAATGCCTTGGCGAACGCGTCGACGTTGAGGGTCCCGTCGTCGCGGCGGACGAACGCCGCATCCAGCTCGGTCACGACGTGCGACTCGTAGAGGACGGCCAGCTCCGAGTGGCAGTCGAGCATGCCCCGCAGCACCGTGGTCCCCGATCGCTCCGCGCCGACGATGAGCACGAACGGGTCCGCCACTCATCTCACCCCTTGCCGCGCGAGCCGCCCTGCCGAGACCAGTTCGTCGAACTCCCGGTAGCCGGACAGCGAGCCGATCTCGAAGAACCGGGTCCCGACCTCGAAGGCCGCGAGATCGCCACGGGCGATCAGAGGCCGGAAGATCTCGCCCAGGTCGCTGGGGCGACCGGGTGGCAGCGCATCGACCAAGCCTCGTTCCAGCACGGCGACGCCGTAGTCCACATGCTCATACGTCCCGGCCTCGGCCGACTTGTCGTACTCGACCACCCGGCCCTCATGGATCCGTATGTTGCTGCGCTCAAGCGCGTCTCCGTTGCGGTAGACGGCCATCAGCGCCGGCTTCCGAGAGGTCTCATGGGCATGCGTGATCGCACCGAAATCGACAGGTGTATAGGTGTCTCCCAGTAGGACGAGGAAGCGCGTGTCCAAGCGGGGAAGGGCCAGGCGGAGGCACCCGGCCGTTCCCAGCGGAGTGGCTTCGGCAGTACTCGTGAGGGGGAGCCTGCCTGCCGGCCGCTCCGCGATGAACCTTTCGATCTGATCCGCATGCCGTCCGAGGCAGAGGTGGACGGATGTGACGGCTTCGCAGGACTCAAGGAGGTCCAGGACCCAGGAGAGGAAGGGACGGCCCGCGACCGGCAGCAATGCCTTCGGGCGCTGACGGGTGAGCGGCCCCATCCGCGTCGCCGCCCCACCGGCGATGATGGCGACCTGCATCATTCCGTCCAAGGATCGACGAGACGCAGGATCGTCCACAGGCCGCGTGAGGCATGTGGCGGCGCCGGCGGAAACAGGTGACACATCATTCCGGCCGCGACCGCACCCCCGTCGCTCAACGGGTTGTCCCCGACCATCAAGGTCTCTTCGGGAGGAGATGACAGTTCCGCGCAGGCCAGCCGGAAGAAGTCCGGATCAGGCTTCTCCATTCCGTGCTCGCACGACAGCGTGAAGGATTTGACATGGCCGGCCAAGCCATAGTGTTCGAAGGTTTTCCGCAGATCCCAACCGGTGTTGCTGATGACGCCGACCGGGACACCGATCCTGGAGAGTTCGGCAAGCGTGGCGGCGGTGTCGCGGTAAGGGTGCCAGCCGCTGGGATCCAGCAGTCGTTCGTAAAGCGCGTCGGCCAGCTGCTCGTCCACGCCGCCCGCATGCAGCCAGAAAAGCGTCGCGCTGCGGTGCGCCTCCGGAGACCGGTCCCGGCCCTTCTGCCCCTCGACGACATCGGGAAATTCTCTGGCCGCATTGACCTGGGTCAGCAGGGTCTCGATCTCGGGCAGGGCCGTATCGCGTCCGATGCCAGTGCAGGCCGCACCGATCCAGGACTCACCGGCCTCCACCTGAAAGAGCGTCTGGTGGAAATCAAAGAGGACAGCTCCGACCGGGGTTCTGCTCACACCTGCCCCTTTCGATGTTCTCCCTTCAAGCGCCACAGTACGAATTCGTATGAGCAACCGTCGCCTGACATTCGCTGAGCGTCACCTAAACAGGTGTTGAGCAATTATGGTCAGGACTCCACGGGGGCCCTATCGAGCGCCAGGCACGTCACAGGGTCCCGAATCGGCCTCACGGAGGCAGTGCGCCAGCGGAAGAGTGGCGAGCACGAGCGCCGCCGGAAGCAGCAACGCGACGCGGAGACCCGCGTCCTCCGTCAGGCCGCCCACCAGCGCGGGGGCGACGAACGACCCCACATAGCCGACCATGGAGACCCGAGCCACGGCGCGTGCCGTGTCAACATCGGGCAGGCCCCCCGCCGCCGCCAGCGTCAGCGGCAAGGTCACTGATGCGCCGATGCCGAAGACCGCGAATCCAAGGAAGCCCCCGGCCACCTGATCGGTCACCGTGCCGGCCGCCAGCCCGAGCCCGCCGATCAGTGCCGCGACCCGGAAGACCCGCACGGCGCCATAGCGTCTGACCAGCCGGTTGCCGACCAGGCGACCGAGGGCCATGGCGGCGAGAAAGGCCGTGACGACGGCACCCGCGACCCCGGGTGAGGCATGCAGGACGTCCCTCAGGTACACCGCGCTCCAGTTGTTGGCGGTCCCGTCGGCGAACGTCATGCAGAACGCCATCACGCTGAAGAGGACCAGCGGCCTGCTCCAGCCCCGCCCCGTCCGGTCCCCGGACCTCTCCCCGTCCGTCCGGTCGGCCTTCCCCGGCAGCAGCCGCGGGCCGATGACGAACGAGAGCACGAGCATGACCGCCCCGACCATCGGGAGATGCAATGCCCGGTCAACCGACTGGTGAGCGGCCAACGCGCCGACCGCGGAGCCGACAATGCCCCCGATCGGGTGCATTGCGTGGAAGGCGGACATCAAAGGACGCCCCAGCCGCCGCTCGACGACGACGCCCTGCGCGTTCATGGCGACATCGATAACACTGTTGGCCAACGCGAACATGGCCACGGTCGCACCGAGGGCTCCAAGGCCCGGAACGAAGCCCAACACCGCCAAGGCCATTGCGAACAGCGGAATCGACCAGCGGACCGCAGGGCCGCTTCCGATGCGGACCGCCAGCGCTCCTCCGACCCACAACCCGGCGACCGCGGCGCCCTCCAGGCAAACGAAGGCCACGGCCAGTTGGGCGTCGCTGAGCGAGAGATCCCGCTTGAAGTCGGGTATGCGCGCGGCCCACGTCCCAAAGGCGAGGCCAACCAGGAAGAAGACACCTCCGATTGCGATACGCGCACGTTCCATTGCACGCTCAGAGAGCTGCACCTGACTGGTCGACATGGTTGACCGATCGTACCCCCTGCGCCTGTGACCAAACTCTATGCTCACCGTTGCAGTGGGCCCGGGGCATGCCAATTGCCCACACGACGCAATTCCCATGACCTTGCCGCGCAAATCATGGCGGTCACAGCATCGGCGGCTCATAGGATCAGCGACAACTCGCGGAATGGCTCCTACCGGGCTCAGACGGACAACGCCGTCAGCGATCCCGCATGGCAAGCCGGTTTCTGAAGAGCACTGGATTGTTGCCAACGCTCAGATGATTCGAGGCTGGGCACCCGTACCCACGGGCACCCATGGCTTGCCGGCAGGGCGGGTAAGTCCGTCATCAGCGAGCACCGTGATCAAGATGCGCCTATGAGCTTCCTATGAGACCTATTCCTACCGCTGCAACGGGTGATCTTCGAGAGGTGCTGGATCCGCCGACGCGGACGGCCGCTCGGCAATAATGCTGGCTGCGCCATCACCGGCTGGCCATCACTACTCAGGCCAAGTACCGATCCCACCTGGACACCCATCTGCTGCCGCAGTGGGAGGACTGGCCGTTCAACCACCACCTGGAGATCCAGGGCTGGGTCAACCGGGTACCGCGGGTTCGTGCCGGCGCTGCTGGACGGCTACACCGGCGCCCGCTGGTCGGAGCTGGTCGGGCGGCAGCCGCACGAGTACGACGAGATCAACAAGGCCATACGGATCGCCGAACCCCTCGCCGAGGCCCGCGGACGGCTGGTCAAGGTTGCCGTACTGGTGACGGATGCCTGTTGGTCGATCCCGGTATCGGATCCCTGCGCGGGGTCGGGGGCCGGATGTGGTTGGCGCCGCCCAAGAGCGCGGCCGCTGCCCGGTGGTTCGATCTACCGCTGGTCCTCGGCAGGCACCTGGAGGAGGTCGTGGACGGCCACCGCCGCGAGCAGGGTGCTTCACCAGCCGGGAGGGGAGGTGGCTGCGCCGGTCCGGCTTCGGGCGCCGCGTCTGGCGTCCGGCCTGCGGCGGTGACCTAGGCCCCGGCGAGGGAGTTCTGCTGGTCGTGCTCGGTGCGGTCCTCACGGGTTGCGGTACCACCACAAGGCCGTGCTGGATGTGCTCAAGGTGGGTGGGTGGTGGGCGATACTGGGATTGAACCAGTGGCCTCTACCGTGTCAAGGTAGCGCTCTCCCACTGAGCTAATCGCCCTTGCGTGTACTGCGAGGTGGAGACGGGATTTGAACCCGTGTACACGGCTTTGCAGGCCGTTGCCTCGCCTCTCGGCCACTCCACCAGAGCGAGGCCGTCGCGGCCTCTCAGAGCGGACGACGGGATTCGAACCCGCGACCCTCACCTTGGCAAGGTGATGCTCTACCAGCTGAGCCACGTCCGCTTGGCGGTCCGAGGTGCCCCTCGGCGCGCACAATAACTCTAGCGGAATCCCGGAGTGGTTGCGTACAGGACGGGATCGGACTCGGCGGCCTCGGCGTGCAGGGAGTTCCAGAAGGCGAGCTCCTTGTCCTCCTCCAGGTGGGCGATGCGGCCCCAGAACTCGCGGTCCTCGGCCTCGTGGGCGGCGGCGAGGGACAGGACGGGCATCATCGTGGTGCCGGCGTCGGCGGCGTCGAGGTCGGCGGCGGTGACCTCGGCGGGGAG